>JAAZLH010000160.1 GCA_012799415.1 Candidatus Epulonipiscium sp. | reverse complement strand
AGATCACTAAATGCCATGATAAAGCCTCCCTCAATATTTTGTAATTGATTATGCCTTAAGATTGTTATAAATTAAACAGCTGTCTAATTAGATTATAGATTATTTAACAAACTTAATCAATATGTTTCAAACAAAATGTTTTGGTTTTAAAAATGTATTTCAAAAAAGACAGTTTCGATTTATAATTTACTGTTATCGAAACTGTCTTTTAAATTTAACAAAAATTATCTAAAAACTAATTCTTCTAATCTTTTTTAAGGGTTTTTACCATGTAAGTAATGTACTTTAATCTTTGTTCCTTATCTTTTATAATCCTTTGATCAAAATTTTCAATATTAAAATTGCTAGCTGGATGTAAGATTGAAGATAAGAAAATCATTTTTTTATATTGAAAAGTAGCAGCATTTTGGTTAAAAATTCTTGATAGTACCTTATCCATTTTTGCATTCATAGCATTTGTTATTTCTAATATTTTAGCAGATGTTTCATCTGACTCTTTTTCAGTTATTGCTTCTTTTAGTATGGTAAGGATGCCTGGATATTTTAATGTATATTCCATAATTTCATTTCCAAGTAAAATAATTTTTTCTTCATCACTATATTCTTCATTATCTAATACGGAATAAGCAGCAATTGTATTATCTATGTAAAATTCTTTTACATGACGTAGCATTTCGTCTTTGGTACGAAAATAATAATTAATTGCACTTACATTTACATCTGCTTCTTTAGCGATAGCTCTTATAGGTACATTAAAGGAACCATTTTTACCAATCAAATATAAGGCCTTATCTAGAATTTTTTCTTGGATACTTGTCAATTCTCTCATCGTTATCCTCCTGTGTAAAACAAAACTTTATTATATATAATCTAATGTATAATATATAGATATTATATCAAAAAACATAGCTAGTTAGTACCATATATAGATATTAAATTTCGTATTATCATAAACCTATGGATATCTATAAAGCCTTAGCGATCAGATGTGATAGGTAATATACAATGGAATGCCTTGAAAGATATAGTTATATCACCAAGTATAGTTAGAAAGCGATCTCAGACTATATTAAATAGAATTAAATTTATTATTTAGAAAATTTATAGTATAATATAAAAAGCTAGAGATAAATTGGAAATTATAGAAAATACTTAAGATGATATACCTTTGAAATAAGAAGTGCTAGTATTTATGTTAATGTTTAGATATTTCAGAGAGTAGATATGAGGAGAAGATAAATGATTATAGGAAATAGTCTGTTACTAAAGTTAATAATTTTTACCATTATTATTCACATCATTGATACTTTATCTTATTCTGTTAGATTAAATTCTGTAAAAAGTGGAAATTTTGCATTATCTCTTTCATTATTTAATTTAGTTGTATTAATTTCACGAACAGCAAATATGTTCCAAAGCCCTTTAATTGGAAAAATGATAGATGAAAGCATTAGTATGGAGTATGATCCAATTATTGAGGTTCGATATGTTATTTTAGCAGCAACCATAGGAACCTTAGTAGGTATAGTATTCATACCTACATTTTTAAAGTTGTTTTCAAAGGCGGTTTCAAAGCTTGAAGAAACAGGATCTATACCTAATTTAGTTGTACAATCATTAAGTATAGCCAATATAAAACGCATAGCAAAAAATACAGTAGTTCCCAAGAAAAATATGATTAATGGTTTAAGATATAAGAATATACCTAAAAAAATATTATTAGTAAATGCACTAATTACAGGTATCTATACAATAGGGATACTGTCAGCCTATTATGCATCTATCTATGTTCCAGATAAAAGATTAGCCATATCAGCATCATCAGGCATGATTAATGGAATTGCAAGTATTTTATTAACTATTTTTATTGATCCCAAAGCAGCAATAATAACAGACGAAGCTTTTCGAGGGAAAAGAGAATATGGAGATGTAAAGACCTTAGTTATTATGTTGATAGGGACCAAGTTATTAGGGACGTTGCTAGGGCAACTATTATTACTTCCTTCTGCAAAGTTTATACTTTATTTTTATAAATAAAAACATACTTATGACTACTTTTCTAAAAAATAATCGTATGTAGTTATATAAGTTCATATTCTAAGAATATCATAAACCCATATATTTCTCTTTTATTTAAATAAATAGAAATCAATTTTACTTAAGGGAATTCGTATTGAGTTACAATATGAGGTGATGCTGATTAAGTTAGAATTTTGAAGTTAAATATCTATAATGAAGAAAAGGTATATTAGGAGAGTAGGAGAATAGAATGTACAAAGTTTTTATTATTGAAGATGATGAAAAGATTATGCATCTTATTAAAGACAAACTAGAAAGGTATGATTATACTGTCAGGACAGTGAAGGATTATTCTAATATTAAGAGTGAATTTATAGATGAAAATCCACATCTAGTTCTTTTAGATATCAATTTACCTAACTATGATGGTTTTTTTTGGTGTAGAGAAATAAGAAGTATATCTAAAGTGCCAATTATATTTATGTCTGCTAGATTTTCTGATATGGATCAAGTAATGGCTATAGAAAATGGAGGAGATGATTATATTATCAAACCTTTTTCCTTTGATCTCTTATTGGCAAAGGTTAAAGGCATGATAAGAAGAACATACGGCGAATATGCAGAAAACATATCTACAGATATATATGAAATAGATGGAGTCTACCTATATAAATACCAAAGTATGGTTGAGTGGCAAGGTAAAAAAATTGAACTTAGTAAAAAAGAATTTTCTTTATTATATATTCTTATGTCCAATTTACATGATATCGTTGCAAGAGAAACCCTTTTGGAAGAGTTGTGGGATGATATGGATTTTGTAGATGATAATACTTTATCTGTTAATATTGCAAGGGTTAGAAAAAAATTAGAAGATATAGGTATATACAATGCTATCCAGACGAAAAGAGGACAAGGATATTCTATAGTAAAAACTTGGTAGGTGACAATATGGATTTTAAGAGTTATTTAAGGGATAGGCTTGTATACATATTATTTTATTTTATAAATACATTTTTTGTTATAGTGATTATGATGCTAGATTTAATTATTAGAAAAGATAGGCTTAAATTAGCAAATGTAGTCTACGCCTTTCTATTATCGTTGATATTTTTAATACTTATGATGGCCATCGACTACATGAAAAAAATCAGATTTTATAAGATCGTTAATGAGGGATTAGACAATAGTCATAACCTGGAGTATATATTTAATATACCTGATCACATAAGTAAAGAACATGATGTATTAAAAGAATTATTAACGACTAATTATATGATTTATGAGGAAATATTAGAAAAATATAAAAAAAACTATAAAACTCAAGTGGATTTCAATAATAGGTGGATACACCAAATGAAAACTCCTATTTCTGTTATACGGCTTATATTAGACAATGAAAAAGATAAAAACACTGATGAAAGTACTGGAAAAAGCTATGAAAGTATACAAGAGGAAATAGAAAAGTTATCTAATGGTTTAGAAATGGCTTTATATACATTACGGGTCAATAACTTTGAATTAGATTTAAAAATAGAAGAAATAGATTTATTGGAGATTGTAAGAAATGTTATTAATGAAAATAAGAACACTTTTATCATAAATTCTATTTATCCTAAAATTATTTCTAATGAGAATATAAAGGTGAAAAGTGATAAAAAGTGGATAAAATTTGTTATTGGTCAGATCATGTCTAATAGTATAAAATATTCTAAGGTAAAAGAAAGTAATGATAAATCTATTATTATTAATTTTGAAAAAGAAAATGAAAAAGTAATTTTTTCAATAGAAGATAAAGGAGTAGGAATACCTAAGCAGGATATAACTAGAGTATTTAATCCATTTTTTACGGGGGAGAATGGAAGAAAGTATTTAGAGTCTACAGGTATGGGGCTCTATCTTTCAAAGGATATATGCCATAGATTAGGACATGGTATTTTAGTAGAATCTACGGAAGGAATAGGCACAAAGGCGAGCATTATCTTTTATGACGGTAAAAGTATCTACCATTTATAAATGAAGAAATATGACAATATTGTAAGATATAAGATAGATTTGAAAGGGAAATCGATAGCAAGATTTCCTTTGTTTTTTTATACTAGATATAGCAAATATGAATTTAAAATAGTAGGAGGCAAATGAAATGGCTGTACTAGAAACCAAAAACTTAGCAAAAATATATGGAAGTAGAGGGAAAGGAATACCCGTTAAAGCTTTGGATAATTTTAATATGACGATAATGGAAGGAGAGTTTGTAGGAGTTATGGGGCCATCTGGTAGTGGTAAGACAACACTTTTAAACCTCTTAGCTACTATAGACTCTCCATCTTCTGGAGAAATTTTGATAAACAAACAAAACCCTTATAAATTAAAAGATGATGAATTGGCTGTATTTAGAAGAAATAATCTAGGATTTATATTTCAAAATTTTAATTTACTAGATACTCTATCAGTAAAGGAAAATATAATACTTCCTTTAGTATTAGAGAATTTTAAAAAGAAGGAAATTGATAAAAAAGTTGAGGATATCACATCTATACTCAATATAAAAGATATTTTAAATAAAAGAACCTATGAGATATCAGGGGGACAACAACAAAGAGTAGCTTGTGCTAGAGCACTTATTAATGAGCCGGCAATTATATTAGCAGATGAGCCCACAGGGAATTTGGACTCCAAATCATCTCATGATTTGATGAGTTCTTTAGAGAAAATTAACAAAGAAAGACAAGCAACTATTGTTATGGTGACTCATGATGCTTTTGCTGCCAGCTTTTGTAATAGGATCGTTATGATTAAAGATGGGCAGTTTTTCTTAGAAATAGTGAAGAAATCAACAAGACAAGTATTTTTCAAGGAGATTCTAGATGCTTTATCTCTTCTTGGGGGTGGATATAATGAAAATATCTAATATGGCTATAAGCAATATTAAAGGGAATTTGTACAGATATATTATGTATTATTTAAGTAATGCTTTTGCAGTAACAGCATTTTTTATATTCGCAAACTTTGTGTTTCATCCATCAATTAATATAAAGTCTGTAGAGGGACATCCAATAGCACGAATGGGTGCTGCTAATGGTATGATCGTCTGCCAGGTTATTATAGTTATATTTTCAATTTTATTTGTGGGCTATTCCACCTCTATATTTTTGAAATCTAGAGGACAAGAGTTCGGACTTCTTTCTCTATACGGAATGACAAGAAAACAAATTAAAAAGTATGTACTGATAGAAAATACAATTATATCAATTTTATCTGTAGGAACAGGTATTTTAACAGGCGCTGTATTTTCAAAGTTATTTTTTATGATCATGGAAGGATTTTTAGAAATTGAGCTACCTTTTCATGTATCTCTAAGAGCTTTGGGGCTCACTAGTTTGATCTTTCTTATTTTATTTGAGATAATTAGTATTATTATGCTTTTTCAAATAAGAAATAAGGCAATTATAGATCAGTTAAAAGCCAGTAGAATGCCTAAAGCAATTCCTGAGTTTTCTAAGGTAAAAGCTATAGTAGGAGTCATTTTAATTCTTATAGGTTATACAGTAGCTTGGTTTGTAGATGGTGTTCTTGTACCACTAGCTATGATACCTGTAACGCTCATTGTTGTTATTGGCACGTATTTCTTACTGACTCAGTTTAGCATAGCAGTAACCAATCGCATTTTGAAAAGCGAAAATATACTTTATAAAAAAACAAATTTAGTTGCCTATTCTCAGATGGTATTTAAATTGCAGGACACTGCAAAAGTTTTATTTTTAGCCGCTATATTAGGTGCTATTACATTTACAGCCACAGGGACTATATACTCATTTTACACAGAGATATCTAGAGTAGCAGGAATTGAAACACCACAGCAAATGGCTGTTGTACAAAGAGGATCTACCTTAGATGACAATACGGTGATTGAAAGGATAGATCAGATTTTACAGAGCCATGATGTGAAGATTAAAGATTTTTATAGGGTAAATGGTGCTATTTTACCGATAGTAGCGGAAGAGGGAGAAAAAAACAGGGAGTTTTTTATATTATCAAACGTTGATTATAATCAATTGGCTAGGATATCAGAAAGGAAAGCAATAGAAATAAAGAAGGGAGAAGTAGTCTACAATTATCCTTATACGGATGATAATTCAATAGTAGATGTGAGTCAGGATAGTAGAATGCTTCAATTAGATGAAATCCAATTAGATCTTGGTAGTGAAAGGAAGAATTTTAAATTAGATAAAGAAATTCACGGGGGTATTATGGCTTTAACCAAAGTAGGTTATTTTGACGCTTTGATTTTAAATGATGAAGATTATAAAGAAGTAATGGAAAAGGCTAGTAAAGACAGTCTCATTATATATAACGGTATTAATTTGGATCCCTGGCAGGATTC
This sequence comes from Candidatus Epulonipiscium sp., assembly GCA_012799415.1. Lineage (GTDB taxonomy): Bacteria > Bacillota > Clostridia > Lachnospirales > JAAYNZ01 > JAAZLH01. The sequence goes on along the minus strand of JAAZLH010000160.1, from coordinate 5,969 downwards.
TTATAAAGCATCTCAAGAAATAAGTGATATGCTAGGAGAGGAATATAATAGAAGTTATTTTTCTAAGATTATTCCATATAGTGGACTTCAAAAAACTTATGGGATGACTCTTTTTATAGGGTTCTTTATTGCATTTCTTTTCTTTATAGCTTCTGGAAGCATCATTTACTTTAAATTATTTAATGAAATAAAGCAGGATGGAATAGAATACGGGATTTTAAGTAAAATAGGGGCTACAGAGAAGGAAATAAATAAGATCATAACAAAACAAATAGGGATTATCTTCTTCTTGCCTTTTATTGTTAGTACGTTACATTCTTTCTTTGCTTTAAAATCTTTATCAAATTTACTAAGAGGAAATTTATTCACCAATGGCCTGATTGTTATGGTAGGTTATTTGGCATTTCAGATGATCTATTTTACTATTATACGGGCTGTATATATAAAAAAGATAAGGTGCGTTTAGAGTGTTTTAATATCAATCATCACCTATTGGGTTTAGGGTAAGATCTTGACGTGAGTCTAAATCTTTCTATATAATGGTATTAGAGTTTTCATATGTGAAAACTCTAATTTTAAGATGTAAAATACAATATGATGATTGGAGGAAAATACAAAATGGCCTATTTATTTATACAATATCCAAAATGTACGACTTGTAAAAAAGCAAAGAAATGGTTAGATGAAAATAAAATTGAATATGAAGATAGACATATAGTAGAACAAAATCCTACTTTTGAAGAATTAAAAAAGTGGATATCTGATAGTGGGTTTCCAATAAAGAAATTTTTTAATACCAGTGGTATTCAATATAGGGAATTAGGGTTAAAGGATAAATTATCTCTTATGACAGAGGATGAGCAGATAGAATTATTGTCAAGCAGTGGCATGCTAGTAAAGCGTCCACTACTAATTGGAGAAGATATAATTCTTATAGGATTTAAAGAAAATGAATGGGCACAGTTGAGGGGTGAATGAGTTGAAAACAATAGGATGGGGTATTATTGGGTGTGGAAATGTGACAGAAGTAAAAAGTGGGCCAGGATTTCAAAAAGCAGATCACTCCAAATTAGTTGCTGTTATGAGAAGAAATGGAGAACTTGCAAAAGATTATGCCGCTAGGCATGATGTGCCAAAATGGTATGATGATGCAGAGGATTTAATCAATGATCCTGATGTAGAAGCGGTTTATATAGCTACACCACCTGCTTTTCATAAGGAATATGTATTACAATGCGCAAGAGCCAAAAAACCTGTTTATGTAGAAAAACCTATGGCACTTAATCATACAGAGTGCCAAGAGATGATTCAGGCTTGTGAGGATGCCGGCATTCCTTTATATGTAGCGTATTATAGACGAGCTTTACCCCGCTTTATTAAAATAAAAGAATTAATTGACAGTGGAGTCATTGGAGAAGTACGGTTTGTTACGGTCAGAAATTTTCAACGACCACTGAGTCAGACGAAAGAAGAAAAACTGCCATGGCGCGTCATACCAGAAATTTCTGGTGGTGGTATATTTCATGATATTGGATGTCATACCCTAGATATTTTAGATTATATTTTAGGCCCTATAAAAGAGGCAAAAGGAATGGCCGGTAATCAAGCAGGGTTATATGAGGCAGATGATATTGTAAGTGCTACTTTTGTTTTTGAGTCAGGGATCCAAGGTATTGGTATATGGTGTTTCTCGGCCTTTGAAAACTACGACCAAAATGAAATCATTGGGAGTAAAGGTAAAATTGTTTTTTCTACTTTTGGTTCTGAGCCTATTGCTCTTATCACAGAAGAAGAAACTGTGGAATTTCCAATAGAAAACCCAATCCATATACAACAACCTCTTATCCAAACCATTGTAAATGAAATCAACGGAAAGGCTGAATGTCCTAGCACAGGGGAAACAGGAGCAAGAACAAGCTGGGTGATGGATCAGATTGTGTAGGATGTAACAGAGATAATTTAGGAAGAAAGAATTTCATGAAGGGGAGGGGAAATAATGAGCACCCTTTTTACATCAAAAAAAATGAGAAATTTAGAAATCAAAAATAGGATCGTATTGCCACCTATGGTTACCTTCTCTTTTGCAAATGAAGAAGGTTTTGTATCAAAGAAGAATATAAAACATTATGAGAATATTGCCAAAGGGGGAGCAGGCCTAATTATTGTAGAGGCCACCTGTGTGAATCAAAAAGGAAGATTATCTCAAGATCAACTAGGGATTTGGTCTGATGATTATATAGAGGGATTAAGTAAGTTAGTTCAGGTTTGTCATGAAAATGATGCAAAGGTAATGATACAACTTCATCATGCAGGGCTCAGAACACCCCAAGCGGTGACTGGGGATAGAATAAGTTCTTCTAATTATCAAAAAGGAGATATTGTAGCTAGGGCTATGACTATTGAAGAGATTCATGCATTGCAAGATGATTTCATTCAAGGGGCTATTCGGGCAGAAAAAGCAGGCTTTGATGGGATTGAACTTCATGGGGCCCACTCCTATCTTATGACCCAGTTTTTTTCTAGTAAAATAAACAATCGAACAGATGAATATGGAGGAAATCTAGATAATAGATTAAGGGTTGCGGCAGAAATTTTTAAAGGGATCAAAAAAAAGGTAAAAGAAGATTTTATTGTAGGAATTCGAATGGGCTGTAATGAGCCAGACCTAGAAACCAGTATAGTTATGGCCAAAAAATTTGAAACTTTGGGAATGGATTTTCTCCATATTTCTACAGGATTTGACAATACTCCAATTAAGGGAGAAATACCAGAAGATTTCCCAGGTAATTGGATTGTCTATAGTGCAACGAAAATAAAGGAGCAAGTAGACATTCCTATCATTGCAGTAAATTCAATAAAGACACCAGAACAAGCTTCATATTTGATTGAACATGACTTAGTAGATTTTGTTGCCATAGGTAGAGGGCAACTTGCAGATCATAACTTTGTAAATCATATAAAGGATAGAAAAGAGATTGCTACATGTTTAGGATGCAAACCATGTAGATGGTTTACAAATGGAGATCAATGCCCAAGACATCTTTAAAAAATACAATAAAAGCCTATAGACTAGATGATGAAAAAAGATCTAGTTTATAGGCTTTTTGATCTCTATTTTTAGTTAGAAATCCATCACTATTGTTATCTTTTAAGAATTTTTTCAGCCCTAGGTGCTCTAAGCATGCTGGCAGCTGGCATATGAGATCCTAGAAGAGGAGTTAAGTAGTATTTAAAAGCATCTGTTACATGATTCCCCTTTTGGTTAATAAATTCATCCGGCATCAATTTTGTTTTACCAGCAACCTCATGTAAAGCTGTTAGTTTATAATCAACGGAATAATAACCTGTTCTATGAATGGTAATGGAACCATCAATGTTATGCCAAATAGCAAATTGGGCAGCTTTTTCTCCTACTTCCCTAGCTTCTTGTTGATCTATATCTGATACACATCCCATAAAAGATCTTTGTAAATACCCAAAGGTATCAGATCTTACCCTTTGAATATTTAATTTATTTTTGATCTGTTGAGAAAGAAGATCCCCTAAAGCCCCGGTACCAGAGAGCTGGACATTTCCATGTGCATCCTCTTCCCGTTTTACAAGCTGTGTCACAATGGGTACCCCATTTTCATCCTGTATTCCCTCTGAAACGGCAATGATACACCTTCCATGTTGGTCATAAACATTTTTTACATCCTGCAAAAAATTTTCTATTTTAAAATGTCTCTCAGGAAGATAAATAAGATGAGGTCCATCATCGGGATATTTTTGAGCAATAGAAGATGCAGCAGTTAAAAAACCTGCATGGCGTCCCATTACAACCCCAATATGTACACCAGGTAAAGCTCTATTGTCTAAATTAATGCCTATAAAGGATTGGGCAACAAATTTTGCTGCAGAGCCATAGCCTGGTGTATGGTCATTGATTAGTAGGTCATTATCAATCGTTTTGGGAATATGTATGGCTCGCAATTCATAATTAGATTGTTCAGCTTGTTCATTTACAATTCGTACTGTATCAGCAGAATCATTTCCCCCGATATAAAAAAAGTATCTGACATCATGTGCTTGAAATACCTTAAATATTTCTTTGCAATATGCTTCATCGGGTTTATCCCTTGTAGAAAATAATGCAGAAGAAGGGGTAATAGCAACTTGTTCAAGATTATGAGTGGTTTCTTGTGTTAAATCAAGAAAATCTTCATTGATAATACCAGCAACACCATTAATTGCGCCATATACCTTTGAAATCTGAGGAAACTTTCTAGATTCAAGTACCGCTCCTACCAAAGATTGATTTATAACTGCAGTTGGTCCTCCTCCTTGTGCTACAACTACCTTACCTTCAAGTCTCATCTTCTACAACACTCCTTTGTTTTTATAATTTTTAAATATTTCAGAAAATAAAGCGGGAAATAGTATATAGTTATAACCTATTTCTGCCTTCTATTATAACAGAAAAAATCAAAAAAACCAGAAAAATCTAAAATGTTATTAACAAAAGCAAAGGTACGTAGCAGAGGAAGTTAAAACCTCCGCTGAACGGAGTCTTAGTTTATGTGACTAACTCACAGATAAATTTTAACAAATAGATATAATAGAGATAAATAAACAATTAAATTAAAAAGAAATCTGAAAGCGAGGCATGTGAAAATGAAAAAAAACAGATGGATTTTACATGGAATGATTCTTGGGACTGTGTTTTTTTTAGCAGCTTTAGTCATAAAACCAATTGGAGTATCAACACAGTTTAGCGTTTTGACAGGAATGGTTCATAGTGTGATTAATCCTAATGTAATAACAGAGGATAGTAGCAGAGATAGTGGATATAAAAGTACAAATGCTTATTATGACAAAAGTGACGGAAAACTAGCAAAGAATATAAAACATCCAATCAATTATGATTTTATATTTGTTCTTGCAATTCCAGCAGGGGCTTATGTAGCATATTTGTTAAATCGTAAAAGAAAATCAAGTGAAATACCTTATATCGGTGAAGTTCCAGAATTGCCAAAACAAAAACAAAGCTTTTTAAAAACCTATATTCCAAGTTTCATAGGAGGATTTTTAATCTTGTTTGGAGCTAGAATGGCGGATGGCTGTACCAGTGGGCATATGATGAGTGGTATGATGCAAGGTAGTGTTAGTGGATATCTTTTTGCAGCAGCAGTTTTTGCAGTGGCGATTCCAACAGCCATTATCATGGAACGTAAAAGTTTAGGAAAGGTGGGGAAATAGTATGCAGATATTACAAGCAATTATTTTAGGTGGGTTATTTGGTTTTGCTCTCTATTTAGTTGGAGCTTCTCATCCGAAAAAATTATTAGCTATGTTACGGCTTCAAGACCTATCGTTGATGAAAACTATTGTATTTTCAATTGGTTTCTCCAGTAGTTTGTTATTCTTGGCAGACCTAATCGGTATATTTAATATCTCTCACTTAAGTGTGAAAAGTACCAATTTAGGTGTGATTATTGGAGGTCTAATTTTTGGAATTGGGTTTGGAGGAATTGGAACTTGTCCTGGAACCTGTGTAGCAGCATCTGGAGGAGATGGATTTAAAAAAGCAATTGCAACTATTTTTGGAGGGCTTTTGGGTGCTTTTGCATTTTCTCTAAGCTATGGTTGGTTTAAAGGGATAGGACTCTTTAGTGCTATGGATGCAGGAAAGCTTACCTTATTTAATATATCAGAAAAATATCCTGCTCTATTGAATATAGGGTTTGTAGGCCTTTTACTAACAGGAGTTGTTTTTATGGCAGTAGCAGTTTTACTACCTACAAAACCATTAGTAAAAGAAAAACAAAATGAGGGAGGAAAAAAATCATGGCAGCTATAACGATTACAAAGGAAAATTTTGAAACAGAAGTAATGCAATCAAATCAACCAATACTCATTGATTTTTGGGCACCATGGTGTGGACCCTGTAGAATGTTATCTCCTATTGTAGATGAAGTAGCAGGAGAAGT
>JAAZLH010000159.1 GCA_012799415.1 Candidatus Epulonipiscium sp. | reverse complement strand
GATGCATCATAAACAACTTTTCCATTCACTAAAACCTTTTCTGTACGCGTCATATAGTCAAAGGGGTGCCCTGTCCAAAGCACAATATCAGCATCTTTTCCTTTTTCTATACTACCTACCCTATCATCAATACCAACAATCTGTGCTGCATAAAGACTAATAGATTTGAGTGCCTCCATTTCCTCTAAACCTTCTCTAACACTAAGAGCTGCAACAACTGGTAGATATTGAATAGGAATAACAGGATGATCTGTCATCATAGCAAAAGGGATTCCTACTTTAGCTAGTTGCCCCGGCGCTTTCATACTCATATTTTTTAATTCTACCTTAGAGCGATCAGAAAACAGAGGTCCAAGGATAGGAGCATACCCTTCTTCTTTAAGAATATCTGCAATTAGATGTCCTTCAGTACAATGTTCTATTGTCATTTTTAAATTAAATTCTTTAGCTATTCGAATAGCTGTTAAAATATCATCAGCACGATGGGCATGTGCCTTTACAGGAAGTTTGCCATCCAACACCTGAGCAAGAGCTTCTAATTTAATATCATATTCTGGCTTGTCTAGCTCTTCATCCTCCTGGGCATCTAATTTATTTTGTTGATATTCTTGGGCTTTTCTCAAATGTTCACGAAGTAAAGCTGCTGTAGCCATACGAGTCGTTGGGCTTTGATTTTTTTCATCATATACCCGTTTTGGATTTTCACCTAAGGCAATTTTCATGGCCACAGGTGATTTGAAAATCATTTCTTCTACCCTACGTCCATAGGTTTTTAAAGCTACAAATTGTCCTCCAATTACATTGGCACTACCTGGTCCTGTAACAGCAGTGGTAATACCGTGTTCATAAGCTTCTTTAAAGCAAGGATCAAATGGGTTAATAGCATCTATGGCAGATAACTGCGGCGTTATAGGATCTGTATCCTCATTCCCGTCAGCTCCTTCAAAACCAATACCATCTTCCCACATACCAAGGTGGCAATGGGCATCAATAAAGCCAGGAGTAACATAAGTTCCTTTTGCATCAATAATTTCTGTCCCCTCAGGCGGAAAAATATCTTCTCCTACTTCTATGATTTTTGTACCTTCAATTAAAATATCTCCTTGCTCATAATCTTGATCTGTCATTGTTAAAATACGTCCGTTTTTTATAAGTAGCATCTTACTCTATCTCCTTTTCTCTTTACAGAAAGGTTTATAGATATCTATAAACCTTTCATGCTAAGTCCTATTCTTTTTTTGGCTACATCTAGCTGAATGACTTTTACTTTTACAATATCACCAATGGCTACTACTTCTAATGGGTGTTTAATATACCGATCTACCATTTGAGAAATATGCACCAAACCATCTTGATGCACACCAATATCCACAAAAGCTCCAAAGTCTATCACATTTCGAACAGTACCTTCTAATATCATACCCTCTTTTAGATCTTCTAAGGCTAGGATATCTTGCCGCAAGATGGGTTGAGGCATTTCTTCCCTTGGATCCCGCCCTGGTTTCGCTAATTCTTGTAAAATATCTTTTAGGGTCTCTTGCCCTACCTGCAATTTTTCTGCTAGAAGTTCTATGGTAGAAATAGAGCCTGCCTTAAGCTGATTATCCTGAATATCTTTTAAAGTATAACCAAGTTCATCTAGTAGGCCAGTGACAACATGATAAGATTCAGGGTGTACCCCCGTATTGTCTAATATATTCTCTCCTTCTCGGATACGTAAAAATCCAGCACATTGTTCAAAAGCTTTGGGTCCTAATTGAGGAACTTTTAAAAGTTCTTCTCGTTTTGTAAAAGCTCCTTTTTCTTCTCTATAGATTACAATATTTTTTGCTACTCGATTACTAATCCCTGCTATATATTGCAGTAAAGAAAAAGATGCTGTGTTTACATCCACTCCCACTTGGTTTACGCTATTTTCTACTACCCCTTGCAGGGTTTCTTCTAAACGTTTTTGATTCATATCATGTTGGTACTGTCCAACACCAATGGATTTCGGATCTATTTTAACTAGTTCTGCAAGAGGGTCTTGCAATCGCCTTGCAATTGAAACTGCACTACGTAAGGATACATCAAAATCTGGGAATTCTTCTACTGCAATAGGAGATGCAGAATAGACAGAGGCCCCTGCCTCATTTACAATGACATAATAGATCTTTCGAGAAAGTTCTTGAATAAGTTCTGCTACAAACTGCTCTGTTTCCCTTGAGGCTGTTCCATTTCCAATAGCAATAAGGTCAACCTGATATTTTTCAATCATTTGAGTAAGAACCTTTTTGCTTTCTTCTATTTTTTTCTGAGGTGGAGTTGGATAGATAATGGTTGTATCTAATGCTTTACCTGTATGATCCACTACAGCTACTTTACAACCTGTCCGATAAGCTGGGTCAATACTAAGTACAATCTTATTTAAAATTGGAGGTTGTAATAATAATTGCTGTAAGTTTTCAGAGAATACTTTAAGGGCACCTTCTTCCGCTTTTTCCGTTAATTCGTTTCGGATTTCTCTTTCAATAGCAGGACCAATCAGGCGCTTATAACTATCTTCAACAGTGACTTGCAAAAGTGACCTGATTTCTTCTTGTCCTGTTTTAATCGTTTGATAGGTTAAATATTGAATAATATCTTCTACAGGAGCCTCTACTTTCACTGTTAAAATTTTTTCTTTTTCTCCACGATTCATAGCCAATATCCGATGTCCAGGAATTTTTTTTAGTGCTTCTTCGTAATCATAATACATTTCATATACAGAAACTTCTGTAGCATCTTTTGCTTTGCTCACTAAAGTTCCTTTGTTAAAAGTTATATTCCTAATATGTTGACGGTAGGTAGGCTCGTCTGATATTTGTTCTGCAATAATATCCTGTACTCCTTGGATCACTTCTTCTTTCGTTACAAGCTCTTGCTCAGGATTGATATACTGTTCTATAAGAGTATCAAAAGAGGTTATTGAATCTTGCTCCCATATAATTTTTGCCAAGGGATCCAACCCTTTTTCTTTGGCAATAGTGGCTCTCGTTCGTCGTTTGGGTCGAAAAGGCCGATAGATATCTTCCAATTCCACTAAAGTGCTGGCTTTTTGTAGTTGCTTTTTAATTTCTTCTGTTAGCTTTCCTTGCCCTTGAATGGTTTCTAAAATTTGTTCTTTCTTTTCTTCCAAGTTTCGCAAGTATTGAAGACGCTGATGAAAATCTCGAAGAATTACATCGTCTAAAGAACCTGTTTTTTCTTTTCTATATCGCGCAATGAAGGGGATGGTATTTCCTTCGTCAATCAATTGTATAGTGTTCTCTACTTGAAATGCTTGGATTTGAAATTCATTTTGCAATTGCTGTGCAATAGTCATATCTTTTCCTCTTTTCTTAAAATCAATCACTTTTATTATAGATGATTTACCTCTTCGCTACAAGGAATTTTTTATACACAAAAAAAGATACCGAGTATTTCACTCAATATCTTTGATTAAACCTTTTCATTTATTTATCTCCGTGCTTTGATATTTCCTAATTGAAATTTATCATGAATCGCATTCATAGCTGCTTTTGCCTTATCTTCTTCAATAAGAACGGATATTTTAATCTCTGAAGTAGAAATCATTTGAATATTAATATGAGCATCATACAAAGCTTCAAACATTTTAGCCGCTACTCCTGGATTACTTGCCATACCAGCCCCTACTACAGACACTTTAGCTACATTTTCATCATAGGCCATTTCTTTAAATGTGAGCCTTTCTTGATTCTCTTTTAATACTTGCAATGTTTCTTCTAAATGGTCTTTAGCAATCGTAAAAGTAATATCTTTTGTACCTTCTCTGCCAACTGATTGTAAAATAATATCCACATTGATTTTATGTTTGGCTAGTAGCCTAAAGAGATGAAAAGCGATTCCAGGTTCATCACTAACCCCGATAACTGAAATTCTAGCCACATCTTTATCTGTTGCAACCCCACTTATCAACATTTTTTCCATCTTACAAACCTCCTTCACAACAGTTCCTTCATTATAGTTTAAGCTAGACCGTACAACTAACTCTACATGGTACTTTTTTGCAAGTTCTACAGAGCGATTATGGAGTACCCGTGCTCCAAGGGATGCCAGCTCTAGCATCTCATCATAAGTAACTTCTGATAACTTCGTAGCACTTTCTACGGCTCTAGGATCTGCTGTATAAATGCCATCTACGTCAGTATATATTTCACATCGATTCGCTTTTAAAGCAGCGGCTAAGGCAACAGCAGTTGTATCTGATCCGCCCCTACCAAGCGTTGTAATATCATCAAATCGATTCATACCTTGAAATCCTGTGATCAAAACAATATTTTTTCTCTCTATCTCAGCCATAACCCGCTCAGTATCGATGTTTCTTAAACGTGCATTGCTATAAGTTGAGCTAGTATACATTCCCACTTGATGGGCATTTAAAGAAATAGCAGAATAACCCATACTATTTAAAGCCATTGCCATTAATGCTACAGCTTGTTGCTCTCCTGTTGAAAGAAGCATATCCATTTCTCGACGTGACGGCTTGGGATTTATTTCCTTTGCCTTTGCGATTAAATCATCTGTTGTGTCCCCTTGTGCTGATAGTACAACAACAACATCATTTCCTTCATCATAAGAATGTGCTATTCGACGTGCTACATTAAAAACTTTTTCTGCATCTGCAATGGAGCTTCCTCCAAATTTTTTTACGATTAACACAAATGTCCCTCCTCTGATTTCCTATCTATAATACAAGAAAAGTACAAAAACATGCTAGTTCAAAATATACAAGCTAAATTCTTGCCTACACCTTTATACAATTTATAGACTTTTTTCTAGAAAATAATCCATAAATTTATGACCTTCCGTAAAATAAATCCCTGTAGCTTTTGCAGCTGCTTCATCATAAGTATATTCTTCATGATAGGAATGACTTCTACTGTCATAGAGAATATAGGGAACGGGATCACTAGTATGGGTACGTAGACGTAAGGGTGTTGGATGATCCGGTAAAATCAAAATACGATAATCTTCTCCCCATTTATCTAAAGTCGTTTTGATAGGTTCCACAAGATATTTGTCGATTTGTTCAATAGCTTTCACCTTATTATGGATTTCATGGCGGTGTCCACACTCATCAGGTGCCTCAATATGTAGATATACAAAATCTTGGCCTCGTTTTAACTCCTCTAGCGTTGCTTCAGCTTTTCCTTGATAATTGGTATGAATATTTCCTGTAGCCCCTTCCACATCAATTGAATTCATACCACTGCCTAAAGCAATACCTTTAATTAAATCAACTGCTGAAATGACAGAGCCTTTACATCTATATTTTTCTTCAAAAGAAGGAAGTTCTGGTCGTTTTCCTTCTCCCCAAAACCATAAAGAATTAGCAGGTCTCAATCCTTTTTTTATCCTTGCTTGATTCACCGGATGATTTTTTAAGATACCATAACTTTGTTTCATCATTTTTAAAATTATATCACATTTTTCTCCCTGTGGAAGATATTTTTTTATACTTTGTTCTAAAATATCGTGGGGAGGAGTCAGGCAAACATCAAGAGGCCCACCTTCCCATAGCATTAAATGCCTGTAGCTAATTCCATGATAAAAACGAATGTTTTCTGTCTCAAAATATGCTTTTACAGCTTCTATTAATTGAATCGCTTCTTCTGTAGTAATCTCATCTGCACTATGATCTTCTATAGTCTTTTCTTCATAAGGTTCTGTTTCTGATAAGGTCACTAGATTACATCTATAAGTGATATCATTCTCTTGTAACCGAATTCCCATACTTACAGCTTCTAGTGGAGAACGTCCCGTATAATATACCTTGGGATCATACCCAAGAACGGACAAGTTGGCAGTATCACTTCCTGGTTCTAAACCTTCAGGAATAGTCTGCAATAATCCAACTTCTCCATGTTTCGCTAACCAATCCATCATAGGCTTGTCTGCTTTTTGTAGTGGCGTAAGATTACCTAGCTCAGCAATTGGCTCATCTGCCATTCCATCTCCTAAAATCACCACATATTTCATAATTCTTTCACTCCCCCCTCTTTCTGTTGAGCTACATTTATAACTCAACGACGATGGCGCCTTCTTTACTAGATGATACAATCTTTAAACGCCAATCATTATCTAATGTAGGCAAAAATTCTTCCATTTTACTTGAAAACACCTCTGGATTTTCAATGACAGCAATCAATGTAGGACCTGCTCCACTAAGGAAAACACCTTTTGCTCCGTAGGATAACGCTTGTTCAAAGATCTGATCCATTTGAGGAACCAAGACGGATCGATGGGGTTGATGAAAGCAATCTTGCATAGCTACTTGCAATTGCTCCACTTGACCGCTCATCATGGCGGCAATGAGTAAGGCCGCTCTTGATGTATTATAAATTCCATCTTCTAGTGTAATCTCTCGAGGGATAATAGCCCTAGCATATTCTGTAGAAAGAGGGAAACTTGGAATCAATAAAGCAAAGGAAAGCCGGATGGGTAAAGGAAACTGAACATAATGTAACTTTTCATCTTCTAAGACAGCAGTAACCATTCCTCCTAATAAAGCTGGAACAATGTTGTCTGGATGTCCTTCTATGATAGCTCCCATAGTAGCCAGCTTTTCTTTGCTATAACCTACACCTGATAGTTCATTGGCAATAAGTAATCCTGCGGCTATACAAGCTGCACTGCTGCCAAGGCCACGTGTACTTGGAATTTGATCCTCTTGTACTAACCGTAGCCCAGGTATAGGTCGATTGATTTTTTTATAGAACTCTACTATGGTTTGGTAAATCAAATTGGTTTCATCTGTTGGGATATCTATCTCTTGAGGGTTTTTAATCACAATTTCTAAGCCTTCTGAAATTTCCTCAACAGTGATTGTATTATAGATATCTAACGCCATACCAATGCAATCAAATCCAGGCCCCATATTGGCCGTTGTCGCGGGTACCTTTACTGTAAACATGTCTTACACCTGATTTCTCTTAAGTTTAATTTATTCTACACGAATTTTATTACGAACCTCTTTTATACCAGTTGATTTAGATAATTTCTCTATTTTTTCAATAAGTTCATTTTCTATCGCTTCATTGGTTATGAATCCTATCTCATCTGTTGCCTCTTTTAACTGGATAAAATCCACCTTACCAAATAAATTTTCTACTAGGTCCATAGCTACCTTTACATCTGTATAAGCTATCCGAATAAAGTACTGAGCTGGCGCATGTCTGATATCCAATAGTTCCATTTTCTCTGTGCTCCAAAAAGCCATAATATTTCTTTGTAAATGTTTTACTGCATCAATAATATCTGCTACAACAGCACTGGCTGTGGGTAATTTTCCTGCTCCTTTACCATAGAACATAACATCACCAATTACATTGCCTTTAACATAAATAGCATTAAATACTCCATGAACATTAGATAATGGATGATCCATATGAAGTAACACAGGAGATACCCTAGCCCATACTTCATGATCTTTCTTTTTACTAGTTGCTACAAGCTTGATTTCACGATCCATTTTAGCTGCATAAGCCATATCTACTTGAGATATCTTGGTAATTCCTTCCGTATCAATATCTTCAAAATCTACATGCATACCAAAAGCTAATGAAGATAAAATTGCTATCTTTCGGCAAGCATCATGGCCTTCCACGTCTGCTTCTGGATTACGTTCTGCATAACCTAAATCTTGAGCCTCTTTTAGTACAGTTTCAAATGGAAGCCCTTCTTCTTTCATTTTTGTTAGAATAAAATTAGTTGTTCCATTTAAGATCCCAGTGATTTCATAGATTTCATCTGCAGTAAGAGATTGGTTTAAAGGACGAATAATAGGGATACCTCCCCCTACACTGGCTTCAAATAAAAAGTTAATATTCTTTTCTCGAGCAATTTGTAAAAGCTCAGGGCCATGTTTAGCTACTAATTCTTTATTAGAAGTAACTACACTTTTCCCTCTTAATAAAGCTTCTTTGACAAAAGTATAAGCTGGTTCTACGCCTCCCATCACTTCTACAACGACTTTCACATCCGGATCATTTAAAATTGGCTCTATATCATGTACTAATATAGAAGATACAGGATCCTCTGCAAATTCTCGTCGATCTAATACATATTTTATTCGTATTTCTTTTCCAGCCCGTCTATCGATACTCTCTCGGTTGGTTTGAAGAACTTCTAATACCCCAGATCCAACAACTCCATATCCTAATACCGCTATTTGAATCATAAAACAGTCACTCCCTCGCAATAATTTTAGTTCGTAACACACCTTTTGAGCCTTCTACTTCTTCTATCAGATGATGAATGTCTTCTAACATAGGAAATGTTTCTATACTAATTGTCACGTTGGCAATACCATTGATAGGAATATTTTGATTGATTGTTAAGATATTCGCTCCTGTCTTAGCAATTACATTTAAAAGATGAGAGAGCAATCCGGGTTCATCATGTAATTCTAAAGCTAGGGTAATGGTTTTACCTCTTGTATTTTCATAGAAAGGAAAAATTGATTCTTTATATTTATAAAAAGAACTTCTACTCATTCCTACCTGATCCGCTGCTTCCTGTACTGTTAATACTTCTCCGATGTCAAGCAATCGTTTGGCCTCTACCACTTTTAAAAAAACTTCTGGTAATACATCCTTATCTACAATATAATACTTCGTTTCCTTCTTCATATTTCTCTCCCTGTGTTTGTATCATAGACATTTGTTTTTATTAGAAAGAATATATCATATAATATATGAAACCACAAGCCAGATCTGTGTTTTTATTTATCTTCTATATTTGTCACTATTTTTCATGTTTTTTTTATTTTTTTTTGTGTAACTTGTTATATAAGTTACTATGTTTAGAATGCTTTTTACAAGCTATATTTATATCATAAAATCCATTTTTTTATAACCAAAACTGCTTTTTATAAAACTAGCTAAAAACCTACTTAATAACAAAAAATATAAAAACCTAAGGGCTAAAACCCCTAGGTTTATCTAATGGGTATCTAGATCTAAATTTTATAATGTATCTATACATTGAATATCCGTAATATTTTTTTTATTTTTAAGCTCTAAAAGTTCTTGCCGTAATAGGTTTGTCTCTTCCTTTGATAGTCTCCTAAATGGCCTTCTATTTCTTCCACAATCTACTCCCATCCATTTTAAAGCTTCACGCATAGATGGATAATACTGATGCCTCAAAAAGATCTCAATAATATCATTTGCAATTATTAGTGCTTCCCTAGCTTCTTCAATCTTTCCTTCTTGTACTGCATTATATATATTAATAAAAATCTCTGGCATCATATTAAAGAAACTTCCGGCTAGTCCGTCAGCCCCCATCAGCAACCCTGATAAACACATCTCATCAGAGCCTGAAAGAATAATAAAATCTTCTCCCAATTTTTCTCTGATCCTTTGCATTTCATAGTGATTGACGGATGTAAATTTAATTCCTTTTACATTTTGTATTTGTGCCAATTTCTGAATACTAGCAACTCCAATGTCAACCCCTGTTGTTGCTGCTATACTATAGACAATAATAGGTAAGGGAGTAGCGTCTGAAATTGCCTGGTAATATTCATAGATGGCTTCAAAGGGAAATGGATAATAAAAAGGCGGAACTGAAGATACAGCTGCTGCACCTTGTTCATAGGCATGAACTGCCATTTCTACTGCCATTTTTTCATTTGTTTTCTCCCTCCATGATCCATTCTAGGCTAAAAGTTGTAAAACAATTTTTCATATCTCCATTTTCTTCTGTCTCATACAAAATTCCAATATGACCATTTGGTAATACTGTTAAACTGGAATATACATAACTTCCTTCTTTCAGCAAACGAGAATAACTCCAAGTTTTTCCTCCATCTTCACTTAATCGAATGGTTCCATTTACTCTTTCTTTTTCATCAGCAGGATTAGAAAAAATTACCCGGCACCTTCCATCCCCTTGGTCCGGATATTTAATCACAGATGCCTGACAAATTGGATCAAGCAACGTATCTTGAAACACTACTTCTCCCCAGGTTTCTCCTCCATCTTTACTAATGGATGTTGCTGTCCTCCTTTTTTTATTATGATTTCTCATAAAAGCTTTCAAATCTCCATTATCTAATTCAACCACTTGAGATTCTGTTAATTCATAATCTGTCTCTGCCAATGTTTCTGCTGATAATAAAGTGTTTCCTGCTTTTCTACCATCGTTAGGAGATGTCCCCATTTTCCATGTCTCCCCATGATCATCACTATAAATTACAGCACAAGACATCTTTCTATCTATGGTATTGGAAAAATAAACAGGAAAAATCAGTCTGCCTCTGTATTTAGATAAGGTAAGTTGAATTCCAACTCCTGGCCCTGAACCTATAAATTGCATCCAAGGTGCCTTTACTTCCATATTTAATTCTCGTGGCTTAGACCAAGTCACTCCATCATCTTTACTATATATAATTTGTAGAAAGGAAGTTTTACTTTCAAACAATTGGCTGTCTGCTAAATAAATATTTCCGATTTCTTTACCCTCCTTATATACATATCCTTCTGTATCTACCTTCATTAACGTTTCTTCTCCATTTTCATCAAATACTCTTCCCTCTTCTTGTAGAGTGTATGAATTTCCTTTCGTATCATAAAGTAAACGATATCTCTCTTCACTAAAACCTGTTCCAGGTTCTGAATTCCAAAGTCCAATTCTAGCAGGTGTATGAGAATATATCATCCATATGGTTTGTGTTTCTTTATCCTCTAGCATCGCTGGGTCAATGGCAGCAGCCCCATTTTCCCTTCCATAACCAGGATACGACACAATTGTATTAACATCACTCCAAGTAACACCTTGATCTATACTTCTCTTAACAACTTTGTCAATTTTATTTGGGTTATCTCCTGGTTCATGAACCCTAGCATCAATGGCAGCAATTAGGGTTCCCTTTGATGTTGTTATCAAAGAGGGGATTCGATAATTTGCTGACCCATTCATTCCCTTTTCAAATAAAATAATAGTATCTGATTGCAGTGATTTTTTATTGTCTATGTTCATTTTCATAACTCCTTTCAAAATTGTTTTTATGTGTTTTGAGCCTATCAAATAATAAGAATTAAAAACATATAAACCTTTACTTTCATTACATATGGTAAAATCATGATATATAATATTTTTTAAAAATTGTATTTTAAAAAGTATACAAATTATAAAAAGGCAGTAGCCCATGTAATGATGTCTACTGCCTTTTTATGTGAGTCATATTTAAATTGTTTTCTATCCAAAATCTCTTAGTTTGCTTCTAAAATTTCTTCCTGCAATACTTCTTGAATTCCTTCTTGTTCTTCTTCACTTAGTATTAGATCAACATCCAGTAAAATGACCATCCGATCTTCTAGTTTTGCTACCCCAGTAATATATTTTCGATGTATTCCAGTAATGAGTTTAGGGGGCAATTCAACTTGATCTTCAGGAATTTGTACGATCTCTTCTACGGAGTCAACAATAAAACCTACCATTGTACCATTGGAATTGACAATAATCATCTTGGTATTCTCATCTACGGCTTTTTGTGCAAGATTAAATCTTGTACGCAAATTATAAATAGGATGTACCTCTCCCCTTAGATTAATAATACCTTCAATATACATAGGAGTATTCGGTACTTTTACAATTGATTGATGCTTTTCAATCCCATGTACTTTCATAATATCTAACCCATATTCTTCTTGGTCTAATTTGAAGATAACTTGTTGCGTCGTTGCCATCTGTACCCCATCCCTTCTTTAATTTATCCTCAGTCATATTGGTTCGGTCACTATTGACTATGCCATTAAGCCTGATTAAGCCATATCAAATAAGCATTAATAAAAGTGTCTAAATTCCCATCCATAACACCATGTACGTTCCCTACTTCTGCATTGGTTCTATGGTCTTTTACCATATTATAGGGGTGAAAAACATAGGATCTAATTTGACTACCCCATCCTATTTCCTTTACATCTCCACGAATACCTTGGAGTTTTTCCATCTGCTCCTGCTGTCTGAGCTCAAATAGCTTTGCTTTTAGCATATTGATGGCTCGATCCTTATTCTTATGCTGAGATCTCTCGTTTTGGCATTGAACTACAATATTAGTTGGCAAATGGGTAATACGAACAGCAGAATCCGTCGTATTAACATGCTGTCCACCAGCACCACTAGATCGATAAGTATCAATTTTCATTTCATCCAAAGGGATTTCAATATCAATATCATCATTAATCTCTGGAAGTACATCACAGGAAACAAAGGAGGTATGTCGACGCCCTGATGAGTCAAAGGGAGAGATACGTACAAGACGATGTACCCCTTTTTCTGCTTTTAAATAACCATAAGCATTTTCTCCGTTGATTTGAATTGTAACAGATTTGACTCCGGCTTCTTCTCCTGCTAAATAATCTAAAGTTTCTATCTGATAACCTTTTTGCTCTGCCCATCTCATATACATACGAAGTAGCATACCCGCCCAATCACAAGCTTCTGTTCCTCCTGCTCCAGCATGTAAAGTTAAGATTGCGTTATTTTGATCATACTCCCCGGATAATAAAGTTGCGATACGAAGTGCCTCATAGTTACTAATAAAAGAGGATACCCCTTCTTTTACATCAGGCAAAAGATCTCTGGCTTGTTCTTCCATGACTATTTCAATTAAGGCTTGAATATCTTCATATTCCTGTACTAAGGTTTCGTATTCTTCAATCTTTCTTTGCAAGTTTTTTATTTGTTGTAATATTTTTTGAGATTCCTCTGGCTCATCCCAAAAATTTGGATTCATTGTTTGAGATTCTAATTCTTTGACTCTTTCTTTGACTGTTACAATGTCAAAGTGAAGCCCCCATTTCCTCTATTTTTTTTGCATATGGATTTAATTCTTGACTAAATTGTTCTAATTCTAACACTATCAATCACTTCCTATTCCTTTGTCTCTTTATCATAAATATACAACTTCATAAGCAAAAATACTTTGTAGTAAGGACCTATACATACTCGAACTGCGACTTCTATCCTAGAATTGTTTCTTATTCACTTCTAAGCAGAAATAACTCTAAAGACCAATCAGAGTTGTATAGGTCCTTACGAAAGTTTCCGTTTTGAACGTAAATATCTATATATCTATGCATTACGCCCACAACAATGTTTGTACTTTCTTCCACTTCCACAGGAACAAGGATCATTTCTCCCTACCTTATCATCTTTTCTACGATAAGGTGCCTTAGCTGATTCTTCCTCTCCCCGATTCGTAGAGGTAGGCTCTGCTACTCTTTCTCTCTCTGGTTGGTACGCTACTTGTACATGGTAAAGATGCCTTACTGTATCTTCTTGAATGGTTTCACTCATTTCTTCAAACATATCATAACCAACAAATTGATATTCAATAAGAGGATCTCTTTGACCATAAGCTCGTAAGCCAATCCCTTGCCGCATTTGATCCATATTATCAATATGATCCATCCATTTTTGATCGATAACACGTAGTAAAATAACTCGTTCGATCTCTCTCATAGATTCTTCGCCAATTTCATTTTCTTTTTGTTCATATAATCTATGGGCTTGCTCTATCAAGGCTTGTTCTAGCTTTTCTTTTGTCATATCTTCTTTGTCTTCTGGCTTAATAGCAAAATTGTTAAGGGGAATGATTTTTGTTACATAATCTATCATCCCTTCTACATCCCAATCCTCTAGATATTGATGTTCTCCCGCATACCGTACAATGGTACTGCGAATAATTTCTTCTACCATTTTTAAAATATGATCTCGTAAATTGTCTCCTTCAAGAACACGTCTTCTTTCACCATATATAATTTCCCTTTGCTCATTCATCACTTTATCATATTCTAATAGATGTTTACGAACCGAAAAGTTATTGCCCTCTACTTTCTTTTGAGCATTTTCAATAGCCTTGCTAAGCATTTTGTGTTCAATTGGTTCATCATCCGGCATTCCCATCGTGTTAACAATGGCAGTCATACGTTCAGAACCAAAAAGTCGCATCAAATCATCTTCTAAAGAAATATAAAATCTGGATTCTCCTGGATCTCCTTGTCGCCCTGCACGTCCTCGTAGCTGGTTATCAATTCGTCTAGACTCATGACGCTCTGTACCAATAATTTTAAGCCCGCCTAGTTCTTTTACACCTTCTCCAAGCTTGATGTCTGTCCCACGTCCCGCCATATTGGTAGCAATGGTAACAGCTCCCTTTTGACCTGCTAAGGAAACAATCTCTGCCTCTCTCTCATGGTACTTTGCATTTAATACTTCATGAGGTACGCCTTCTCTACGAAGCATTTTACTAAGTTCTTCTGAAGTATCAATAGTAATGGTACCTACAAGTACAGGCTGCCCTTTTTCATGAGATTCCACAATATCTTTAACAACAGCCTTAAATTTACCTGCTTGATTTTTATAGACAGAATCTGGATGATCTACTCTTACAACTGGCTTGTTAGTGGGAATAACAATAACGTCCATGCCATAAATTTCTCTAAATTCTTCTTCTTCTGTTAAAGCAGTACCCGTCATCCCTGACTTTTTATTATATTTATTAAAGTAGTTTTGGAAAGTAATAGTAGCTAAGGTTTTGCTTTCTCTTTGAACCTCTACTCCCTCTTTTGCTTCTATTGCTTGGTGAAGACCATCTGAATAACGACGTCCTGCCATTAAACGTCCAGTAAACTCATCTACAATGACGATACCGCCTTCTTGGATCACATAATCTTGATCTCTATGCATTAAATAATGTGCCTTTAAAGCTATATTTACATGATGTTGATATTCCATGTTTTCAGGATCAGCCCAGTTGCTTAGTGCAAAAAATTGTTCTGCTTTTTTAATTCCATCCTCCGTTAAGCTAACTGTTTTTGCTTTCTCATCAACAACGAAATCCCCTTCTTCTTGGATTTCTTCTCCCATTAAGGCACTCATTTTATTAATTTCATTTAACACTTTTCCTTTTTGTAATCGTCTTGCTAACATATCAGCTGATTTATAAAGTTGAGTTGACTTTCCACTACTTCCTGAAATAATCAGAGGCGTTCTAGCTTCGTCAACAAGAACGGAGTCAACCTCGTCAATAATGGCATAATGAAGATCCCTCTGCACCATTTCCTCTTTATATATCACCATATTATCTCGAAGATAATCAAATCCATATTCATTATTTGTACCAAAAGTAATGTCACAATGATAAGCTTCTCTTCTTTCATCATTGTCCATACCATGTAGAATAACACCTACTGTAAGCCCCAAGAACCGATAGATTTCTCCCATCCATTCAGAGTCACGCTTGGCCAAGTAGTCGTTGACAGTAACCATATGAACTCCCTTACCTTCTAGTGCATTTAGGTAAGCTGGCAAAGTAGCCACTAATGTTTTTCCTTCTCCTGTCTTCATTTCTGAAATACGGCCTTGGTGTAGTATAATACCACCGATTAGCTGTACACGGTAATGGCGCATATTTAAAACACGAGCGCCTGCTTCTCGTACAACTGCAAATGCCTCTGGTAGAATATCATCTAAAGTTTCTCCATCTTCTAAACGTTTCTTAAAAATATCTGTTTGTCCTTGCAGTTCGGCATCAGACATTGCTTGCATTTTAGGTTCTAGGGCTTCAATCTCATCCACAATGGATTCAATTCTTTTGATTTCTCTTTCACTATGACTACCAAATATTTTTTCTAAAAAACCTAACATTAACTCACCTTCTAGTTCTTTTATTTTATTTTATCGAAGCAGTAACACCTATTCTTATCTTAGTAGGGTAATTTTCCGATTCATTTAGCTATTTTACACTCCCTACTATTATACTTGTGAATCTACCCATTGTATAGTGATATTATTTGTTATTTTCCATTTTACCACTTTGAGTAGAACTATTCAAGAAATTCACTTCTTGTAAAAAGGAAAAAAGGAGCCAAAGGTTTTTCTTTGCCCCCTCACATGTCTATCTTTTCTCCATTGCTATTTAAGTTAACAACTCTTACCAATTTCTCTTCTCTGGCACATAAATCATTCATAGAAACTTTAAATCCTTTTTAAAACCTTCTATTATTTCTTCAAGTAGCTCATAGTCTATTCGATATCCATTTTTGCCTTTGCTTTGATTTATTTTTATGATTTTAGAAGTGAGAAGATTACTAATATGATAGGATATAGTGGCACTAGATACATCTAAAGCTTTAGCAATTTCTTTAGTAGATGTTTCTCCAGAAGCAATTAGCTTTAGTACCTCGTATCTGGTCTTATCGCCTAGATTTTTAAATATTTGAACCCTCTCATTGGTTTTATTCTCATTGATTTCTTTCATTTTCTTAAAGGCTTCTTCCATTTTTAAACCCCATGCTATATACTTGTTCTCTCCTACAGTCATAACTGTCATAGCATAGGAAAACATTACAGAAATCAATATATTTATCTCTTCTTCACCTATTGTTTTTCTATCAACAATAGAATAGGTAATTTCCTCTAAACCTTGATCACCATTTATATTTAAAAACTCTACTAATTGTTGTCCATAGTTTTTTATTTCTAACTCATATGGTGAATAAAACTCTTCAAAGATCGGTAATAATTGAGTCATTAGAATTACATACTTCTTCATATATTTCAAAGGTTCCTGGACGATTAAGAATAGATTCCATTTTGCAGCCGCTTCAATTGGAAGCTCCTTTATAAATAAGATTAACTCATCTTTATCTGAACTAATCTTTTTAGCTTTGTTCATCATTTCACTACGGCTATCGTGACCATCTTCTTCCATTATGATAGAATAAACAATACTTGTATTGATATCTTGTTCGTTTAGAGTTAATAACATATCTAGATATTCTTTTTCATCTTTATAATGAAATATACTATTGGCCTTTGAAATTAGGTCTATAAAATCATATTCATTTAGAAATTGCTTTATATAGAATATCTCTATCTCCTTCTCATAGGGTTTCAGTTTCTGTGCTCCTTTTGTAACAAACCCTAGGTAATCTGAAGTCACTAAATATTTATAATTAGAATTATCTTCTGATCCTTCATAATCCTCTTTAAAAAATAGCAATCTAGGCCATTTTAAGAAATCATAAAGCTTGCTTGTTTGTGGATAAAATTTAAATTTCATCTACTCCAGCTCCTACCAATTTAGATTCTACCTCCTTATAGCTTATCAATGAGGATTTATATTTCATAACTGATGTAGTTAATATAACTCCGCTAATGGCTATTACAAGGCTTGGAGATATTATATCATATAGAAAACCAAAAAGCATTTGGCCAATGGGAATAAATATTGTAACCGCTAAATGAAGTACTGTTGAGGTTCTTCCCATTAGCTCTAAAGGAACAATCTCATTAAAAAGAGTTCCTATGGCTATATTTGCAATCGTTACTAATAATCCAACAATGAATGAAAATATTAATATCAATACATAAGGAATTATATTGGAACTTATGGACCCTAATATAAATTTTGATGGCACGATTGCCATAGTTAGGATTAACATTGCTATAGAAATAAAACTTGTATAACAGAGTCTACCTATATCCATTTTTTTAATCATGTTTCCACAGAATATTGGAGCAACTAGCATAGATGCAGCTAATATCATCTGAAATATACCAAATTGCAAATCGTTACATTTTAACACTTCTTTAATAATATAAATTAATCCAATCCCAAAAAGAGGAGCTATACAAAAATTAATAATCGTTCCTAGGCTTATGGTAGTAGATATTAGTCTATTACTTTTTATAATATTGATTCCCTCAATTAAATCCTGTTTAAAAGAATTAATACTAATTTTCTCCGGCCTTTTGTGGCTTTTAGGTATACTTATAAACATTTCACTAACAGATGATAATAAAAAGCTAATGGAATTCACTATTAGTATCACTTTCATTCCAAATGCGCTATATAATAAAGCCCCTATAACGGGTGCCAATGTATTGCCTACATTCATAACAAGTGAATTTAAAGAATTTGCTTCAAGTAAATCTTTTTTCTCTACAAGACTTGGTAATACTGCTGCCATAGCAGATCCAAAAAATATTTCAGTAATCTCTAATAAGATAACTAAAATATAAATCATAGGAATAGACAAACTCCCCTTCATAATATAAATAAAAGCAAAAATCCCAATAATAATTGAGTTTAATAGATCTAATATAACAATAGACTTCTTTCTATCAAACCAATCTCCAAAAACTCCTGCTATAGGTGAGAATAAAAGTCTTGGCAAAATAGATATGGATAAGATAGAAGCAAAAATAGTTGCAGAACCCGTAACTGCAAGCACATATAGGGATAATGCAAATTGCTGCATATTACTCCCTAATAAAGAAACTAACTTCCCGATTATCAATAAAGAAAAATCTTTTTGTTTCATAAGTCTTAAATTCATAAAATTGGCCCTCCTAATCATTTCTTTATTATATAATATGAAAGTTTTTATCTAATGTCAACATATTATTAGATACTTATCTAATAATGATCGTTTTTAAATATCATAATAAAATAAACTCTCGTTTTTATACCTTTTTATAGCAACTATCTTCTTACTAAAAAAGGAGCCAAAGATTTCTCTTTGACTCCTTTTTCTAAATACAAAATTTATTTCCTTAACTACTTATTTAAAATTCTGGCTCAATAAGACCATAAGTACCATTTTTTCTTTTATAAACAACACTGATCTCGTCTGTTTCAGCATTTCTAAACATAAAGAAATTATGCCCTAATAAATCCATAGACATGCAGGCTTCTTCTGCATACATAGGCTTCATATCAAACCGCTTGGTTCTTTGAATTTTTATTGCAGATTCAGCTTCCTTTTTTTCTTCTTCTGGAAAAATTCTACCTGAAACAAAAGCTTCCTGAAATGCATCGTCATGACGATATTTGCTACGCAATTTATCTTTATGTTTTAAGAGTTGACGCTCTAATACGTCTACAACTTTATCAATCGCTGCATACATATCTGTATCTTCTACTTCTGCCCGGAGAATACTTCCTTTAATGGGAATCGTCACTTCGATAATGTGTCTTATTTTTTCTACACTTAATGTTACTTGAGCCTCTAAGTCATCTGCTAAAAACTTATCTAGCTTGGATAATTTATCCTTCACTCGATTTTGTAGTGCCCCCGTAACGTCGATATTTTTACCACTGATGATATAACGCATATTGACCGACTCCTTCCTAGTGTATAATAGGGTAAGCCTTTTAAAGATTTACCCTATACTATATATATTCGCCAAAAGAAGTGAAAACCCTCCTTTAAAAAGTAAGTTTTTTTAGATTTTTATCTATATATCTATAAGACTTTACTGAAAAAGACTCTAGTTCGCTCTTCTTTTGGATTTTCAAACATCTCTTTCGGATTCCCCTGTTCAAGGATCCTTCCATCATCCATAAAGAATAGTCGGCTACCTACTTCCCTAGCAAAACCCATTTCATGGGTAACGATTAAAAGCGTCATCCCCTCTTTTGCAAGATCTTTAATAACTTCTAATACTTCTTTAACCATTTCTGGATCTAGAGCAGAGGTAGGTTCATCAAAAAGCATAATTTCAGGTTCCATAGCTAATGCTCTAGCAATGGCAATTCGCTGTTTTTGCCCACCTGATAATTTATTTGGATATTCCAAGGCTTTCTCACGAAGTCCTACTTTATCAAGTAATTGATAGGCTTTCTCTTCTGCTTTTTCTTTAGACAAACCTTTTAATTTCATAGGTGCTAATGTAATATTTTGCAAAACATTCATATGAGGAAATAAATTAAAATGTTGAAAAACCATGCCTACTTTTTGTCGCATTTTATTTATATCCGTTTTTGGATGAGTAATATCTTCTCCTTGAATCCAGATATGACCTTGACTAGGCTCTTCCATACGATTAATACAACGCAAAAATGTGGATTTTCCGGATCCACTAGGACCAACAATAACCACTACTTCTCCTTGCTTGATCTCTTCGTCAATTCCTTTTAAAACCTGTAATTTCCCAAATTGTTTATATAATCCTTGAATTTTAATCACTGAGCCTCATCTTCCTTTCTACTATTCCCATGATATATGTAAATATGGAAGTTAAAAATAGGTAAATAAAAGCAACAGCAAGCAATGGTTCAAAAGCACGAAAGGTTTGAGCTCGAATATTATCGGCACCTCTCATTAAATCCGCTGCTCCAATCCATCCTACAATAGATGTTTCTTTTAGTAAAATAATAAATTCACTAACTAAAGTAGGTAGTATGGTTTTTACTGCCTGTGGAATAACAATATAATACATGGTTGTTCCGTAGGGCAAACCTAAAGAACGTGCTGCCTCTGTTTGTCCTTTATCCAATCCTTGAATACCTGCCCGAATAATTTCTGCAATATATGCTCCACTATTGATACCGAAAGCAATCCCTGCAATAATAATTTTTGGGGCTGCTAAAGATCCAAAAACAACATAATACATAATTAAAAGTTGTACTAAAGCAGGTGTCCCACGAATAATTGTAACATAGAGTTTAGCAATAAAAGCAAGTGGATTAAATTGTGATAGTTTTTTAAAACGTGGATTTGTGATGAAGGAAAAAGGTTGAAAATTAGATATGCGAAGCAAAGATACCAAAGTTCCAATTACAATCCCTATAACAGCAGATAATGCTGTCACGCCTAAAGAAAACCATAAACCCTTAACTAAAAACATATACCGATCTTTTCCTAAAAAAATCTCTCGTATTGTCATTTTTTCACCCCATCTATATGATTACATATGACCTATTGTACCAAATCTTTTGCATAAAGAAAAGGTTAGCTGCATATCTTGCTAACCTTTTCTTTATGATCAACCATCCTT
>JAAZLH010000158.1 GCA_012799415.1 Candidatus Epulonipiscium sp. | reverse complement strand
TGGCGATTAACCTGCCCTGTAATAATAACAAGGGGAATAGAATCCATATAAGCTGTTGCAACACCTGTAATAGCATTGGTTGCTCCTGGTCCTGATGTTACTACACAAACACCAACCTTTCCTGTAATCCTAGCATACCCATTGGCTGCATGAACTGTGGCTTGTTCATGACGCATTAAAATATGTTGGATATTACATTGTCTTAGCTCTTCATATAAGGGTATCACCGCAGCTCCTGGATATCCAAAGACAATGGCTACCCCTTCCTCCTCTAGGCAGCGAACAATGGCTTTTGCTCCCTTCATACGCATATCCTCCTTTCTTCTTGCAAACTTTCCTAGTTCATAAAAAAATATAAAAAAATCGTCCCGCAGATCAATGACCGCAGGGACGAGGATATACTCCACGCGTTACCACCCTAAATTTACTTCTAGTTGAGACTAGAAATCGCTTACTAGGTTCCAACAAACCTTTGCCTATAACGGGGCATACCGTTTTTCTCTTACTTATTTTTCTGAGAAACTGCTCCGGAGGGATTCATATTTCGCCACAATGTTGATTCACACCACCCATCAACTCTCTGGAATTGCTTCTGCGACATACCATACTCCATCATTGCATTTATCTGAATATTAGTTATTTAATTAGTATGTATTCTAGCAAGAAATGAATTCATTGTCAATACCTTTTTCAAACTTTTTATTTTCTGTGGGACGGAAGAATAGATTTTCCTTTCTTTTTTTTGTTTATTCTACTCGAATTTTAGTTCCTGATTCTCCTTGCTTTGGAGGCTCTACAATAATCCTACCAGGAACTCTATTTTTTAATTCTTCTACATGACTAATAATACCTACCACTAATTTTTGTGATTGTAAACGTTCTAAAGCTCCCATAACAATATCTAATAAATCAGGATCCAAGGTCCCAAAACCTTCATCTAAAAAAAATATTTCTAAAGGCGCTTTATTTTTCAATTGAACTTGTGAAGAAAGAGCCAAGGCTAAAGCCAAAGAGGTGAGAAATGTTTCTCCCCCTGAAAGGGTGTTTGCATTTCTTCGATTTCCCCCATTAAAATCATCTCGCATAATGAAATTCCCCTCATCATCTAGCTCTAAAGCATAGCGGCCTCTAGTCATTTGCTTTAATGTTTTTGTTGCTTCTTTAACAATGTACTGAAGCTGATACATAGAAATAAATTCTACAAAACGATTTCCCTGCACCAAGCGATCTAAGTCTTCCAATAAGCCTGAACGATAATCTAACTCTTTTTTCTTCTTTAGTAGATCCTTCTGAGTTTTTAATTTTTCTGCCATCTGTTCTAGCTGATTTTGAGCAATGGCTACTTCTTCTAGTTTATTTTCCAATAGCTTCTCTGTTTCATTCTTTTCTTGTTGAAAAGAATTCCACATCTTTTCTTCTAACCAAGTGGCTTCTAATTGTTGTCCTAATGTTTCTATATGGTATTTTATTTTTTGTATTTTTTCCTCATAGCTTTGAATTTCTTGCTCCCATTTCTCCTGTTGGTCCATAACGCATTGGCTATCTATAATCTCATGTACTGTAGTAAACATCGTCTGCTCCATTTGACTTTGTAATATTACAATTTGTTTCTCTTTAGATTCCATTAAAGAAATATACTTCTGTTTGAGGATCATTTGCTCCTCTACCTTTTGTTGTCCCCTTATTTGTAACTCTTCTTTCTTGCCTCGTAATTTTTCCTCCTTATCCAAAATTTGAGTTAGTTGATGGGTCACTTCTTCTAAATAAAGTTTTGGTTCTCTATTCTCCGCATACTGTTTGATCTCTTCTTGAAGGCGATCCAGCCTTTGCCTTTTTTCTTGCCCAAGAACTTCTACTTCTCGCCTTTCTTCCCGTAACTTAGCAGTAGATTGATTACGTTCCTCTCTTTTTATCT
>JAAZLH010000157.1 GCA_012799415.1 Candidatus Epulonipiscium sp. | reverse complement strand
TCTTGTTTTTGTGTTATCATATTCTTTGTAAATAAATATTGCCGGTGTGTTGGAACTGGCAGACGAGACGGACTCAAAATCCGTTGCCACTAGTGGCGTGTGGGTTCGAGTCCCACTACCGGCACCATATTTAAAAACTCTTTAGTTTGTACTATAGAGTTTTTTTATTGCGTGCATTTCCTCGTCACTTCTAATCTCTACCTGTGGCTCTAATTGCTTTGATGGAAATACAGGCAAAATTGCATTAGCAGAAGAAACCTTGCTACTATAGTCTAAGTGAGTATAGATATTTGAAGTTGTTGATATATCACTATGACCTAGCCATTCCTGTATTTCTTTCACCAAGCTCATTGACATATATAAACTCTAAATAGTCATTACAATAACAATTGCCGCATAATTTTCTATTTTTTTCTGCTCAATATACATTTTGATAAGTAAATCCTCAAAAGGTTTTACTAGTGGTAATATGCGTCTACTAGATTTAGATTTGGTCCGTTCTTTTTCTACAATAATACTTCCCTTACCATCAGCCATATTTGCCTCTGTAACAGTATATTGTATTGTGATTGTTTTAGCTTTAAAGTCAATAGCATCCCATTTCAAACCAACTATTTCACTTCTAAGCAACCCATAGAAAGCCGCTAAGATAATTGCCAGCTCCATAGGATCACCTTTGGAAACTTCAAATAATGTACTAAGTTCTTCCGGATTATAATAGCTTGCAATATATTTCTCTTTTTTAGGGCGTTCTACTCGATCAGCTGGATTGGATTTAATTAGATGAAATTGAAAGGCATATTGCAACGCCTTACGAATATTAGCATGACGATGAATAACTGTGTTTGCTGTTAATCCTAAATTTAATTCGTATTGATAATAATCTTGAATATATTTAGGGTTTTCTTCCCTTTCAGTAAGTGTGTTCTTCTTTTCTAAAAAATAGGATACAATACGTCTTTTTACTATGTTACTATAGGAAGCGTATGTTGTCGTTTCCACACAGGATTTCATCATTTCCAACCATTCAAGCATAAAGTCTGTAAAAAGTATAGATACTTCGTCTGTGGCTGGGTTAATATCTTTTGCTGGGTTGCTATCAATCCATCCAAGTTCTACTGCATAATCAAGAGAAATAGTAATTACCTTATGTAATTGCAGGATAACCATTTTAGTAGCATGATTCTCTGATTTTTCATGATTGTAATAACTTTCTATATGTGAGCTTTTTAAATCACATATATCTTTGTATTTCATACCTTGCATATAGTCCTGTTTTGCCTTTTTTCTTATCTCATCCAATGATCACCACCTCATTGCTATTTGAGTTTGTTTTCTATATTGATTTTTTTGCATGAAAAAAGAGCCTTGTTAGGGCTCTATTGGCTTATCTATAATAATTTTTTTAATTTTTCAATAGACTTTCTATCCTTTTCTAATATCTCACCTGCTATATCTCTAGATCTGTCATCTAAATCCCCTCTTAAAACTTTTTCAGCCATATTAACTCCTTTAGTTTCGCCTTCAATAGCTTTTTTTATAATTTCCTCCATATCTGAACTAGAACCTAAATCCATGTTGAGCATCATTTCTCCCATTGTACCCTTCATACCAAGGTTTTCATCTGGTTCTCCTCCTATACTTTGTATATAACTTGCTAACTTATCAATGTTTTCTCTATGTTGCTTCTGAACTTCTTGAAAAGTCTTTTTTGCATTCTCATCTTCTAATCTCGATATGAAATTATTAAAGCTATCTACTGCCATGTATTCCCCCTGTAGTAATTCATTAAGTGCCTTTATGGTTTCTGAGTTATTTGACATATATTTACCTCCTTAGTGGTATATTGATTATAGTTATTTTTCCACTAAGTTAAATTTTAATACATTATCCCCACTTAGTTTGTCTAATCCTTCTTCCTTGTCTCTTGTATGCATCATGTTTCATCAAATTTTCAGGCTTATCTCCTAATTTAATTTTAATCATTTTCTCACCTGCTCTTTAGTGCATCTATTTATCACCTATAATTTTTCAAAGAATATACTGTATTAAAATCATTAATACGAGGTGATAA
Organism: Candidatus Epulonipiscium sp.; assembly: GCA_012799415.1. GTDB lineage: Bacteria > Bacillota > Clostridia > Lachnospirales > JAAYNZ01 > JAAZLH01. The sequence goes on along the minus strand of JAAZLH010000157.1, from coordinate 919 downwards.
ATATGAATTACTTTTACAACTTCCAATGCCTTCATCAAAAGCCAATATATCTTTTATGCGATATTCACTTGAAATTATCATAGGAGCCCCTTTGAAATATCTGTAATTTACTATTTCAAACATTGCTCTTTTATCTGCATCATTAAGATATTCGTATCCAGCTCTATTTTTATAAGTCGCATTTTTATATAGATCATCTATGAGTAAAACTGTAGCATTTTTATATTTGTTTATTTCCCTAGCATAACTTTCTTCGTCCATAGCCATAGCTTTGGCATTAGCTGTTATCTGGCTATTAGGCTTAAAATTCTCGAAATTTTTTTCTAAAAAAGCCTCCGTTATTCCAGATGCCTCTATTATTCTTTTGTAATGTTTAGCCTCTCTACATTTACAAGGCCTAGCTGTGTTTGTTTCAATGTCAAATATCCACTCTTCGTCTTTACATATTTCGCACTCATATTTCGCTTTCTCCTCCGTTCCAGAGGAATTGACTCTTATCGAATTTAAAATTCAATATAAATGTTGAGAACAAGACAAAAACAGGAGCAAGACCTAAAATTAGAAATTCAGTATATATCCTATCAATACTCGATGTATATAATTTCTCTGTTCCAACTCTCCTACCTGTTACTAATATTAAATAACAGATTAAAACAATTGTGCCTATAAAAAATACCATCATTAAATAGATAAGGGGGATTAAGCTCTCCCTTCCACTGTCCCACTCTATTTGTCGCTTTAACATAAACTTATCAGGAAATGCAAGATACAATATATAATCTTTTTCCCCAGGAAAGCTTAAATCTAATGATGTACTTGTAGCCTCACCTACCATACGTTCTCCATTGATATATGCAAAAAATGCTTCCTTGTTTTTTTGATAAAATTCTATATTATAATAATTAGTATTGGTAAAAAG
>JAAZLH010000156.1 GCA_012799415.1 Candidatus Epulonipiscium sp. | reverse complement strand
GCCAATCTAGCAATAGGCAATCTAAATGGTGAACAAGATACATAGTCAAGACCTAGCGAATGACAGAATGCTACAGAAGATGGGTCCCCACCATGCTCTCCACAAATACCTACTTTTAATTGCGGCTTTGTAGATCTTCCTTTTTCTGTGGCAATTTCAATTAATGCCCCAACGCCTTTTTGATCTATTCTAGAGAATGGATCTGATTCGTATACCTGCTTTTCATAATAATCTTCTAAGAATTTTCCTGCATCATCCCTAGAAAACCCAAATGTCATTTGTGTTAAATCATTGGTTCCAAAGGAGAAGAAATCTGCTTCCGTCGCAATCTCGTCAGCTGTTAGAGCTGCTCGTGGAATCTCAATCATAGTACCAACTTGATAATTAAGCTCAATTCCAGCCTCTTTTAAGACTTCTTTAGCCGTTTTTACTACAACATCTTTTACATACTGTAATTCCTTGATTTCTCCTACTAAAGGAATCATAATTTCTGGGATAATATCTTGCCCTTTATTTTTCTTTACTTCCACAGCCGCTTCCATAATAGCTCTTGTTTGCATCTCTGCAATTTCAGGATAAGAAACAGCCAAACGACATCCTCTATGGCCCATCATAGGATTAAATTCATGTAAGGATTGAATCGTTGCCTTTAGTTCTTCATAGCCAATATTCATGCCTTGTGCCAAAGCTTTAATGTCGTCGTCTTCTTGAGGTAAAAATTCATGTAGTGGCGGATCTAAAAGGCGAATGGTCACTGGTTTTCCTACCATCACTTCATACAAACCTACAAAATCTTGTTTTTGTAAAGGTAGTAATTCCGCAAGAGCTGATCGTCGTCCTTCTTCATTTTGCGCAAGAATCATTTTACGCATTTTAGTAATTCTATCTTCATCAAAGAACATGTGTTCAGTTCGACAAAGCCCTATTCCCTCTGCACCAAATTCAAGAGCGGTCATAGCCTCTTGAGGAGTATCTGCGTTCGTTCTTACACGTAACACCCTTTCTTCATCTGCCCAACTCATGAATTCTGCAAATTCACCAGAAATTTCAGGTTCAACAGTGGGAATATCTTCTCCATATACTGCTCCTGTACTTCCATCTAAAGAGATAAAGTCTCCTTCTACATATTTAGTGCCATCATTAGTTATAAAGTATTTTTCTTCCTCTACAATCGTTACATCATGACATCCTGATACACAGCAAGTACCCATACCACGAGCTACCACTGCTGCATGTGAAGTCATCCCTCCACGACCTGTCAGAATGCCTTTGGCAGCAGCCATTCCCTCAATATCTTCTGGGGATGTCTCCAGTCGAACTAAAATTACTCGTTCACCTCGTTCACTAGCCTCTTTTGCATCCTGAGCAGTAAAATAAATTTGTCCTGCGGCAGCGCCTGGAGAAGCAGGCAAACCTTTTGCAATCGGTATAGCGGCAGCTAGTGCCTTCGCATCAAAATTGGGGTGCAATAATTGATCCAGTTGTTTAGGATCCACTTGTAAAAGTGCTTCTTGTTTCGTTATTAAGCCTTCTTCTACTAATTCTACCGCTATTTTAAGAGCTGCTGCTGCTGTTCTTTTCCCATTACGGGTTTGTAATATATAAAGCTTTGTATCTTCAATAGTAAATTCCATATCTTGCATATCTTTATAATGTTTTTCTAAGCGATCAGAAATTTCTACAAATTCATTATATGCATGAGGCATTTTCTCTTCTAAGGTTTTAATCGGATCGGGTGTGCGAATTCCTGCAACAACATCTTCGCCTTGGGCATTAATAAGGTATTCTCCATATAATTCATTTTCACCTGTAGCTGGATTTCTTGTAAAAGCAACTCCTGTTCCTGATGTATCACCCATATTTCCAAATACCATCATTTGTACGTTTACAGCCGTTCCCCAACTTCCAGGAATATCATGCATTCTACGATAAACAATGGCTCTTGGATTGTTCCATGATTTAAATACAGCTGTAATAGAAGCCATCAATTGTGCTTTTGGATCTTGAGGAAAATCTTCTCCAACTTCTTCTTTATAAAGAGCTTTATATTGATTAATAATGTCTTTCAATTGATCTGCTGTTAACTCTGTATCAAGCTCATACCCATTTGCTTCTTTGACCCCATCTAATATTTTATCAAATTTTGTTTTAGACACTTCCATAACTACATCTGAAAACATTTGAATAAATCTTCTATAAGAATCATAGGCAAATCTTGGATTGTTAGTTGCTTTTGCAAATCCTTCCACAGATACATCAGTAAGCCCTAAATTTAAAACTGTATCCATCATACCGGGCATAGATGCACGTGATCCAGAACGAATAGATACCAATAAAGGATTACTGGTATCTCCAAATTTTTTTCCAGATATTTTTTCTAATTTTGCTAAAGATTCTTCTATTTGCTGTACAATTTCATCTGCTATTTTCTGATCATTCTCATAATAATCTGTACAAGCTTCCGTTGTAACAATAAATCCTTGTGGAATAGGAAGGCCTAAATTTGTCATTTCTGCTAAATTAGCACCCTTGCCACCTAAGAGAGCTCTCATAGATGCATCGCCTTCGTTAAACATGTAAACAAATTTTGTACTCATTTGATTTTTCCTCCTATAGTATGTATTTTGATTAGTGAGTCAATTTCATTTGGATTTTAAAATAAATCCACCTATGAAATCAACTCTATTGGAATAATGAGCTCTTTTTTTATTTTTCTCTCTCTATTTTTTCTCTTTTTTTATTTTAGGACTTTCTACTGTGTTTTATCCTGAGCTCTAAAGAATTATTCCAATTCCGTATATATTATAACATAAAAAATCTTTTTGAATAGTCATTTTTACTTTTTTTTTGCTTATTTGACAAGTTCTTTGTATACATGTATACAAAATTTCTTTTATCTCATTTAGGTTTATGAGCAAAAAGACCCTTCTCCGGATCTACAATTCTTACGAATGTTTAACTAGAGAAGAGTCTTTCTTAAAATGTATTTTATTTTTATATTTAAAAGTCAAATTTATCTTTGAAATATTCATCTAAGTCATCTATTTTAATTCTTTCTTGCTCCATACTATCACGATGACGAATCGTTACAGCATGATCTTCTAAAGAATCAAAATCAAAAGTAATACAGAAAGGAGTTCCTATTTCATCTTGTCGTCTATATCGTTTTCCGATACTTCCTGTATCATCGTATTCAACTGCATATTTTTCCAGTAATTTTATATAAAGAGCCTCAGCCTCTTCTGATAATTTTTTAGACAAAGGCAATACGGCCATTTTAATAGGTGCTAAGGCTGGATGGAAGCGAAGTACAGTCCTAACATCATTATTTGAAAGCTCTTCTTCATCATAAGCCTCACATAGGAAAGCTAGTGCTACACGATCAGCACCTAAAGAAGGCTCAATAACATAAGGAATATATTTTTCATTTGTATGAGGGTCAAAATAGCTCATATCCTCCCCTGAATGATTTTGGTGCTGTGTTAAATCATAATCTGTTCGATCTGCAATACCCCAAAGTTCTCCCCATCCAAAAGGAAACAGATAATCAATGTCTGTAGTTGCTTTACTATAATGTGATAGTTCTTCTGGGCTGTGATCTCTCATTCGTACATTTTCATTTTTTATACCTAAATTTAGGAGCCAATGAACACAGAAATCCTTCCAATATTCAAACCACTCCAGATCTGTACCTGGCTGGCAGAAAAACTGAAGTTCCATTTGTTCAAATTCTCTTGTTCTAAAAGTAAAATTACCTGGTGTAATTTCATTTCTAAAAGATTTTCCTATTTGCCCAATGCCAAAGGGAATTTTTTTTCTTGAGGTTCGTTGTACATTTTTAAAATTCACAAAAATCCCTTGGGCAGTTTCAGGCCTTAAGTACACTGTGTTCTTAGAATCTTCCGTTACCCCTTGAGAGGTTTTAAACATAAGGTTAAATTGACGAATATCTGTAAAATTCTTTGCTCCACAGGAGGGACAAGGTACATTTTCTTCTTGAATATATTCTTGCATTTGGCTAGTATCCCAACCCTCTATATCTTGTTCTATCTCTTTTCCTTGCATATATTCTTCAATAAGTTGGTCTGCACGAAATCGCTCTTTACAAGATTTACAATCCATTAAAGGATCATTAAATCCTTCTAGATGTCCTGATGCTTGCCACACTTGTGTATTCATTAATATCGCTGCATCCAAACCAACATTATACTGATTTCCTTTAACAAACTTTTTCCACCATGCCTGCTTTAAATTGTTTTTCAATTCTACACCCAAAGGACCATAGTCCCATGTATTTGCCAATCCTCCATAGATTTCTGATCCAGGATACACAAAACCTCTTGCTTTTGCAAGGGCCACTATTTTTTCCATTGTTTTTTCTGTTGCATTCATTAAGTTTTCATCCTTTCTTTATTTGACTCTGCAGATATCTATACTTATTTAAAGAAAATAAAAAACACCTCCCGCCCCATAAGGGACGAAAGATGTATCTTCCGCGGTTCCACCCTTGTTGATATGTAATAACATACCCACTTTGGTTCTATCTGCTCAAAAGTGCCCTTCTTCAAAGTGACTCATTGGGCTTTCACTATCCCCAATTCGCTAACCAGCCTTTCTTTGAATACTCCTCTTTTTCATCGCAGTCATATGGTTTTTATTTAATGTATAATGTAGCAAATTATCTTTCACTTGTCAATAGGGTTATCCTAATTTGTCAATAAACTCTAAGGTTTTAAATCTTTTTTCTAAATGATAAGCTATAAAGCTACGATTTAATTTTGCAAGTTCCTTTAAAACTATATCAGATACCTGAAACTTAAATAACTCCTTCAATGGGGCAGATAAGATATAATGAATAGTGTATAGAGTCCCTGGTTCAATTTTATGTGAAGCTCGATCAATAGCATAACACCCTTGGCAAAGCACACCTCCTTCAGTCACACTAAAATAAGGATACTCTTCTTTTTTCTCACTACAATGTACACAGTGAATGATCTCAGGAGTATATCCACTCAAACTCATTAAACGCCATTCATAAATGCGAATCACTAGTGCAGCAGGGATTTCATTTTTAGATAAGTTCCATAAGGTATGTAACGTCAGTTGTAATAACTGAGGATTCCCATTGTTTTCTTCCCCCACCGTATCTAATAGCTCCATGGCATAAATACCATGAGACAAAATATAAATATCATTTCTTAGATTATGAAAGGTTTCTATGACTTCTACTTGAGAAAGATTCCACATGTTTTTGCCCTTAAAAAATATAAAATCACCATAGACAAAAACTTGGGTACCCGCTACAAATCGGCTTCTTGGTCTTCTGGCTCCTCTTACAGAAACAGAAATTTTACCCAACTCTTCAGTAAAAACCGTAATAATTTTATCCGATTCTCCTACAGAAATTTCTCTTAATACCAGTCCTTTGGTTTTCAGTTCTCTCATATTATCCCTTTCTTTCTTATTGTTCTACCCATATAGATCTACAAATATATAATGAGAAATACAATTAGCAAGCACATATTACCGGAAGCCATGCATTTTACTAACATTGGACTTTCAGCGTGGATATCTATATAGATATAAAGAAAGAGATGGATTAATTCATCACATCTCCTTCTTCCTTCTCTGTCCTTCCTTCTTCCAATTCTATACCCTCAACAGAGTATTTCTCCATTGCATGCTGACTTTGTTGCAATCGATATTCTCTGATTCCAAGATAGGCATCTATATCACCTGTTTCTTCAAACACCTTCCAAAAAAATGCATCCAACATAGCTTGGCCCCCTAACTTTTTTTATCCACTAGCGTATATTCCTTTGTGTTTAACTTCAACTACAAGAGGAGCTTACGCATCTTTATTTCAAGAAAAGTGTAAAAACCAACTTTTCAAGTGAACTAAGAAAATCTGTTTTCTTGCGAACAAGACCAACTTTCTTAATTCAAAATAAAGTTTTACTTGATACTACTAGGGTAACCTGATAGAAAATAAACTATACTACTAAAAACTTCCCAATTGTTTTTTTATGGAAGACCCTTGACAAAATAAGAAGATCCAGATATAAAAATTTATAAGCCTACATCAATTTAGGATCAAATCCAAAATTTTTAAGTAAAAAATCACTATTTCTCCAGTCTTTTTTTACTTTAACCCAAAGTTCTAAATAAATTTTGGATCCAAGTAGCCCTTCAATGTCCTGCCTTGCTAGAGTTCCTATTTGTTTCAACATACTACCTTGTTTTCCAATTATAATGGACTTATGAGAATCTCGCTCACAATAAATAACAGCCTGTACATCAATGATATCTTGATCTTCCCGCTGCTTCATTCCTTCAATCTCTACAGCAATACCATGAGGTATTTCTTGTTGCAATAAATGTAAAGCTTTTTCTCTAATTAACTCTGCTACTAGTTGCCTTTCTGGTTGATCTGTAATCATATCCTCTGGGAAATATTGAGGTCCCTCTGGCAATTGATCAAAAATCATTTTAAATAGCATATCTACATTTTCACCTGTCATTGCAGACACAGGAATAATTTCGGCAAAATTGCAAGTATCTTTATAAGTGGCTATTACTTCTAAAAGTCTATCCTTTGGAAGAGTATCAATTTTATTAATTACTAGAAAAATTGGCGTTTGTACCCGCTGTAATTTTTCTATAATATATTGATCCCCTGGCCCAATTTTTGTTTCAGGTTCAATGAGCCATAGGACAAGATCCACTTCATTTAATGTGGTTTCTGCTGACTTTACCATAAACTCTCCTAATTTATGCTTGGCTCTATGAATCCCTGGTGTATCAATAAAAACAACTTGTCCTTCTTCTTTGGTTACAATACTTTGAATTTTATTACGTGTTGTCTGTGGCTTATTTGACATAATGGCTATTTTTTGACCCGATAGCTGGTTCATGAGGGTAGACTTTCCAACGTTAGGTCGGCCGATAATAGTCACAAATCCAGATTTAAATACATCTGCCATAAACACACCCCTTCCTCTTTATTATTGAAATAAATCTACCAATTCATCAAATATTTCTTTTTCTTGCTGTAATTTATTTTCGTTTCCTACTACACAAATATAATTTTGTTCCATTGTATCTTTCAATAAATCTGCTAAGTTTCGGATATCTTTTTCTGTCGTGTTTAAAATTTGCTCTCGTTCTTTTTGGATCATTTCAGGCGTCATACCACTCATATAATAAGCTAAAGCTTGTTCTCCTTTATTAGATGGACTTAGTGGAAAATCAACTCTGCTCATGGTTCCAATAATATATTTAGTCATTTCTCTCTCATCTGCCGTAAAATTTCTTATATAATTATCCATCTGATCATAAACCTTTAATGTTTCTACCAAATTAGGATCCCGGTAAGATGCAAAATATAGACTTCCTGTTCTGGAGAATCCAGCCATACATCCATAAGCCCCACCAGATACCCTTACCGCTTTCCAAAGATAATCCAAACTAGCAATGGTCCGAAGTACCTGTAAAGTTCCCGTATATTGATATCCTGAATCAATAAAATTCCCTGCTTTGGCTACATATTGAATCTTTCCTGAAGTTAAAATTCCTTCATTTTTTGCTTGTAAAGCAAACTCTGGCTGAAGAACTTGCTCTGATTTATCTGGTAAGCCTTGTAAAAATTGATCAAAATGAGTAGCAAAAGCTTCATACTCTTTTGTCTCACCTGTTACAGCCACAATCATATTAGAAGGGCAGAAAATCTTTTGGGCCACAGCTTGTAAATTACGAACAATCTCATCTTTTTTGCTCTCAAATTCTTGATCCATGTTGGCAATGAATTGATAATAGGAAATTCCTTGAGTTAATTCTTGATAATAGGCCATTGGTGAAAAATAAGATTCTGCACGATTTGCAGCTACTGTATGACCTTGGCTCATCATTCCCATTTCCAGTCTAGATTTTGTTTCTGCAATCAAGTCCTTCAACCTAGAATTTCCCTCATACTTTGTGCCTTTTATAATTTCTCCCATAAGACTAAGCAAGGTAGGTACATGTTCAGTCAAAGCCTTTCCGCGCATACTTACTGTAGGGGTATAAGCCTTTGAATCACCGCTTTTACCATAGAGAGATGTTTGAACATGGATTCCTCCAGTAGATAAATTAATTTCTTTGGCCAGTTCTTCGTAGGGGTACATTTCTGTACTCACCTTTCCTAAGATCCGAGCAAGAAGTCCTACATAAGGGATTTCCTCTTCTCTTATTCCATACAAAGGAAAGAGAAAATTTAGGTAGGTAATATGATTTGTAAACAAAGGATGATGAAGAATTTTTATCCCGCTTATCTCTTTCTCCTCTTGAGGAATTTGTTCTGCTTTTGGATTAATATCTTTTAATGAAAGCAAAGGAATTTTTTCTAAATCCTCTTGAGGTGTGGGTTCTGATTGAAATTCTTTCAACTTCTGAGTTTGCTCAATAAGCCTTTGCAATTCCTCTGTTGATAGACTTGCCTTATACTCTCTTAGTTCTTTCTTAATCTCTTCCTCTCTCTTAGCACTTAGCCCTTTTTCAGGCTTTACAATAACAGTAGAAGAATGCGGATTGCCTAGTAAATATCTTTGAATCAGGTCCTCAAAATAAGAGGTCTGAGTAGCTAATTTTAGGTCTTCTAGAATCTGCTCATATTCCAAATGCATCATAGGATCTCCATCATATAACCAACTGTTAAGACTAAGAATATTATAGGTTAATCCTTTAGGACGATGCCCAAAGTCAGCTTCACGTAAACGAAACTCTAGGGTATTGATAGTAGAAAGAATTAGTTTTTTATCAATCCCCTTTTCCACTAAAGCTTGTAATGTATCATTAATTACTTTATGAAAATCATCTATCTGATCCATGTCTGCATCTTTAGATACAATGGTAAAGACAGGCTGTAAAATACTATTATCATAAGAACCAAAAACATCTTTCCCTATTCCTGCTTCTAACAATGCCTTCTTAAGAGGTGCACCTTCCGCTCCTAGTAATACATGCTCCAAAACATCAAAAGAAAAGTTTAGCTTAGGATCTAGAGATGTCCCTACTACAGCATTGTAACTAAT
>JAAZLH010000155.1 GCA_012799415.1 Candidatus Epulonipiscium sp. | reverse complement strand
ACATCGGCTTTGATCCCTTCTTCTTGCAATTTCTGTGGAATGACTTCTTCTGCTTTCCCCACAAAGAATTCTACATTTTCAATCTGATTTAGTTTTGCATTTACTTTCGCATTTTCGATAGCTGCTTCTACAATTTCTACTCCATATACTTTCTTCGCCTTTTGAGCTAAAAAGAGAGAAATGGTACCAATTCCGCAATAAGCATCCCAAACAATTTCTTCTCCAGTAAGTCCAGCATATTCTAATGCCTTATCATATAATACCTTTGTTTGGATAGGATTCACTTGAAAAAAAGAAAGGGGAGAAATTCGAAATTCTAGTTCTCCAATATAATCTGTTATACACTCTTTTCCCCACAAAACTTCTATGGTTTCCCCAAGAGCCACATTGGTCCGTTCTGTGTTCCTACTTAGAATAACTCCTGCTAAATGAGGAATCTGCTGTAACTCTTGAATCAAAATATCTACATAAGGAATTTCTGTACCATTGATCACAAAGCAAACTTGTACTTCTTGTGTATGCCAACTAGTACGTACTAAAATATGGCGCAATAATCCAGTATGCTCTTTTTCATCATAAATCGATATAGAATGTTTTTTGACAAAATCTCGCACCAATTCAATCACTTTTTCTGTAATAGGATGCTGAATCAAACATTGATTCATATCTATGATTCGATGGCTACGGGGAGCAAAAAATCCAATCTGTACCTCTCCATTTTCCATTCCTATAGGGAATAAAGCCTTGTTGCGGTAATGGTAAGGTTTGTCCATGCCAATAGTGGGATGAACTTTGATATCTTTCAATCCACCAATCCGCTCTAAATGACTTTGAACTTTTTTACGTTTTAGATTTAACTGCTTTCCATAATCAATATGCTGTATTTGACATCCGCCACAGCGTGGCACATAAGGGCAAGGAGGCTGTATACGATGTAATGAAGGCTTTATAATCTGCATTAGCTTGCCATATCCATAATTTTTCTTTGCCTTTACTACCCGTACCTCAACTTCATCCCCTGGGATAGCCCCTTCTACAAATAAAGTAAAACCCTCAATCTTCCCTACACCTTCTCCATTATTTCCAAGGTCCTCAATAGTCATTATATAATGCTGGTTTTTTTGTATACTCATAAATTACCCTTCCTTTACTTCACTGAATTCACAGACCGTTTCTCTACATACACAACCCCTACATTTAATAAAACTTGGGTCTACCTCATGTTCTCCCGTTTCTAGCATGTCCCGCATTTCTTCCAAAGTATAAAGTACATTTTTACGCAACTTTCTTGTGTTTTTTATGATAAACATATAATTCTTATAAATCAATCTACCTTCCTTAGGACGTTTGTTATAAATATCTTCGATCAGTAGGAAATAGACCCCGAGCTGCATTAAATCCCCTGGGTAAGGCTGGAGCTTTTTTTCAGAAATAGTACCGCTTTTTAGCTCTACTGGAATCAAAGATTTACTAATATGTTTTTGAAATATATAATCTGGTTTGCCTCGGACTCCATAGGTTGTGGAAGTAAGAAGTTGATGCTGTACCGTGGATCGATTGGTATTTTTTTGTTTTTGGTCTGTATAAATAACTTTTGCCCAAGGTACACCTAGCTTTGGCTTTTTAATTTGAATAGGTGGCTTTCGACCTAAAAAAAGGAGTACTAGAATAAGGGCCAGTAGATAAGGAAAAAAAGGCAAGTAGACTACTAATCTATCCACTTTGCATCACCACAACAATATAATAAAAGATCGCTATTAGTAGTAATCCCACACTGCCCAAAATAAATACTCTCTTCACTCGATACCAAAAATGATATAAAGCATGAAATCGGTTTCCCTTGGAAAACCGACTCAGTGTATAATCTTCATATCCATATTTTTCGTTGCGTTCTTTAGCCAATTCTCGTAGCTTAGCTGGCCCATAAAGCCGAGCATAATACCATTGGTAGGCACAGTATGTAAATTGGTTTATTTCTGAAGCAGAAATCATCTCTGAATCATTATACATACGTCCCCTCCTTTAAAAATTGGTTCTACGTAGATTTCTATTAAATAGCTTTTGGTAACCAATCCAATTATCTTCTTTTGCTTCATTTGATATAGCTTCTTCTATAATTTTAATTTTAGCATCTGTATTGTCTGCTGCATGCAAGATAAAAGCTTCTATGGTCTTGGGTCGTTTTGGTGAGCCATATTCCAATTCTCCATGATGAGATAATAAGGAATGCTTGATTAGACTTGCCAAGGTAGAGGGAAACCCTGAAATAGTTTCAATCTTTCGTGAGACCATCTCCATCCCCATAATTAGATGCCCAATCAGTTGCCCATCATCAGTATAGTCATTTTCAGGAAATTGTGAAAGTTCTTGTATTTTCCCAATATCATGAAAGATGGCAGTAGCAATGACAATATCTCTATTTACCCCTTCATAACGGGTACTCAGAAAATCACAAATTTCAACAACTGCTAATGTATGTTCTAAAAGTCCTCCCATATAACTATGATGGATATTTTTAGCTGCAGAATGGTATTTAAATTGTTTAATAAACTTTTCATCTTCCACCAAAAAACTTTCTATCAATTTCTTAATATAAGGATTTTCAATGGTTGGAATATAGGCCAATAATTGTTCATACATTTGATTGATATCTTTTTGAGTGGAAGGAATATAATCTTTGGGGTCATATTCTCCTTCTGAGCTTTTTCGAATCCGTCTGATATTTAGCTGTGGTTCTCCTTGATAGAGCAGAACTGTAGCATCTACTTTAATAAAATCGTAGTCGCTAAATTCATGGATACCATCTCCAAGGTCCCATACCTTTCCATCAATAATTCCTGTTTTATCTTGTAATTTTAATGATATATATGATTTTCCCGCTCGTGATTTTAATATTTGCTTTTGTTTGCATAAATAATGCTCTGCGATATTGTCGCCTTCACGAAGGTCTATAATATAACGCATATAATGCTCCTTTCAATAACTCCATGGTTGCTTTGCCTATTTATTATACATGAAATTATAAAAAAAAACCATAGATAGCAAAAAAGAGTCTAGAAAGTAATTTTCTAAACTCTTTTTT
>JAAZLH010000154.1 GCA_012799415.1 Candidatus Epulonipiscium sp. | reverse complement strand
TTACTTGCGTAAATCCCTTTACTGTGGGTATACTTAAAGGGAGGTGTTGTCGGAATAATTAGATTTAAGTTACAATTTAGATCCTAATTATTGCCTGATAGGACCTATAATATCATCTTTGAGATGAATAAAACTAAAGAAAAGAGGGAGTACAAATGAAATTCAAAATGACAGATAAGGTGACATGGGTAGGTAAAATTGATTGGGAACTGAGACGTTTTCATGGAGACGAATATTCAACACATCGAGGATCTTCCTATAATTCATACCTAATCAGAGATAAAAAAAATGTACTCATCGATACGGTTTGGGAACCTTTTGCAAAAGAATATATTGAAAACTTAAAAAAAGAAATCAATTTAAATGAAATTGATTATATTGTTGCTAATCATGCAGAAATTGATCATAGTGGTGCCCTACCTCTCTTAATGAAAGAGATCCCTAACACTCCTATTTATTGTACAGCTAATGGAGCAAAAATTTTAAAAGCTCATTATCATGAAGACTGGAACTTTGTTGAGGTTAAAACAGGAGATACGTTAGATATAGGAGAAAATAAACTGATTTTTGTAGAAGCTAGAATGCTTCATTGGCCGGATAGTATGTTTACTTATATGACAGGAGAAAATATTTTATTTAGTAACGATGCCTTTGGGCAACATTATGCTTCAGATCTAATGTATAACGATTTAGTAGATCAAGCAGAATTGTATCAAGAAGCCATTAAATACTATGCCAATATATTAACACCATTTAGTGCTTTGGTAACGAAGAAAATTGAGGAAGTACTTGGGTTTAATCTACCTGTTAATATGATTGCAACAAGCCATGGGATCATTTGGCGAGATAATCCAGCCCAAATTATAGAGAAATATTTAGAATGGGCCAAAGGATATCAAGAACATCAAGTAACTCTTGTTTATGATACGATGTGGAATGGAACTAGGCGAATGGCGGAAGCCATTGCAGAGGGAATAAAAGAAGTCGATGGGACATTAACTGTTAAACTATTTAATGCAGCCCATTCAGATAAAAATGATGTCATTGCTGAATTGTTTAAATCAAAAGGAATTTTAGCAGGCTCATCCACTGTCAATAAAGGGATTATGTCCGCCGTTGGAGGTCTCTTAGAAATGATGAGAGGGTTGGGATTAAAAAACAAAAAAGCTGCTGCCTTTGGTTCCTATGGATGGAGTGGAGAGTCAGTAGGTATTATTGAAGAGAAACTAAAGGATGCAAAACTAGATGTGATAGAAACAGGAATCAAGGAACTATGGAACCCAGATACAGAAGCTTTAGAACGGTGCAGGGCTTTCGGAAGGACTTTTGCAGAAAAATTATAATATTTCACTAGCAAGGATAGTTATGGTTCTAGCATCATAAGAGAGAAGCCCCTCTAATCTCATTTTTTTAAGTTCGCGTTGGAGAGAGGGACGCTCTACTCCCAGCTTTTCTGCCAATTCCTTTTTTGTCATAGGAAGCTGAATGACAGAGCTATTTTGTTGTCTATACTCATATAAAAGAAAATCAGTAATTTTTTCTCGGATGGTTTTTTGAGCAAGAGAATGAATTTTATCTGTTAGGACCAATGCTTTATCAGAAAGAGTTTCTAGAAATTTTTCTAGGAACTCTTTCTTTTTTTGACATAATTCTAATACTAAGTTTTTCTTTAAACGCAAAATTCTCGTATGAGTTTGGGAGATGATAGTCATAGGATATTCATTTTTATGAGAAAAAATTAAATTTCCACCTAACATATCACCTTTACCTAAAATTATAATGGATAAAATATTTCCTTTTTCATCAATTCTTTGAACAATCACTTCCCCTTCCAAAATGATATCCATAGAATACGCCTTTTCATTTTGAATATAAATGATTTGATTTCTTTCATAGATTTTTATTTCAGAATTTGTTTCTAGTAATGATAAAAGTTCTTGTTGCTGAAAATCATTAAATAGATCAAGGGATAGCAAAAACGGTAATGCCTGTCGCATTTCTATTTAGCACCTCCTGGTGTATATAAGAGTTTTTAATATATAGATGGCTAAATCAAATTTATCCGATGGTTTACAATTCTAACCCTCCCACTGAACGGAGTCTTCGTTTATCTATAAGTATAAATGAGAAAAACGTAATAATAAGTAACCATGGTTACTTATTATTATAGCAGAAAAGTTTATACTGAAGAAGATGCAAGGATAAATGAAAGAAATCAAGAAATGCAATAAAAAGAGAGGGGATATGGTATGGATATTTTTACAAAGGGATTATGGGTTATTACAATCATGGGTTTTATTATATCAATGAAAAAAGATAAGAAAAAGACTATTGATTCCATGAAAAGGTCAAAAAAGATGATGGGAAGTATGGCAGGTGAAATTATTAGCATTTTATTTCTAATTGGATTAATTCTGACTTTTATTCCACCTGAACTGATTAAAAGCTATTTAGGAGGCTCAAACATCTTATTGTCAACAATGATTTCAGCTTTTCTAGGTAGTGTGACTTTGATTCCTGCATTTATCGCTTTTCCATTGGTAGGTTCAATCATAGATATGGGAGCTAGTATTATGCCTGCAGTAGCATTTTTAACCACTTTGACTATGGTTGGTTTGGTTACCTTTAACTTGGAGAAAAAAGAATTTGGGAAAAAATTTGCTATTACTAGAAATGTTTTTAGTTTTGGGCTAGCCATCATCATTGCAATTTTAATGGGGGTAATTCTATGATAGAGAAAATGAAAAAGAACAAATTATTAGTTCTGATTATTTTTATTTATGTAGGTTTATTGATTGTAAATCAGGAGAAGGCAATTTTATCTTTTAAAAATAGTAGTTATTATATAAAGGAAATGCTTATTATTATGCCTGTAGTATTTCTACTTACTTCTTTAATCGAAGCTTGGGTACCAAGAGGGATGATTATGAAGGCTTTAGGAGAACAATCAGGTATGAAAGGAGCTTTTATATCTTTAGGCTTAGGAAGTATTTCAGCAGGTCCTATTTATGCAGCTTTTCCTGTATGTAAAGCCCTATTAAAAAAGGGTGCTAGTGTATTCAATATTATTATTATACTTAGTTCTTGGGCTGTAATAAAAATACCTATGTTGGCTAATGAGGCTAAGTTTTTAAGCCCTAAATTTATGATGACTAGATGGATATTGACGACTATTGGCATTATTGGCATGGGATATATTATTTCTAAAATTGTAAAGAAAGATGATATTCCTTTAGATACGATACAATTAGAAAAAGATGAGGTCGTCATACAACAAGAAATTTGTATTGGCTGTGGTATTTGTGTTAAAGAAGCACCAGATTATTTTAAAATGGAAAATAAGAAAGCGATTGTAACAATAGAAAAAGTAAAAAAGGAAGATAAAGAAATTGTGAAAGTGGCCAAAGAAAAATGTCCAGTACATGCTATTGATATAGGGTGACAGTCTATTTTATCCCGCAAATATTTGCGGGATTTTTTGTGCTTTTTTATTGAGATTTTCTTATCTTGGGGTATGAGAATAAAAAGTTCATAATAAAATATATAAAATAAGACAAATTGGAAAATAAAACGTATTTATTGAAAGATTTAGAAAAAATAAAATGGGAGGTTACTATGATTCTAGAAGTAAAAAACATACATAAAAGTTTTTCGGATACTGAAGTTTTACATGGTATATCCTTTTCTGTTTCCAGTGGAAAAGCATTAGGTTTTCTAGGCAGAAATGGAGCTGGAAAAACAACGACGATTCGCATTCTTATGGATTTATTTAGTCCAGACAAAGGGGAAATACTCCTAGATGGAAAAAGGTTTGAACCTAAAAATCATCAAATTGGTTATCTGCCAGAAGAAAGAGGCCTTTATCCTAAGCAAAAAGTATCAGATCAACTAATATATTTAGGAGAATTACGAGGATTAAAGAGGAAG
The DNA here is from genome assembly GCA_012799415.1 of Candidatus Epulonipiscium sp. Taxonomy (GTDB): domain Bacteria; phylum Bacillota; class Clostridia; order Lachnospirales; family JAAYNZ01; genus JAAZLH01. Next base: position 19,920 of record JAAZLH010000154.1, on the reverse strand, counting down.
GCTGCTAAAGAAAATACTTTGTTTTGGCTTACACGTTTAGGGGTGGAAGAATATAAAGAGAAAAAACTTGAAACGCTATCCAAAGGAAATCAACAAAAAGTTCAAATTGCTGCTACCTTACTTTGCAATCCTGATATCATTATATTAGATGAACCTTTTAGTGGACTAGACCCTGTAAATGCTCAAATTTTAAAAGACATTATTACAGAACTTATAAAAGAAAATAAGTTAGTTATTTTTTCAAGTCATCAAATGAATTATGTAGAAGAATTTTGTGAAGAAATAGTTTTAATTAACAAAGGAGAAATTGTTCTTACAGGTAATTTAAAAGATATTAAAAGAGAATATGGCGAAAATCAATGGATCATAAGTGATGAAAATGATACGGCAGAGAATTTAGCAAAGATTTTTTCACAGAGACTAGGTCATATGATTGAAATTGTTGAAATTCGAGGAGAGGACCTTATAATCAAATCAATTAATAATCAACCTAAAAATGATGTACTTAGAGAGATGATAGAACTTCCTATTAATATTGAAGCATTTTCTAATTATGAACCTACATTATCAGATATTTTTGTATTAAAGGCAGGTGATCAAGAATGAGAGATTTTTTTGTTGTATTAAAATTTGAACTGATGTGTTTTTTTAGGAATAAAAGTTTTACAATTTCCACTTTGATTTTATGTTTGTTAGTGGGGATTGGACTTTCTGTACCAACCATCATAGACACTGTAGGATCTTTTAATAAAGAATCTACAGATGGGGAGAAGAACAGTAAGGATAAAGGAGAGAAATATGGTTATGTTAATTTAAATGGAGCTATTAGTAATATTGAAGATATGAAGACAAGTTTTTCGGCTATTTCACTTTTAGAATTTCAAACAGAAGAAGAACTAGAGGAAAGTATTCAATCTGATAAAATCTTAGCTGGATATATTATAGAATCACCTACAAAATATCAATATATTGTGAAGAATACAAAGATGAGTGATTCAATGAGATACCAAATTGATCAGGCTATTCTTCGAGCTTACAAAGTGAATGCTTTAGCCCAAAGAGGGATTGACTATAAACTAGTGGAAGATATTGATTCCACTCTCATAGAACATGATATCAAAGTCCTAGGTAAAGATAGTGTAAAAAACTATGCTTACACTTATATTTTAGTTTTTGGACTCTACTTTATCATTATCCTTTACGGGCAATTAATTGCTACAGGTGTAGCAAGCGAAAAGAGTAACCGTTCTATGGAAGTGTTAGTGACTAGTACCAAAAGTACAAATTTAATATTCGGAAAAGTGATTGCAGGTGCTTTAGCGGGTATACTACAATTTACTCTTGTATTAGGCTTTGCAAGTATAGCTTATCGATTTAATGCAAAGGCTTGGGATTATGCATTAGACTTTATTTTTAATATTCCTGTTAATGTATTGCTTACTTTTTTAGCTTTTGGTATTCTAGGTTATCTTTTCTATTCTTTTATCTATGGAGCTCTAGGCGCTTTAGTCTCTAGAACAGAAGATATCAATGCTAGTTCAACGCCGATTACTATTTTATTTATGGTTGCCTTTTTTATTGCCTTTGCAGGTATGATGAATCCTGAAGGCATGTTACTAAAAATAGCATCTTATGTCCCTTTTAGCTCTTGTATGGCTATGTTTGTTCGAGTATCAATGGGGAGTGTTACAAGAGGGCAGGTTATCCTTGCTTGGATTATTTTAGCTGGATCTACCATAGTAGTAGGCATGGTAGGTTCTATGATTTATCGTATGGGAACGTTGATGTATGGTAATCCTGTTAAACTAAAAACAGTATTAAAGTTATTAAAAGAGTAAAATAGAGGAACAATAATATTATATTTGTAGTCAGACTAAAAGAGTTGGACTTTTATAAAAAAATATGGTACACTGAAATCAAAATAGCACTGTATCTCTTTAAGAGAACGGTAGCAAGGAGGATTTATAATGGAAAACAAAACAAAAAGAATGGTACTAATTGCTTTATTTGCAGCTGTTGAGATTATGCTTGCACTGACCCCACTGGGTTTTATTCCAGTAGGCGTGACAAGAGCAACAACAGTGCATATTCCTGTTATATTGGGAGGAATTATTCTAGGGCCTGGAGCAGGGGCTTTATTAGGCGGATTATTTGGCATGATTTCTGTAGCTATCAATACATTTAGTCCTACAATTACGTCTTTTGTATTTTCACCTTTTTACTCTGTAGGAGAATTTAATGGAAATATCTATAGTTTACTAATTGCTCTGGTTCCACGAATTTTGATTGGGGTCACTGCTTATTATACCTTTCAAGCAGTAAAAAAATTAGATAAATCTAGTGTTATGGCTTATTTAGGTGCAGGCTTAGTGGGATCTTTAACAAATACAATTTTAGTCATGGGTGGCATCTATATCTTCTTCGGACAAAGCTATGCTGCCAGCAAAGAAATTGCTTTTGAAGCCTTATTTGGTTTCATTATGGGTGTTGTTGGAATCAATGGAATACCAGAAGCCATTGTTGCGGCAGTTATTACTCTAGCCCTTGGGAAAGCGTTGGCTCCTATTGTAGCCAGAAATTCAAATTAAATCTTAGGGTGAGAAGCCTAGTTTGGAAAGGAGAAAATAGATGGGAAAATATATAATTGTAGGTGTTACTGGAGGAATCGCAGCTTATAAAGCCTTAGATGTTGTCAGTGGGTTGCGAAAAAAAGGCATAGAAATGAATGTAATTTTAACTAAAAATGCATCTGAATTCGTTTCTCCTTTATCCTTCCAAGCCATCTCAAATAACTATGTCATTACAGATACATTTCAAGAACCGAAAAACTGGGATGTTGAGCATATTTCTTTAGCAAAAAAAGCATCTTTAATATTAGTAGCCCCTGCTACTGCTAATATCATTGGAAAAGTAGCTAATGGCATTGCAGATGATATGTTAAGCACCACTATTATGGCGGCAACATGTCCTATTGTATTTGCACCAGCTATGAATACCAATATGTATGCGAATCCTATCGTACAAAAAAATATAGAGTTTTTAAAAAGTCAAGAATATTACTTTATCGAACCAGATAGTGGCTGGTTGGCTTGTGGTGATTTAGGCAAAGGGAAATTGGCTCAACCTGACCGGATTATAGAAGATGTAATCAATTATTTAAATCCTGTACAGGACCTAAAAGGTCAAAATATTTTAGTTACAGCAGGTCCAACAGTAGAATCCATTGATCCTATGCGTTATCTTACTAATCATTCTTCAGGTAAAATGGGCTATGCCATTGCTGAAGAAGCAGCGAAAAGAGGAGCAAATGTTCAGTTGATCTCCGGCCCTACAAATTTGCAATGCCCAAAAGGTGTGAATAAGATAGGTATAAAAAGCGCCCAAGATATGTACGATGCTGTTATGGAGAAACTTTCGTGGTCTACTGTAGTAATCAAAGCTGCTGCAGTGGCAGATTACCGACCTGTTCAAGCTAGCCCTAGTAAGATTAAAAAGACAGACCAAGATATGATTATAGAATTAACGAGGAATCCAGATATACTAGCAGAAGTTGGACAACAAAAAGGAGAAAAAGTGCTGGTTGGATTTGCGGCAGAAACGACTTCCCTTCTTGAATATGCTACAGAAAAAATTAATAAGAAAAATCTTGATTTTATAGTAGCAAACAATATTAGTGAACCAGGTGCAGGATTTCAAGGGGATACAAATATTGCTACGATTATTGATCGTGAAGGGCATGTAGAGGAGCTGCCTAAAATGAATAAAGCAGAATTAGCGAATATAATATTAAACAAAGTTAAAAATTTACTTCAAAATTAAAAATGTATAATATATATTTTTAAAGAAGCAATAGGATGATTTTCTCCTGATTGCTTCTTTTTTATGATTTATAAAAGTTTGTCTTGGTTGTTAGAGACTCAAGTTTATTAGTTGATTTGAAAAAAGGTGATTTTTTGTACTTTGTTTCTCAGGTAAGAAATTAGCTATTGAAATTATATTGATGATTCCTATGTTCTCTTTTTGTAAAAAGAGAGTCTTTTAAAAATTAGAACATGGGAATCAAAGATATAACTGTGAAAAGGCGGAGATGAATTTGGTGAAATTTAGAACTTTAGTCTACTGCCTGTAGATGAACAAAATTGTATTTATAGGGACAAAATATACAGTAATATTGACTCTAAGAAGATCTTCATATACACTATGTTTGTCAGTATAATGAAATGATTCAAAAAATAATTATCTTGGAGGGATTATATGCCTATCTTTGAGATTACTGGTGATCAATTTATTTATGATGGAAAACCTGTACAGCTGATATCAGGAGCAATTCATTATTTTAGAGTGGTGCCTGAGTATTGGGAGGATCGACTTTTAAAACTAAAAGCTTGTGGGTTTAATACAGTAGAAACTTATGTACCTTGGAATTTACATGAGCCTAAAGAAGGAGAATTTAATTTTGAGGGCATAGCGGATATTGAAAAATTTATTAAAATTGCCCAAGACTTAGGTTTGTTTGTCATTGTTCGGCCCAGCCCCTATATCTGTGCAGAATGGGAGTTTGGAGGATTGCCAGCTTGGCTTTTGGCAGATCATAATATGCGTCACCGATGTGCCTATCCCCCTTTTTTGGAAAAGGTATCAAATTACTATGATGTACTTCTCCCAAAGTTTAAACCTTTTTTATGCACTCAGGGTGGGCCTATTATTGCGATGCAGATCGAAAATGAATATGGAAGCTATGGCAACGATAAACAATATTTATCTTTTTTAGAGAAGGCCATGATAGAGCGAGGAATGGATATTCTTCTTTTCACCTCTGATGGACCAACGGATATGATGTTACAAGGGGGAACTTTGCCCCACATTTTTAAAACTGCAAACTTTGGATCTAGACCAGAAGAAGGTTTTGAGAAGCTAAGAGAATATGAAAGTACAGGTCCCCTTGTTTGTATGGAATATTGGAATGGTTGGTTTGACCACTGGGGGGTTGAGCATCATACTCGAGATCCTCAAGATGTAGCACAAGTATTTGAGACTATGCTTAAGATGAATGGATCTGTGAATTTTTATATGTTCCATGGGGGGACTAATTTTGGTTTTTATAATGGTGCCAACTTCAATGGAACATATCAACCCACTGTTACAAGTTACGATTACGATTGCTTACTCAGCGAATCTGGGGATTTAACCGAAAAATATTTTGCTGTACGAGAAGTTGTTGCTAAACATACTAATAAAGAGCTTCCTACGCCACCAGAAAATCAAAAGAAAAAGGCATATGGTAAAGTTCAGTTAACTCAAGAAGCAGATTTATTTGAATCCCTTTTCTCCTTAGCCACGAAGGTACAGAGTGCATGCCCAATACCCATGGAGCAAGTTGGCCAAGAATATGGTTTTATTTTATATAGGACTTATGTTACAGGACCTAAGGGGCAGGTTGCTGTGAAAATACAAGATGTGAAAGATCGTGCACTCATTTATTATAATGGCCAATATCAAGGTAAACTCTATAGGAATGATAAAGATACAGAAGTTCTTATCAATATTGATGAAGCAGGGGGGACCTTAGATATTTTAGTAGAAAATATGGGGCGCATCAATTATGGAGCACATATGTATGATCGAAAAGGAATTACCGAAGGGGTTCTTTTAAACTATCAATTTCAATTTGATTGGGAGATCTATCCCCTTCCTATGATCGACTTAACTTCACTTTCTTTTGATGGAGCTGTGAAAGAAGGAATGCCTGGTTTTTATAAAGCATCCTTTGATGTTGATGAAACTGCTGATACATTCATAAAGCTAGAAGGTTGGAAGAAAGGTATTGTTTGGGTTAATGGATTTAACTTGGGACGATATTGGGATATAGGTCCTACGCAAACATTATATGTTCCCGGACCCTTATTAAAAAAACAAGATAATGAGGTTGTCGTTTTTGAATTACATGGAAAACCAGAAGAAGCAAAGATTGAGTTTATTGACCATCCTATTTTAGGTTAAAAAAGATTAGATAAAAGACCAAACCCAAAGGTTTGGTCTTTTATAGATACATACGTTGAAAATCAAAATTTTGTAAGATGCATATCTAACGTTTCGCGCTCATGTTGTCTGTTACTTCTTTTATACTTACAAAGAAGTTTCGAAAGAAGATGCATTCTTCCTAGGAGGCCTAGGGCCAAAAAATTGATAAAAGGTTACAGAAATACGGCCATTAAACAGTTTTCGTTTTTTACTTGCTTTTTTACCATACTCCTTTTCAAATTCATTAGCAGCAGTAATAGCATATAATGACCAAGTTTCATTGGTATCTAGCAATGTACGCAAATCTTGATGCAACCGAGTAATCATATCTTTTTGTCCAATTCGTTCTCCATAAGGTGGATTACAAAAGACAAATCCGTAATCTCCGTGAGGTAAAGAAGTTTTATGCAAGGGTTTGGTAAAAAATTGAATAGCACCCCCTACATCTGCAGCTTCTGCATTCTCTCGTGCATTTAATACAGTGGTACGATCAATATCAGAGGCATAGATAAGAGGCGCTTCTGATTGAAGAGGGATTCTTTCCTCGCGGGCTTCTTCTCTAAGATCATCCCAAAGTTTCTTAGGAATTTGGGACCAGTAGGAGGAAGCAAAAGTACGATTTAATCCTGGAGCTATATTTTGTGCAATGAGGGCAGCTTCAATAGCAAAAGTCCCTGATCCACAAAAGGGATCATAGAAAAGACGATCTTTTTTCCAATAACTAATCTGCAGTAGGGCAGCGGCTAAAGTTTCTTTAATAGGAGCTTCCACAGTATTTTTACGGTATCCTCGTTTATGGAGGCCATCTTTACCTGTTGTATCGATAGTAAGGGTAGCTATATTTTTTAAAATGGAGACTTGAACAGTGTAAGCAGGTCCTGTTTCTTCGAACCATTCGATATCATAATGTTTTTGTAGCCGTTTTACAATGGCCTTTTTTACAATAGCTTGGCAGTCTGACACACTAAACAAATCAGATTTCACTGATTTTCCAGTGACAGTAAACTGAGCATCAGGGGTGATCCATTTTTCCCAAGGAAGTTCCACGGTTTGATCAAAAAGTGAAGTAAAAGTAAGGGCCTCAAATTCGCCCATTTTAAGTAGTACACGATCGGCAGAGCGCAGCCAAAGATTGGAAAGAACAATAGCTTCCGCATCTCCAGTGTAGGTGATCTTTCCGTCTGTTACCTCATTGACTTCATAGCCTAGGTCTTCAATTTCACGTCGAACAACAGACTCAATACCAAAAGTTGTTGTTGCAATTAATTCAAATCTTTTCATAAAAATCTCCTTTACGATTGCTATAGATATTCAGCCCGTTCTCAAGAACAAAATTCAATTTTTTGTTTAAGAAGTAATAGCTAGTTTACTTTCGATAATGGTTTTTATTTTTGAAGGGAGTGCGATTTCTTCTTCTTTTGTAAGTGAATCAGTTTCTACCATAGGGTGAATATGTATTTCTACTGAAGCAGGTTTGACTTTGCCACCATTTTGCTCCATAAGCTTATAAGAGCCATTAATGGTCACAGGAACAATAGGTACTTTTGATTTTGTAGCAAGTTTAAAGCTGCCTGCTTTAAAATTACCCATCTGATTACCTCTACTTCTAGTCCCTTCAGGAAAAAGTACTAAGGAATGGCCACGTTTAAGAAGTTCAATTCCTTCTAAAATAGCTTTTGCAGACTGGCGCATATCGCCCCGATCCATAAATATGCAGTTCATATAGCTCATCCAAGTTCTTAAGAGGGGGATCTTTTTAAGCTCTACCTTTGCAATATATCCTTTAGGCTTATCGATATACGCCATAAATAGAGCAATATCGAAATTACCTTGATGATTACTTACAAAGAGAACTCCTTGATCTGGGGGAATATTTTCCTCACCAAAAACTTTTACAGTAGCTCCACTAAGCTTCATTTGAGACATTGCCCATTTAGATGTAACTTGATGCACATATTCTGTTTTTCCTTGTAAATCTTGTTTTTTTTCTAGTTGCTTTACTTTTGACATCTGGGGGATTTTTCCGATTAAGGATGTTGCAAAATTTGTATACCATAGAATTGTTCTAAACATAAAACACCTCCATATCAAGTCATTAGTTTATTTAGCTATATAGGAAGTAATTGTAAAACTAAAAAGTAGCTAAATTTCTTATTTCTTTATAGTAACTTCTATTATATAATAAAACTAAGTTTTTTAAAAGCATACAAGAAGAAAGAGGAAGGATGTTTACTATTATAATGCACTATAACAAGTTTAAGGAAGAAAAACAGATTACAAATGAATTAAAGTATAAATTGTTAAATTTCTATGGAATGGCTTTCATCCTATTTGGATTTTGTGTACAGAGGCCTAAAGAAATTATAAAAGGTTTATATGAAATTATTAGGCAACCTGAAGGACTGATTACAGATTATATTATTATAGGAGGGATAGGAGCAACTTTTGTCAATGCAGGACTCTTAACACTAATATCCATAGGAATTATAAGGTCTTTAAAAATTAATATTACCGGTGTATCTATTGCTAGCATTTTTTTGATGACAGGTTTTGGAATGTTTGGAAAAAACATTTTTAATATTTGGCTCATTATTTTAGGTGTTTTTCTCTATGCAAAAATTCAAAAAGATAGTTTTGACAAACATGTCTATGTAGCTTTATTTGGTACAAGTATGGCACCCACAATTACAGAAATTATGTTTTGGGTGGACCAACCTTTTCCCATTCGTTTTCTTTTAAGCATTGTAGTTGGTATCAGTATAGGTCTTATTATTTCTCCTTTGTCTACTTATTTTTTACGAGTACATAAAGGTTTTGATCTATATAATGTGGGATTTACAGCAGGGATGATTGGTACTATCTTTGTTTCAGTTTTTAAATCCTATGGTTTTGTTGTACAAAGTAAAATGATATGGAGCACTGGGAATGATTTGATTTTAGGAAGCTTTATGACTGCTTTATGTTTAGCTATGGTAGGGACAGGTATTTATTTAAACGGAGGCAGCTTTAAAAGCCTCAAAAATATTTTTAAGTATTCGGGAAGGTTAGTCAGTGACTTTGTATTGTTAGAAGGATTTAGTGTAACCTTAATTAATATGGGATTCAATGGCCTTATAGGAATTGCCTATATTCTACTAGTGGGAGGTACATTAAATGGGCCTACTATTGGTGGAATTTTAACTATGATTGGTTTTGGAGCTTTTGGAAAACATGCAAAAAATATGATACCTATTTTTATTGGAGTTTTTCTAGGAAGTATAACAAAAACGTGGAATATAAACGATCCATCTATTCTATTAGCTGCCTTATTTGGTACTGGTTTAGCACCCATTGCCGGAGAGTACGGATGGCCCTATGGTGTATTAGCTGGATTTATTAACTCTTCTGTAGTACTTAGTGTAGGGATACTGCATGGTGGATTAAATTTATACAATACTGGATTTGCCGCAGGATTAGTTGCTCTATTTTTGATTCCTATTATTGAAGCTTTTAAAAAGGAGGAGCGCACATGAAACAAAATAAGGAAAAGCTATCGAAGATCATAGATGAAATACTTACTTACTTGTTTTCTATAGGGGCCACCGATATAAGTGTACGTGTTCAGGAAAAGGAAAAAGAGTTTATTGTTCATATCCAAAGTGATTTTGCATTGGGACATGAAAAAAAGATTAAACAAATGAGCAAATTTCTTAATGTACCAAGGCAAAGGGATATGGAAGAGTATTATTGGAATTTAACAGGAACATCCCATGTAGGTAAAGAATTATTTGTAGTAGGAATTATGATTGATCGTGTAGAAATATCTACAGAAGGCCAACAGTTAGAAATCTATCTATATAGACAAAAATAGGATTTACTCACCCCTCTAATTGATCTTGAATATCTTATATCAAGATCAATTAAAAGGAGTGAAGAAAATGCAAATTGTTGTTATTCGGCCCGGAGATAGTTTATATCAAATTGCCAGAGCTTACGGTGTATCTGTTGCAGATATCGTACAGGCAAATCAAATTCCAAATCCTAATCAACTTGTAGTTGGTCAAAGTATTGTTATTCCTATTGTAGGAAGTTACCACTGGGTGAGACCAGGAGAAAGTCTTTATAGCATTAGCCGGCAGTATGGGGTACCATTGTCTGAACTGATTCGTATCAATCAGATTCGCAATCCCAGTCAGATCCAAGTTGGATTACGGCTTTATATCCCTCCTAAGACCAGACTAGCAAAAGATGTAGGAGCCTATATAGATCCTAGGATTACAGGAGCCAACTCTACACAGGTTGTGGATGAGGTAGCACAGCATCTTACCTATCTACCTATTTTTAGCTACGCTGTAGATGCCCAAGGTAATTTAACGCCGGTTGATGATCAAGGTCCTCTTCAGGCGGCTGCCCGCCATCAGGTTGCCCCTTTATTAGTTTTAACCAACTTTGCTGAGGGTACTTTCAAAACTGAAATTGCCACTACCATACTGAATGATGAAGCTTTGCAAGATAAAGTCCTTGATGAAGCAATTCGGATTATGGATGAAAAAGGGTATAAAGGATTGGATTTTGATTTTGAATACCTTGGCGCAGCCAATAGAGAACCTTATGTTCGATTTATAAGGAAGGCTGCAGCTCGTATGAGGGAAAAAGGATATTTTATATCTGTGGCTTTAGCTCCAAAGCTTTCTGCTGGGCAAATTGGTACTTTATATGAAGGGCATGATTACCAAGCTTTAGGAGAAATTGTAGATTTTATTTTTTTTATGACCTATGAATGGGGTTGGTCAGGAGGACCACCTATGGCAGTATCCCCCATTAACCAAGTACGAAAGGTTATGGATTATGCTATTTCGGTTGTACCAAAAGATAAAATTATGATGGGAATGCCACTCTATGGTTATGATTGGACTTTACCCTATGTAAGGGGTGGAAAATTTGCTCGAGCTATTAGTCCCCAACAGGCAATAGAGATTGCGGCCAGGTATCATGCTCGAATTGAATATGATCCTATTGCTCAAGCTCCTCATTTTAATTATTATGATGAGCAAGGAAGACAACACGAGGTTTGGTTTGAAGATGCAAGAAGTGTGCAGGCAAAGTTTGATTTAGTGAAAGAATTAGGTATTCGTGGGTTCTTTTATTGGGTTTTGGGTTATGATTTCCCTCAAAATTGGTTATTAATAGAAGATAACTTTAGAGTGAATAAAAGAGTTTAATTTATCTACAAGGGTACGAGTGCCAAAGGCACGTCGCGATCTTTGCGTTCAGGGGGAGTTAAAGCTCCCCCTGAACCAAGTCTTAATTTATTTTGGGATTCTAAATTTAGCTATCTATGGATTCTCATAGTTTTATTAGAAATCACTCTATGCTAAAATAGTGATTATGGAGGAGAACAAATGAGTATAAATATTTTAGTTGTGGATGATGAAAAAGAGATTGCTGATTTGGTAGAATTATACTTAAAAAATGAAAATTATATCGTGCATAAATTTTATAACCCTAAAGATGCGTTAGAGGCAATTGATGAAAAGGATTTTAGCTTAGCTTTACTAGATGTAATGATGCCCCATATTAGCGGTTTTGAATTATGTCAAAAAATTAGAGAGAAATATATGTATCCTATTATTATGTTAACAGCCAAAGTGGAGGATATAGATAAGATAACAGGTCTTACCATCGGGGCGGATGATTATATTACAAAACCTTTTAATCCATTGGAAATGGTTGCACGGGTGAAGGCCCAACTTAGACGTCACATAAGGTATAATGAAAGCAAGATTCAAAATCAGAATCAATATGATTTTGCAGGACTTGTCATTGATAAAGAAGCACACAAATGTACTTTGTATGATAAGGAGCTAGCTCTCACTCCTATAGAGTTTTCTATTCTGTGGTATTTATGTGAAAACAGAGGAAAAGCTGTTTCTACAGAAGAACTTTTTCAAGCTGTATGGGGTGAAAAATATCTAGATAACAATAATACTGTTATGGTTCATATTAGGAGATTGCGTGAGAAAATGAATGAGCCTCCACGAAATCCAAAATTTATAAAGACAGTATGGGGAGTAGGGTATAAAATTGAAGACTAACTTTTCTAAAGGCTTTAAATACAATCTTTTAAGACAGGTCATTATTAAGTTTATTATTAATATAGCCCTATATACACTGGTTTTTTTTCTATGTTCTTTTATGCTATTGTCCTCACAAATGATATCACAAATGATATCAGAAATTCTTCAACTTATTAGTTATGGGCTTTATAACACAGTTCGATCCAATGCTTTTATCCTACTAATACTTCTTTGGATACTTGGTTTTCTTATTATTCTAGGTTATACATTTTTAAAGATTATTGGATATCTGGAGCAAACGGCTCTGTCTATCGATTCTATATTTACTAAAGAGGACGCATTAATTCATTTGCCAAAAGAACTAAAAGATGTTGAAGATAAACTAAATACCATCAAATATACTACATTAAGAAATGAACAGTTGGCAAAGGAAGCAGAACAGCGAAAAAATGATTTGGTGGTTTACTTGGCTCATGACTTAAAAACGCCGCTGACATCTATTATTGGTTATTTAAGTCTTCTAAATGAAGCGCCAGACATGCCTCTTGAACAGAAAGCAAAATATACTGCTATTTCTTTAGATAAGGCGCTACGCCTAGAGGATCTAATTAATGAATTCTTTGAAATTACACGGTTTAATCTTCAAAATATTATTTTAGAAAAAAGTAAGATCAATCTAAATAGGATGTTGGAACAGTTGGTCGATGAGTTTTACCCTATGCTAGCTCCTAAAAAGCTAACGAGCTCTTTGGTAATCAATCAAGATATTGTAATTACTGGGGATGCCAATAAACTTGCAAGGGTATTTGATAACTTATATAGAAATGCAATTCATTATAGTTTTGAAGGTAGTCAAATAGAAATTGTAGCGACGAAAGATGCTCAGGGAGTTACATTACGATTTAGAAATCATGGAAAGGACATTCCGAAGCATAGGCTGAGCAACATCTTTGAACAGTTTTATCGTGTTGATGCAGCAAGAACTAGCACAACAGGCGGTTCAGGATTAGGATTGGCCATTGCAAAAGAAATTATTGAATTACATCAAGGGAGTATTTTCGCAACTAGCGAAAATCAGAAGATTGAATTTAGAATTTTTCTTCCCGCAGAAATGTAAGGAAATCTTAAGAATTTTATAAGAGAAAAGTAAAACAAAACATCGTCTATTTTAGTACACTTAAGTTAGTGACTAAGACGATGTTTTTTATTTACAAAAAACTTCTGTAATGTGTAGCATCAAAAGTATCATAACAAAATAATGAGAATCAAAATAAAAATATACGAAAGGGGAATTCCCATGAATAAAAAAACAATAGCAATTCTGTTTGGTGGCTGTTCGACAGAGTATGAAGTTTCGTTACAATCAACAACATCTGTCGTACAGAACTTAGATCAAAATAAATATGAGGTCCTATTAATAGGAATCACTAGAAAGGGTGAGTGGTTTCGATATGATGGCGGTATAGAGGGGATTAAGAATGATACTTGGCACCAAAATCAACATTGTGTGAAAGCTATCCTCTCTCCTTGTAAAGATATGCAAGGGATTATTGAGTTTAGAGGAAATACCATAAAAAGAAGTAAAGTAGATGTAGTCTTTCCAGTATTACATGGGAAAAATGGAGAAGATGGAACAGTACAGGGATTATTACAATTATCAGGGATTCCCTTTGTAGGCTGTGATACTTTAAGTTCAGCCCTTTGTATGGATAAAGATGTAGCACATAAAATAGCAAATTCAGTAGGGGTTAAGACACCTCAATCAGTGACAATCTTCGAACAAACCAGCATTGATGAAATTGTAGACCTAGTACAGCCTTTAGGTTTCCCTGTTTATGTTAAACCTGCCAAAGCAGGCTCCTCCATAGGAATTACAAAAGCAGAAAATAAGGATCAGCTCTTACAAGGAGTCATAGAAGCCCTGAAACATGATGACAAAGTAGTGATTGAAGAAAATATTATAGGATTTGAAGTAGGATGTGCAGTGTTAGGTAATAGAGATCTTATTATTGGGGAAGTAGATCAGATAGAGTTAATAAGTGATTTTTTTGATTATAAAGAAAAATATACTTTAGAAACAGCTAAGATCACGTTGCCGGCTAAGATTGATAATGAAACGAAAGGGCGCATTAAAGAAATAGCTGAGATTCTTTATCAAGCCTTAGGTTGTAAAGGCTTTTCACGAGTAGATATGTTTTTGACTGTAGACGGAGAAATTGTTTTTAATGAAGTGAATACAATACCAGGATTTACTACGAAAAGCAGATATCCTAATATGCTTTGTGCAGCAGGATTTACTTATGAAGCGATCCTAGATCAACTTATTAATTTGGCTTTGGAAGGAGAGCTATCAGATGCAGAATATTAGGACTAAAAAAAGCATCAGCCCTTTTTTTAAGATGACATTAAAGAGAGAAAATATTTATTATGGAAATCTAGTTTTGATTAATCAACAAAATCCCCTTCAGTGGGGAGGTCAAGAAAGCAAACAAATTCTTTTGAAACATTTTCAACCTGTTGCTGGGATGAATGAGATGATGATGCTTGACCAGACTTGTGCATTTATGTTCAATCAATTAGTACGAGCCTGTAAAGCAGAAAATAAAATTGTTCTTGTCAGTGCCTTACGAAACAAAGCAGAACAAGAAAGGATTTATGCAGATTCTTTAAAAGAAAATGGTCTAGAATTTACTTCAAAATATGTAGCACGCCCAAATGAAAGTGAACATCAAACAGGATTAGCTGTTGATGTAGGAGAGAAAAAAGAGAGTATTGACTTTATTCGTCCTTCTTTTACCGATGAAGGGATTTGTAAGGTGTTTTTAGAAAAAGCATCGAAGTATGGATTTATTAGACGATATGAAAAAGGAAAAGAAGATATTACTGGGATTGCTTATGAGCCATGGCATTTTAGGTATGTGGGTTATCCACATTCAGAAATCATAAGAGAAAATCAATTTTGTTTAGAAGAGTATATCAGCTATATTAAGCAGTTCTCCTTTGCAAGTCCATATCTTTTTCATATAAATGAAAAGGATATAGCAGAAATATATTTTTGTCAAGCAAAAAGTGAGTCCACGGCACTTCCTATAAAGGCAGGAAATGCTTATCAGATATCAGGAAATAATCAAGATGGATTTATTGTGACTATTTTCTATAGAAAGAGTTGTGAAATAAATGGCTGAGCAAAGAGAATATGGAGGATTAGATTATTTTCGCATCCTATGTGCCATCTTTGTGATTGCAATTCATACAGCACCGCTAGCTACAATAAATAAAGAAATTGATTTTGCTTTTACTTATATTTTAGGTAGGATAGCAGTTCCTTTTTTCTTTATGGTTACAGGATTTTTTTTCTTTCAAAAAATTTCTAATGACAGACAGAAGAATGTGGAGTTTTTAAAAAGCTTTATCTTAAAAATTACAAAACTTTATATGTTTTCAATCTTATTATATATTCCTGTAAATATTTATACAGGATATTTTACTCATGGTTTTAGATGCATAAACTTGGTAAAAGATATATTATTCAATGGAACTTTTTATCACTTGTGGTATTTCCCTTCTGTTATATTGGGGATCAGCATTAGTTTTATATTGTATAGAACTTTTTCAACAAAAGTGATCTATACGATTGTTAGCATATTGTTTTTAATAGGATTATTTGGAGATAGCTATTTTGGTATTTCAAAATCATTTGTAGCTATAAATCATTTTTATCATTTTATCTTTGCAGTGTTTGACTATACTAGAAATGGACTATTTTTTGCTCCTATATTTATTATGATGGGAGCATTGATAGCTAAAGATAAAGAACAACTGATATCTTTTAAAAAGAGTATGAGTGGATTTTTGCTTTCAGCATTTTTTATGATTGGGGAAGGAATGTTATTACATACTCTCAATTTACAACGTCACAACAGTATGTATTTTTTTCTTATTCCATCTATGTTTTTTCTTTTTCAACTCTTATTACACCTTAAAATCAGCAATAATCAAAAAATGAGAAGTATAAGTCTGTGGGTTTATATTATTCATCCTCTTTGTATCATTTTAATACGTGGATTTGGAAAAGCGACTCATACAACTGCTTTGGTAGTTGATCATAGTTTGATTCATTTTCTTGCAGTAACAGTACTTTCCTTTGCCATTTCTATTATTATTGAGAGGAAGGAATTATTATGATAGCAGAAGGAGTAAAGAAAGATTTTAGGGAAAGAGATAATATTAGTATAAACAGTAGAGCATGGGCAGAAGTGAATCTAAAAAATTTACATCATAATGTTGTAGAACTACAACGTATATTACCTAGGACATGTGAAATTATGGCCGTCGTAAAGGCAGATGCCTATGGCCATGGTAGTGTTCAAGTATCAAGATATTTGAATCAAGTGGGGGTTCTCAATTTTGCTGTGGCTACCCTTGAAGAAGGGATAGAACTTAGGGAAAGGGGTATAAAAGGGAATATCCTTATCTTAGGATATACAAACCCTAAAGATATACAGTGGGTGATTCGATATCAACTAATACAAACAGTGTTGGATTATGAATATGCAAAGAAGTTAAATCAATATAATAAAAAAGTAAAAGTCCATGTTAAATTAGATACAGGCATGGGTAGGCTAGGTGAGGAGATTAAAAATATAGAAAATATCATTAACATATATCGATGCAGATATCTTGATGTATGCGGGACTTTCACTCATCTATCTGTTAGTGATAGCTTAGAACCATCTGATATTGCGTATACTGATCAGCAAATTAATAGTTTTTATAAGGTGATTGGCACACTAAAATTAAAAAAAATCAGCCCAGGGAAAATTCATATTCAAAGTAGTTATGGTGTATTAAATCGACCAGAATTAAATTGTGATTATGCCCGTATCGGAATTGCTCTTTATGGTGCTTTAGATTATGAAAATATCAAGGTTAAAGTTAATTTGTGTCCTGTTCTTTCATTAAAATCCCGCGTAGTGGCTATAAAAAACATTAAAAGAGGACAAGAAATTGGCTATGGTAGAAATTATATTGCTAAGAGGGATGGTAAAATAGGTATTATCTCTATTGGGTATGCAGACGGTATTCCAAGAACTGTAGCACGGCAAGGAATTTATTGCTTGATTAACGGTAGTCGAGCACCGATCATTGGGAATGTATGTATGGACCAACTCATTGTAGATATAACTAAGATCGGTAATGTTAAACCGGATGATATAGCTATTTTTATAGGAGAAAGTGAAAATGAAAGAATTACAGTGGCTCAGGTTGCTCAAAGGTATGATACCATTAGCAATGAAATACTAAGTAGAATAGGCCATAGAATAAAAACTGCTCACTTACTTATGTGAGCAGTTTTTAAAAAGGGGGGGTAGATTTTATAGTAAAATATTTAACATATCTTTACTATCTTGGATAAGTAGAGCTGTACTCTGAAGAGCTAGCTCCTGATAAAGAATAATCTCTTCTAAAGAATCTAATATAAAAGTATAGTTGCTATCGGGTTTTAATATTTCTTGTTGTACAAGTTTTAAATCCTTTTTATCATGAATCAAAGATAAAAGATTCTGCACCCATTGATATTCAGTAGATACCTTATCGGATAAATTTTGAAAATTTAATATTTGTTCTTCTGAAAAGGCTTGTTTATTTTTTGCCTTCTCAGCCATGAGATTTTGCACTGTAGTCATTGTACGAGAATATGTTTCAAGAGAAGTTTCTAAATTTTTTGCGTTGTGATTCATGACATATAAGAAATTTTGTATTTTCTCTTCCTCTACTTCTTCTTTGGTTTCTGTAGAAGATTCTGTTTTCCCAGCAATGGTTTTTAAAGAAATCAAATAGGGGACAACAGTATGTATTTCTCCATAACATTCTCCATGACCAAAAGTAATAGATAAGTACATTGCAAGTAAGGTGCTGATTAATATCTTTTTCAATAGCGTACCTCCTAATCTGTGTAAACATAGTGGTAATATTTTCTTGCTTACTACTATCTACGTTAATAATAGCAAAAAAGTTTGGATAAGATATGAACTTTTTGTAAATTTAAGATCAAATAATAAAGATGTCTTAGGTAACCAAGGAATTGCTTCATGTTGAGTGCATATTTTTTCTCTTATAGGCGTACATTACACTATAGGAGGTGGATCTTATGCAAATCGTAACAAAATGTGCTAAACGACAAAATGAAGTACATTTATTTTTGTGTAGTGAGAGGAAAAAAATCGTAGAATTTATTTATTACATACCTAATGGGCAGCTGATACAAGGGAGGACATACGAAAAATATACAAAAGAGGATTTACGATCTTGTTATTTAGAAAGATTACAGCGCTACCAAGCTTTAGGATATGAAATAAAAGATAAAAAAAATGGAAAGCTTATATGCTTTCCTAATCATTTGTAAGTATTTTCTCAAAAGCGATTCTCTTACTTTGATCTTGTAAATAAATAATGCCACAATAATGAAAGTTATTTTTTTGAAGTAGTCTTTGCATAGAGAGATTTTCTTCATGTGTATCTACTTTAATGCTATAGAAACCTTTATCTAAGCACATTTGTTCTATATTTTTGATCATGATAGAGGATAGACCTAATCCCTTATATTTGGAGTCAATAGCGATTCTATGGATTGTAGCATATTCCAGATGGCTGAGCCATTCACCGTGGTAAATGTGATCATAAGTTGTTTCACCATCAAAAATAACTGCTACAGTGCCAACGATAATATTATCTTTTAATAGGACATATCCATTTCCATTATTGATATCTGTTGTGATCGTATCAGAATTGGGATAATGGTTTTGCCATTGATTAATTCCCTGTGCTTTTAAGTCAGCTTGTGCTTGTTTAATAATATTCATTATATCATTAATATCTGTTTTAACTGCTTTACGAAATTTCATTTAAACTCTCCTTCATCCTACATAGAATCAAATCTGATCATATTATATAGTAAAAAAAGATTGTATAATCATAACCGCCTGTTTTGCGGGTGGTTATGATTTGGTGGAATCCCTTTATTTTTAAAATAGCAAGGATTGGCGAAAGCCAGGGGATAACACTTTTAAATTATATTATCAATTTAGATAAGAACAATCAATAGTAAAATCTGAGCAATATAGGAAAGCAGTTTATTGCATGCAATAAACTTGAAGGTGTAGATACCAGAGGTAAGGCTTATACAAGTGAGTAGGTTAATAAGCTATTAAGTGAATTTGAAGAGGCTATGCCAGATGAATCCTTGCGGGAAAAATAGTGGAAGCCGAGTAATATTACTCGGCTTCCACATAATAACGGAGAGAGAGGGATTCGAACCCTCGGTGCGTATGACCGCACAACGGTTTTCGAGACCGCCACCTTCAACCTCTCGGACATCTCTCCAAAGATTTAAGTCATAGAAAAAACTATTCTATGAAAGCTAGGATTGCGTTTTTATTATAACAGCGAATAAAATAAAAAGCAATATAAAAGCAAAATAGAAGTTTTTTAAAAAAGACCTAGACAAGCTTATTGATTCATGTTATAATTCTTTTTGCTGAGAGAGACAAATGAACATCTCAAAGCATTCAGAGAAAAAATTCTGAAAAAAAAAGAAAAAAGGTATTGACAATTCACGGTTAACTTGTTATTATAGTGAACGTGACGCATTTGAACTTTGAAAACTGAACAGTGTAACAACCCGTTCTTTTGAAAGAAAGAACAACCCATATAAATTAAGTAGAGAATTGCGTTTTGTTCTTTAAAACGTAATGAATCACTTAGTTCTTCCCATAGGAAGAACAAGATTTAAAAGATGCTAGTGCATCATGAACCGATCAAAACACGAGAGTTTGATCCTGGC
>JAAZLH010000153.1 GCA_012799415.1 Candidatus Epulonipiscium sp. | reverse complement strand
CTGAATTTGAAGGACATGAAGTTCAGGAAGCTGCCAATGGAATGGAAGCAATTGAATTATGCAAAAGCCAATCTTTCGATATTATTATTATGGATATTATGATGCCAGAGTTAGATGGATTTTCTGCAGTAAAAGAAATAAGAAAAACATCAGATACACCCGTCATTATGCTCTCTGCTAGAGGAGAAGAATATGATAAAATACATGGATTTGAACTTGGAATCGATGATTATGTTGTCAAACCTTTTTCACCCAAGGAACTTATGATGCGAATTGAAGCTATTATGAAACGTAGTAAAAAAAGTCAAAGTCAGAGACATGAGATCTATAAAAAAGATAGTTTAGTCATCGATTTTACTGCAAGAAAAGTACTGATCAACGATCAGAATATTGATATGTCTCCGAAAGAATATGACCTTCTTTTTTATATGGTAACTAATAAAAACATTGCATTGACCAGAGAGAAGCTAATTACAGATGTATGGGGATACGATTTTTATGGAGATGATCGTACTTTGGACACCCATATTAAACTTTTAAGAAAGAGCCTTGGATCATATAGTCATTTAATTGTGACATTAAGAGGTGTTGGATATAGATTTGAGGGGTGAAAATGAAGATCAGCAAGCTAAAGGAAAATCACAATAATATTAGTATAAAATGGAAGATATTTATTTATTTAATAGGGTTTTGTGGATTATTATTAGTTCTTCTTTGGTTATTTCAAGTTATATTTTTAGATAGTTTTTATAAGAGGATTAAAATAAAAGAAGTGAAAAATAGTGCGAATATTATTATGAAAAATATGGAAAATAAAGACTTACAAGAATTGGTTGAAAGAATATCAGCTAGTAATGAAGTCTGTATAGAAATTTTATCAGAAAAAGGAATGGAACTTTATTCAGCAGATATGTTACCAGATTGTATGATTCATAAAATGCCTATCCATGATAAAATGAAATTACTTTCAGAAACAATGAAAAATGGTGGTGAATTATTAGGATCCTATAATCGTCACAGTTTTCGCGATGAAAGTTACGATAAAAACAAATTTATTGGTCGTGTACCGATGCCAGATATAGGACCTAAGGAAACTATTGTCTATTCAAAAATTATGACAGATCAAGAAGAAAATACGATTATTATTCTTATTAATACAGTGATTAGTCCTGTTGATGCTACAGTTAAAACCCTCCGTGTTCAACTTTATTATATTACTGGATTTATGATCTTATTTTCTGTTGTATTGGCATTACTGATGGCAAAAAAGATTTCGAAGCCCATAGAAATTATTAATCATTCAGCAAAGATTCTTGCAACAGGACAATATGATATTCTATTTAATAGTAGCGGATATAAGGAAATTAACGAATTATCAAATACTTTGACTTTTACGGCAGAAGAACTTTCCAAGGTAGAGCATCTTCGAAAAGAACTGATTGCTAATATATCTCATGATCTTCGAACTCCCCTTACTTTAATAGGAGGATATGCGGAAGCAATGCGGGATTTACCCAATGAGAGCACCCCGGAAAATGCACAGATTATCATCGATGAGACAGAAAGATTAGCAACCTTGGTTAATGATGTTTTAGATTTATCAAAACTACAATCAGGGATTAAACAATTAAATTTAGTAGAATTTAATTTCACTTGTCAACTTCGAGAAGTAGCCAATAGAATTCAAGAACTTGTAAAAAAAGATGGGTACAGTATAAAGTTTATATATGATGAGGAAATTAATATCTGGGCTGATGAGATTCAGATTTCTCAAGTATTTTATAACCTTGTAATGAATGCAATTACTTATACTGGCCTAGATAAAGTAGTTGTTGTGAGACAATTGGTATCTGAATCCCAGGTAAAAATTGAAGTCATTGACACAGGGGAGGGAATTGCAGAAGAAGATTTACCTTATATCTGGGATAGATATTATAAGACGGATCAAAATCATAAGCGAGCAGTGAAAGGAACGGGACTTGGCCTCTCTATTGTAAAGTCTATTATTGAGATGCATCAAGGAGAGTGTGGTGTAATTTCAAAGGTTAGTGAGGGAAGTGTATTCTGGTTTAGCTTAGAACGATAGTATTATAAAAAATTTTATTAGAAATACAAAGTCAGTTTGAAAAGATAATGGACAGTTATCTATCAAGTGTAATATAATTTTTAAAAAGATGTTTAAAAGATATGAGAAATTATAAGTATTACAACCTTATACTCAATGATATAGAAGATAAGTTCAATAAAGGCATAAGAGTAAGTTGTATAATATTAAATTTAGTGATACGCTATGTTTAATAGTTTAATGGGAGGTATAATCATGGATCACTTTGTTGAAAAATTGGTGAGTGTTATTCCTACTGAAAAACAATTGAACTGGCAAGCTCTAGAGTTTACAGCTTTTATTCATTATGGAATGAATACATTTACAGATAGGGAGTGGGGAGTAGGTGATGAAGACCCAGCTATCTTTAATCCTAAAGCCTTAGACACAGATCAATGGTGTGAAAGTCTTTTGGAAGCAGGAATGAAAGGCTGTATTATTACGGCGAAGCATCATGATGGATTTTGTTTATGGAATACAAAATATACAAAACACTCCGTCATGTATTCTCCATATCAGCGTGACATTGTAGCAGATCTTTCAAGATCCTGTAAAAAATATGATCTGAAACTTGGTATATACCTTTCACCTTGGGATCGGCATGAATCTACCTATGGATATGGAGATGCTTACAATGATTATTTTTGTAATCAGTTAACAGAGCTTCTTACTAATTATGGTGAGATTTATACAGTTTGGTTTGATGGTGCCTGCGGAGAGGGAACAAATGGAAAAAAGCAAATCTATGACTGGGATAGATACTATGCTCTTATCAATGATTTACAGCCCACAGCTGTTATTTCTGTTTGTGGTCCAGATGTTCGATGGTGCGGAAATGAAGCGGGAGAATGTCGGACCTCGGAATGGAGTGTTGTACCAGCTCGTCTTGCAGACGCAGAAAAGGTTGCAGAAGCTTCCCAGAAAAATGATGAGGAAGAATTCCGGCACCGTTCTATTAAGAGTACAGACCAAGATTTGGGTAGTAGACAGGTCCTACAAAATGAAGACAAATTAATTTGGTATCCCGCTGAAGTAGATACTTCTATTCGTCCAGGCTGGTTTCATCATGATGCAGAAGATGCAAAGGTTCGTTCTTTAGAGGAATTATTAAATATTTATTTTAATTCTGTAGGTGGAAACAGTTTATTATTACTTAATATTCCTCCTCATAGAGATGGGTATATTACAGAATATGATAGAAGACGTTTAAAAGAAATGGGAGATTTTATTAAGGAAGCTTTTTCTCATAACTTGATAAAAAATGCAAAATTGTCTGCGACTTCTTCTGACTTAGATAATAAGATAGAAAATATAGTAGCAGAAAATGATGATTACTGGAAAGCGGAAGATTATTGTGAAAGATGCCAGATTTCTATTGAACTAAAGCAAGATGTTGTTATAAAATATATCGTTATGCAAGAACAAATCAAGCTTAGCCAGAGGATAGAAAGTTTTGAGGTTTTGGCAGAATTAGATGGGCAATATCATAAGATCTATGAAGGAACAACGGTAGGATATAAAAAGATTTGCAGAATAACAAAACCTATTAAAACACAAAAATTGCTAATTTGCTTTTCTGCTTTTCGTAAATCACCCACACTAAAATTTTTGGGATTATATTAAAACTTCTCCCTAAATACAGGAACACTTTTAGGACAGGGACATATACTATACTAGAAACAAGGAGGATTGTCCTAAACTTGGACATGATCTTTTTTTCTAAACCTTTCATTTCCCTTAAACGATGATAAAAGGAGGTTAGTAGTTATGTCAACAGACCGATTGTGTGGAGATTGTGAAGAAGTAGTAATGGTTACAGATGACCTTGTATTCGAAGATGAGATGCTATACCAAGATGAGGAAGTATTTAAAGGAGGTAGCCAACCTACAAGCCCTTGTCAACCTTGTTTGAACATTAATCAGGCAACTCGTAGACTTTTTGGAGTATTTGATACGGTAGTTCCTCAATGCGAATGTTTAGATATCTGCGTACCCAATGTTCGCTTAATTTGTGCAATACCTTTTCCAACTCAGGTTATCAATCTAGGATCTATGACTGGTTGTCGGGGTGCTAATATTAATACTGCCAATATTGCAAGCTGTAGAATTGTTGTCACTTGTGCTTCTGAAAATATTCTTGAAAATTGTTCTGGTGTTCGTGTTCAAGTGAAAAGCCTTATTGTTTTTGAAGATGCAAATGGCAATCCACTTTTTGCTTTATCGCTTCCAGATTTTAATCAAACTTGTACGAGCTTTAGACGATTTCCTACAGGAGCTGTAGTAACTGGAAATGATTTAAGAAATGAAATTAAATTAGTAGATGGATCTTGCGTCGTTGTTAATCTTCGCTGTACTTTATCTGCAGATAGAAGAACAGCTACAGTATCAGGAAATATTGTAGAGAAGTTATGGAAAGAAGAAAATATTTGGGTAAGCGGTATTCTTCCTTATCCTCATAGCATTACTGTAGACAGAGAATTCCCCGCTCCCCATAGAATTCCAGAGTGTTAAAATACAAGCTAAAAAGTTGTACTAGCTATGAAAGATATATGGAGGTCACTTAAGATCTAATTTGTTTTAATAGATTTGAATGTGAGTATGTATATTTTAGAAATGAAAAAGAAGGTAGTAGATGTAAAAGTCTGCTACCTTCTTTTTCAGGAGCTTTGTATCCAATACCCTGGGGCCATGGAGTTAATAGAAAAACGTACGGGGGAAATAGACCACTAGGCATATTAAGTTGTTACTTCAAATTGTATCTGAGCGATTTTTTATGCTTTTTAGTCGCTCTTTAATAGATGGTGAAGTTTCTTTGCTTTGTTGCGAGAGAACAGCATTGGCTTTTAGCAGTTCTATTTCTGTTAAGATCTGTTCTAATAAAGGGAGTTTTGTCTCAATAGTTTGTAGTTTTTCTTGAATTTTTTGTATTTCAGATAGTATTTCTTCTTTTGAAAAAGAGGAAGCAGATTCCGTTGGGATGGTTTGTACATTCCAGCGGTTTGTTTTTGTATATTCAGAAGAGTTGCCATCTCCTAATTTATTTAGTAAAAGGCCTAGATCTTCTGCACCAGAAAGCTCATAAAAGGTTAATTCATTTTCGCTCATCATCATCCCTTCTTTCGGCTTGTCTATTTATTAGGTCTATGGGACCTTGATATAGTATATTCTATGTCCTACATAGTGTGCATTTGTTTTCGATATTGACTAGGGGTTATATTTGAAATTTCTTTAAAGGTGCGATTAAAGGTACGTTGACTTTCAAAACCACATTCAAAGGCAATATCTGTAATAGACAAAGAATCATTGGCAAGTAAATGTTGTGCATACCCAATTCGTAAAGTGTTTAGGTAAGTATTGAAGTTACAACCGATTTTATTAGAAAAGATTCTAGATAAATGGTATTTGCTAGTTCCTAGTACTTGTGCAAGACCTGCTAGTGTCAGAGAGTCTTTATAGTGTTCAGCAAGATATAATAAGGTTTTATGAGTGAGGTCAGTATGATCACTGTAGATGATTTTTTCTAAGGTTAGATGCTCAAATGCCCTTCCTAAAATGACAGAAATATATCCTTTCATTAGTCCTAAACTTTTAGGTTCATCTTGAGAATGAAGGATAGCACGAATGCAATAAATGATATCTGGATGTACTTGCTTAGGAGATAAAATAGGGTGGGAGCATTTATATTTGATGAGCTGATTTGCAAAATCCCCAGTTAGACTTGTATCAAAAATCAGGAGACCTACATAACTATAATTTTTTGTCTCATAACTATGAACTGTATTTGGGAAGATAATGACCAATTCATTTGGTTTAACAAGGGTTGAGTTATGGTTGATAGTTACTGAAAGTTCTCCTTCCAGTACATATAAGATTTCTACTTGTTTCTGCAAATGAGCATTAAAATTCATATTATGGCTCCAAAATGTTCGGTAAGGATGGTCGAAGTTTTCATAAAATGCGATCATTTTTTTTACCTCCAACAGCAATATTTGGCTACAATATATTCTCTTATGACAAGTATTTTACTACGAGAACTGATATGATGCAAGTAAGAAACACAATTCTGACAATGAGGGAGGAATGGCTATGGCTTATAAATTAGGGATTATAGGATATGGAGGAATTGGCACTTGGCATCATAAGAGTTTGCAAAAGTTTGTAGAAGAGATCGAAGTGGTTTGCGCATATGACATTCGACCAGAAGTGAAAGAAATAGCTATCAATCATGGAATTCAGTTTTGCAATTCCTTAGATGAGTTATTACAAGATGAAACTATTGATATTGTGACCATTGCAACTCCAAATAATTTTCATAAAGACTTAGCAATTAAATGTTTAAAAAGTGGTAAACATGTTATATGTGAGAAACCAGTAACAATGAATGCAGAAGAGTTAAAGGAGATTATGATCGTAGCAAAAGAGGGTGGAAAACTCTTTTCTATTCATCAAAATAGACGCTGGGATGAAACTTATCTAATTCTTAAAAAAATTGTTGAAGATGGAACCATTGGAAAGCCTTACTATATTGAAAGCCGTGTACAAGGCTCAAGGCGTAGTCTACATGGTTGGCGGGGATACAAGGAAAATGGTGGAGGAATGGTTTATGACTGGGGTGTTCATTTAATTGATCAATTGTTAGATTTAGTTGATTCCCCTGTAGTTTCTTTAGAGGCCCATTTATTTAGCATCTTTTCTAAAGAAGTAGATGATAATTTTAAGGTCCTTATGCGTTTTGAAAATGGTCTTTCTGCATTGGTAGAAATTGCAACCAACTGTTTTATTACCCAACCTCGCTTTCATATGAGCTGTACTGATGGGACAGCTATTATCGAAAATTGGGATTGTGATGGGAAAATAGTGAAGTTGTCATGTGATGAAACAATGGAATGGGATAACGATATTGTTTATACATCGGCAGGCCCTACCAGAACCATGGCGCCTAGACCCGTTCATACAACAGAAGAACTACCTTTACCAAAAGTAGAAGCCAATTGGTCTGCTTATTATAAGAACATTGTGGCAGCCATTGAGGGGACAGAGGAGTTAATTGTCACACCAGAACAAGGATTACGAGTGATGACAGTGATAGATAGAATTTTTGAATCAGAAAGAACGGGATTACCGATTAAATGTAGAATATAGAATAAAATATATGGAGGGATTTAGATGAGGAAAGCATTGATATTTCAAGGTGGATGGGATGGACATCAGCCCAAGCTGGTTTCTAAAAGGTTTGCTGGTATATTGGAAGAAGCAGGATTTCGCGTGGAGATTTCAGATCGCTTGGAAGATTGCCTTGGGGACGTAGACCAATTAATGAAGCTTGATTTAATTGTACCCTGCTGGACTATGGGTGAGATAGATGGAAAATACACAAAAAATGTTGCCAAAGCTGTTGGAGCAGGAGTTGGGCTTGCTGGCTGTCACGGGGGCATGTGTGACTCCTTTAGAAAAGATGTAGAGTGGCAATTTATGACTGGTGGCCAATGGGTGAGTCATCCAGGTGGAGATGGAGTAGAATATACGGTTAATGTAGTGCAGGGATCCAGCTCAATCACAGAGGGAATAGAGGATTTTACAGTTTGTAGTGAGCATTACTATTTGCATGTAGACCCATCTATTGAAGTGTTAGCCACTACTCGCTTTCCTATTGTAAACTATTACCACATATCAAACAAACCGGTTGATATGCCTGTAGCTTGGACAAAAATGTGGGGAAATGGACGAGTTTTTTATCTTTCTTTAGGCCACCAGGATGATGTTTTTGATAAATCACCCAGTTCACAGATATTGATGGAGCGTGGTATGTTATGGGCCGCTGATGGAAAAAGGATTGCAGTGGAAAAGGGGTTAACAACGGAAAAATTCGAAAATACAGCGAAAATGTATTAAGGAGGATGGGGATGAAAAAGATAAAAGTGGGCATGGTAGGTGTTGGAGTTATTAGTGGTATCTATCTTGAGAATATAACGAAAGTATTTAAAGATATAGAAATTGTAGGTGTTTGTGATTTAATAAAAGAAAAAGCAGAGAAGGCTGTAAAAGAATATCAGATTCCTAAAATATATGATACAATGTATGATCTTTTTGCTGATGAAGAAATAGACATTGTACTTAACTTAACACGACCCTATGAACATTTTGAAGTGACGGAGGCAGCCCTATTAGCCGGTAAGCATGTTTATTCTGAAAAGCCATTAGGAGCCACTTTGGAAGAAGGACAAAAATTGGTGGCCTTGGCAGAAGAAAAAGGGTTACTGATTGGTGGAGCGCCAGACACCTTCTTAGGCGCAGGTATCCAAACTTGCCGTAAACTTATTGAAGATGGCTATATTGGTACACCTGTTGGTGCTAGTGCTTTTATGGTATGCCGGGGACATGAATCTTGGCATACAGATCCAGAGTTTTACTACAAATTTGGTGGAGGCCCTATGTTGGATATGGGTCCTTATTATCTTACCGCACTTACAAACCTGTTAGGTGGGGTAAAAAAAGTAAGTGGGATGTCAAAAGTATCTTTTGACCAAAGGACAATTACTAGTGAGCCTTTAAATGGTACCATTATTGATGTGGATGTACCAACTTATGTAACAGGTATGATGGAGTTTTACAATGGAGCCATTGGTACTATATTTACTACTTTTGATGTCTATCAGGCACAAATGCCGCGGATTGAGATCTATGGTTCAGCTGGGACCCTGTCAGTACCAGATCCGAATACTTTTGGAGGACCAGTTTTATTATATAGACCAGGCTCAAAAGAATTTAAAGAGATCCCACTGGTCTTTGACTATGTAGATAATAGCCGGGGATTAGGGTTGGCAGATATGGCTAAGGCTATTCAGGAAAACCGTAAACCCAGGGCAAACAGTGATCAAACCTTACATGTATTAGAGATTATGGAAAGTTTCCAAATGAGTAGTGACCAAGGAAAGCATATAGAGATTCAATCTGAATTTGAGAAAAGTGAACCTATGGTTTATGGTATATTAAAAGGAGTTTTATAGATAAACGAGATCTACTGTCAAGAGTATGTGACAGTAGGTTTTATTTTGAATTAGGAAATCTGGTTTTGCCTGAGAGGGACTACAATTTACTAGTTGATTTTAAAAGTGTATTATCAACACTTTCCATAGCAAGAAAGATTGGAAGAAAGAAGGGAAAATGATATACTAATAGAAAAAAGGGTGTGAGGATATGAATTACCATTCAGATTTATCTCGTGAATCATTACAGAATTTAAATATATCTGCCCAAGCCATAGATATGTTACTAGATGAAGTTGAACAACAAAAGATGGAAGTCCATTCTCTTATCATTTCTAAGCAGGGAAAGATTGTCTGTGAAGGATATTGGAAACCATACGCCATAGATGTCCCTCATATTATGTATTCTGTAAGTAAAACTTTTGCTGCTACAGCCATAGGACTTTTATATGATGATGGACTTATTGATCTTCATAGACCGGTGATTGAATATTTTCCTCAGTATGCAGATTTGGCTAAAGGTTATATGAAAGAAGTTACATTACATCATTTGCTTAGTATGAATGCAGGGACTGATGGTTATACAACAGAAAAGATTTGTAATGATCCAAATCACCCCGATTGGGCAGCTAATTTCTTTTCTGATGAATTGGTACATAAGCCTGGTACTCATTTTCAATACAATACCCCGGCTAGTTATATGCTTTGTAGAACAACTATGGAGATTACAGGAAAAAAGCCATTGGATTTTTTAAATGATAGGCTTTTTAAAGATATGAATATTGCAGATATAGCATGGGATGAATGTCCTCTAGGTTGCAACGTAGGCGGTTGGGGGATGTGGATTAAATCTGAGGACTTATTAAAAGTAGGTCTACTATATCTCAATAAAGGTTTGTATAACGGAAAAAGGTTACTAAGTGAAGAATGGGTCCATCAGCTTAGTCGTTTTCATAGTGATTCTAGAAACCCTGACAATATGACACAAATAGGCTATGGTTATCAAGTTTGGCTCAATACTGTTGGCGGATTTCGTATGGATGGTATGTATGGTCAACTATGCTTTGTTTTACCAGAAAAAGAGATGGTTATCGTGGCAACAGCTGGTATGAGTAAACCTACTTTATTAGTGGAAGCCATTTCACGCATGATTAGTAATAGCCAAGGAGAGACAACGGAAGAAGAAGAGAAGGAATTAAGAAAGCGGTTACTTGCCCTACAAACGCCTCCCTTACCAGTCCTGTCTGAACCCAGGGTAGAGGTAGGTGAACCGATGATCTTTCAGTTAGAGCCTAATGGGGAAGGATACCACAGGCTTGAACTAACTTTTCATAGGGATGGAGGAGTTTTAACTTTAACTTATAATAAAGGACAAGGTGGCTATACATCCTTGCTCCCCTTTGGATATGGGGAATGGAAAGAGGGAACCCGAGTCAGAAATACAGGGAGTAGAGAATGGACAGGGGGAGTCAAACGAACGGTTACATCTGCCCAATGGGATGAAAATATTTTAAATCTAGAATTGCGTTTTTATGAAACTGCTTTTGCAGAACGCTGGGAATGCTATTTATTAGGAAACCAGATTATGATTGAAAGACAACAAAATTGTGGAGATCAAGGGCAAGTAGAATTAGAAACCCTACAAGGTTATTTGATTGAGAGCTAGTTTGTTGGAATGAAGATGTGAGTTATCCACAATATCAAGAAAAGTCTTGCACATGTTAAAACCAGTGAGATAAAGAAATAAGATCGACTTATCCACAGTATCAACAGTCAAGCACAGGAAGGACAGGGGATGGTTCTTTTTGCTTGCCTTATTTGTAATGTTCATCAGGGAATTCTTCTGATGAACATTTTTTGCATTATCAAGTTCTAATCATAGGTTCCCTTATTTATGAACACTCAATATACTAAAGGTATAGGGGGGATTTTATGAGGAGGAAAAAGGCATTTAGAATGATTGTGGTTTTCTTAGTGTTTTCAATACTTTTTTGTAAAGAGTTTAAAGTGTTTTCTGTTCAGAGAGAGGAAAGCTCTATTACAATTGTTGATTTTCCTAAAGATCACTTAGCAGCTGTGGAGCAGACAAATGAAGCAGTGGAGAATGTATATTCGTTTCAGGTTAACAAACATTGGCTGCTATTATTTGCTATTATTTTATTATTTCTGGTTAGCGTTGAATCTTATATAAAAGCAAAGCGGAGGTAATATAAGAAATCTTTACAATCTAAAAAACAAGAATATAACCTTCTTCTATGATTTTGCATATAATATATGGATTTCTTATGTAAGGAGGTTAAAAAAATGGAACCATTCTATGGACAAAATCACTTTCCCTGCCCTATGGATTCTCGCTATATTTGCCCTTTTTCTAATACTGTAGATGCAAGTATATTGATACAACAAAGGCCACAAGATGTAAATCAGATGATGGGGTTAATCGATAGAGAATTTGCCAATCATTATTCAGAACTTCAACGATATGGCGTACCACGGGGGATTACTCGTAATCTATTTCGTAGCGTTGTCAGTTATGTTTTAGTTAATGAAAAAAATTATTCAGGAACCATTGATCAAAAAACCAATCAGCTTTTCAATGCCATTCAAAGAGATCTTAGCGCTGTATTTTACATTTTAAGGATATATGGTGTTCCGAATAATAGAATCAACCAGATTATCAGAGATATTATTCGTTTTATCTTAGAGAATATTAGCGCAGGGCCAGTTCCACCTGCTACAGGTTGGAGTGAGTGGGAAGATCTGGGCGGCATTTTAACATCAGCTCCAGCAGTTGCTTCTTGGCAAGCGAATCGCCTTGATGTCTTTGGCAGAGGTCAAAATCAGGCGCTATGGCATAAATACTGGGATGGTAGACGTTGGAGCGA
Organism: Candidatus Epulonipiscium sp.; assembly: GCA_012799415.1. Lineage (GTDB taxonomy): Bacteria > Bacillota > Clostridia > Lachnospirales > JAAYNZ01 > JAAZLH01. The sequence goes on along the minus strand of JAAZLH010000153.1, from coordinate 11,324 downwards.
GTGGGAAGACTTAGGTGGAGTCTTGACATCAGCCCCAGCAGCTGTATCTTGGGGTCCAAACCGAATCGATGTCTTTGGCAGAGGTCAAAATCAGGCGCTATGGCATAAATACTGGGATGGTAGACGTTGGAGCGAGTGGGAAGACTTAGGTGGAGTCTTGACATCAGCCCCAACAGTTGCTTCTTGGGGTCCTAATCGCCTTGATGTCTTTGGCAGAGGTCAAAATCAAGCGTTATGGCATAAATACTGGGACGGCAGACGTTGGAGTGAGTGGGAAGATTTAGGGGGTGTATTGACATCAGCTCCAGCAGCTGTATCTTGGGGTCCAAACCGAATCGATGTATTTGGGAAAGGTCAAAATCAAAGTTTGTGGCATAAATATTGGGACGGTAGACGTTGGAGTGAATGGGAAGATCTAGGTGGGGGCTCTATACAGTCTGGACCTGGGGTTGCATCTACAGGCGTAAATCGCTTAGAAGTTTTTGCTCAAGGATCTAGGGATCAATTGCTCTTTAGAACTTGGAATGGGAACAGGTGGAGTGGTTGGCAATCTCTTGGTGGTGTAATTACATCAGAGCCTGCGGCTGTATCTTGGGGTGGAAATCGTCTTGATGTATTTGCCAGAGGTCAAAATAATCATCTTTGGCATATTTGGAGACCATAATATGCTGCGGCAGGGACATTTCTTCCTGCCGCATTTTAGGTTTAGGTTGATATTTTTCAGAATAATTCATACAATAGATGTTATAGGATTTAAAGCTACATAGCATAGTCAGTCCTAGTCCCTGATTTCTTCCGAGCATCGGTTTGGATTGGCTGCTTTTGCTTGCAAGTATTCCTTGATTGGGTGTAAATGCCACCTAAGAAGAAAGGCTCTGTGTATACAGTCCAGGAACATCGGGAATAGCAAAACATTAAATCAAGCTTAATATAGGAGCAATACGTTGGGGTCAATTAGTTCATCTGATACTGCTAAATCGCAGTAAATAAATGTGACGTTAAATAATATATAAAACCTTAAAGGAGTGATTTTGAAACATTGAATAATTCGAATAAAAACTTTAAAATACCAACTTATGCGTTATTAATTAGTTTGTCTTTTGCATTAGTGTTTATTATAACTGATACCTACATTTTTCCTGATGCATGTGGACTTATGTTATTTGTACCAATTCTTATACTGTCATACCTAACAATTATAGTAGGTGGGACCATTATTTTAATTATGTTACTATTTAAGCTAAAAAATAAAATAAGAAATAGAAATATTGACAATAATTAAACCAATTTACAATAAATTTAACTCACTAAATCTTCTTGTTTAAGGTATTCTAATACCGCGCAAGCCCTGGGATCATTTTTCTTACCATATGACTGCCAAAGGACCAAAAGTTTTTTTGTTGGCAAAACATAACTTCAATCGGCCATTTCATTCTATAAACGCTAAAAACACCGGTTTTTTACCCTTTAAAATAGGGCATTTAACAGATGACATTGGATAAATAGAGATATTTGATGAGCAAATGGTTAAATTTAGTTGGTAAAAAGGTAGGTGAATTATATACTATAGATGAACATCAGTAGATTTATGTGTCGTGTTTATAACAAAAATGGGGGGGTTAAATTGAAGAAAAAAGCAAGAAAATTAACTTTAATTTCTATTGTAATAATCTTATTAATATTTACAGCTTGTAGCAATAATGAAAACCAGGTAGATGTTGCTGAAGACAAAATAAAAGAAGTTGAAGATAAAATAAAGTTTGAATATAATGATGATGTTGAAGTTCATGGGAATATTAAATTTACTGTGAATCCAAAGATTGAATCCACATATATGGCAGTTAAAATGTTAGAGAAGGAAACTGGGTTTACAAATTATAGAATAAGTGGGGGATATATAGGTGCTGGACAAGAATGGCTGAAAGATTATAAGACACATGAATTTATAAAACTATTAGAAGATATGATAAAAAATAATTACCAATATGATGCAATCCCAACAACTCTACATTACTTTGATGATAATTTTGAATTAAGAAATGATATTGAATTTGATGAATTTAATGTATCAAGAGCAGGTGGTATGGATAAACTTCAAAGGCTTGTATCCCATCTTAAGGATTTTATGGAGGATAGTGATTTAAAATCATTTTTTAATAAGTATGAAGATTTTTATATAGAAAGAATGCAAAAAGGTCAAGAGAGGGTGCATGATAAAGAAGTAGAAAAAATAATCAATGGCTTTTATGGGCACCCAATTGATGAAGCCCTTGTAACAGTTACACCATTATCTATGAATGCTTATGGCTCTTCTGTACTGCGAAAGGATGGTATTCTTGAGGTAAAACCAACAATGGATGTTTTTGATAATGAAAAATTGTTTGTTTCTATTCTTATACATGAGATTTCTCATACTTATGTAAATCCCTTAACTGCAGAAAATATAGATAAGGTTAATAAAACAGATGCCTTGTTTGAACCTATAAGGGATATAATGGCAAGACAAGCATATCCAATATGGGAATATGCAGTTAATGAACATATAGTAAGGGCAAACACAGCTTTAATGATGGGACAAATATATGGAGAATCTGAATGCGAATCAGAATTATCAAAAAATAGGAACGAAGGATTTATGTATATTGATGATATAGCTAAGTCGATTGTATACTATAGCCAAAATAGGGATAAATATCCAGAATTTGAAGGTTATTATCTTGAGATAATTAAGCTTTTAGAAGACCTAAATGGTGACAGCTAATAATTTTTTATTATAGATGACACATCATTTATAAACTATGTTGTAACTGTAGAAAAGTATGCAGTAAGCAGTTATTAATCAGTATGGGGGGATAAAATTGGAAGAAGCTAAAATCATCATAGATACAACTATGTCAAAGGAGGATTATAGGAAGTTTTTGTACATTGCGACATTTAAAAGAAATAAAGTTATAATTCCTATGCTGGGTTTAATTTCTTTGGTTGGAAGCATGATACTTAGTTTGGATAGTGGAAATCTTAATTTGATAAAACTCATTATAAGTTGGGTTTTATTGTTTACATTGGCAATTATCGTTGTTCTATTTAAAGTTGAAAGGAGAAACGCACAACGAATAAAGACAGATAAAACAGGTACCTTTGATAGCATTAATACTTTAAAATTTTATGATGATAAAATTGTTATGGATAATAAGGCACTTAAGTCAACAGGTGAATTAAAGTATAATCAGTTTTTTGCCTTGATGGAGAGTAAAGACTATTTTATCTTTTATTTGACAATTAACCAAGCATCATTGGTAAGGAAGAAAGATGTAGATAATCTTAATGCTTTCAGGGAGTTTGTCGTTGAGAAATTTGGAAGTAAATATAAAAGTATATAATTACAAAATGAATATCAAAGGTATATATATGATAAATTATGTGCAATAAAGAAATATTATATATTGGAGGTAAGTAGATAGAAGCTTCTTTCAATTAGACATGGTGAACCCGATTATTCCTATGTTATAGAAAGACATTTTAAGGGGCAGGGAAGAGATTTAGCAGTTCTCTCAAATAAAGGGAAATAGCAGGATTTCTCCATAGTGAATAGATAGTTATAATAGTTCTTAATAGGGAAAGGAAAAAGTCTTATGACATTAACAATTGAAAACCATTATATTTGGGATTTGGTATTGCATTGCCTTGCTCACCTGAAGGTTGATAATGATTCAAATTTATATTCAAATAAGTATATTGAAAAAATCAAGAAAGCTAAAAATGAATTTGGTATTGAAGACACATTAGAACATGAAATGGCTAAGTTACATGATATATATTGTACAAAATTTGAAAAGTTTGCGCTGATTAATTTTATTCCCTTTTATGCCAACACAATAGATGAGCTAAAAAACATATTACTAGGGATTCAAAGTTTCAATGAGGAAGATAAGCAGGAATTTGTTTTGCCATTGATTAAAATCCTAGGAAAAGAAAATATTTTTTATCGTAAATATTATGATGAAATGATGATTAATTCAGATTCAATAAATCAAAGGTTTTTAAGTCAATTGAAAGATATCATATGTAAGGTAAAGAGTTTATCAGAAAAGATATCTTATCCCATTATAGTCTATTTACAATTATCAATGACAAAAGCAGGAAGAGCATTTTCGAAAGATGATGTTTTTGTAGCAGCTGTTTCATATCCTTTTAGCAATGAAAGTGTCACTAATTCAGTGATACAAGCTATTCATGAAATTACTCACAGATACACAGATCCATTATTAGGTACTGAATTATCAATGCGCGATGATACACATATGAAAGCTGAAAAGTTTGTAATTTTAGCTAACTTCTTTCTTTATAAAAAATATATACCGCAGTTACTTGAACAATATTGTCATTACTTTGCGATTAAAGGTATTAAATTGGAAGATGTTTTAGAAAAATATCCTCTAGGTAGCAAAGAGGTTGATCAAATCATTAGGTTTTTTGATATTTAAGATCTACATCTTTGTGATTTTGATGAGATTAGAAAATTCACACCAATAGTAACAATAATATGATGACATTGAAAACGTAAAGGTTCAATTAAATAGTTCATACATATATTTTTGCTTTTAAAGTTAAAGAGAATAGGGAGGGGATTTTATAATGAAAAAGAAAATAATATTATTAGGGGTTATGGTTGCCTTTATAGTACTGACATTGACAGGATGCATACCTGGAGATGGAACATACACATCTTCAAAACCAGCGGGATTTTTTTGGGGGATTTGGCATGGGTGGATTGCACCTATTTCTCTAATAACGGGATTATTTAAGGAAAATATTAGGGTATATGAAATAATAAATACTGGTTGGTGGTATGATCTAGGTTTTTATATTGCAGTTATTAGTGGGTTTGGTGGGCTATCTTTATTTCGCAAAAAGGAATAAGAAATAATAATAATATTATCAGTGTTTATAAGGTAAAGAAAGCAACCTAAGTGTAACCTATGCTTACGCTTAGGTTGTAGTATTTATATACCAGGAGACATGAAATAGAATGTAGATGCTTTCTTTTTAGAAACAGGAAATACTCTGCTAAGTAGCTTGGAGTGAAATGAGGGAAGAAATACATGAGTGAAAAGAATACAGTTATGAAAACAAAAGCCCCTAATACAATTGATACGATGCATGAAGATCTGTTGAAACTTGGAGTTCATAAGAATGATATATTATTGGTTCATTCATCTTTATCCAGCTTGGGATGGGTCTGTGGTGGACCACAGGCCGTTATAATGGGATTGATGAAGGTGCTAGGGGATGATGGAACATTAGTGATGCCAGCTCAAACTGGAGATTGGAGCGATCCAGCTGAATGGGGCAATCCATCTATACCAAAAGAGTGGATACAAACCGTGTATGACAATCTACCAGCCTATGAACCAGAAATAACACCAACGCGGGGAATGGGACGCATTGCGGAATTATTCAGGACATTTCCGGGTACAGTGAGGTCAAATCATCCACAAGTGTCTTTCTGCGCTAATGGTAAATTAGCAAAAGACATAATTGAGGACCATACATTGACACCACAGTTTGGCATGGATTCACCTCTGGGTAAACTCTATGATTTAAATGCAAAAATTCTATTGTTAGGGGTAGGATATGATTCATGCACTAGTTTTCATCTAGCAGAAACACTAATAAATAAAATACCTAAGAAGCAAATGGGGACTGCGATGCTAGATCAAGGTGAACGAGTATGGAAGTGGTTTGATGATTATGTATACGACTCTGATGATTTTGAGTTGCTAGGGAAGGACTTTGAGAAAAACCATAGTGTGCAAAAAGGTAAGGTTGGAAATGCAGAATGTATGTTATTTAATATGAGAATGGGAGTTGATTTTGCAAAAACATGGTTGATGAAATATAGATAAAAGATAATGTTATTATCAGGTACAAAGAGATTATTGATTAGACAAAAAGTTATTTTGGATTTATGGAATCATATTTTGTAAGAAATTGGAGGGGAACTTATATGTTTAGGAAGATGAGAAAGTCACATATGGCTTTAAGTAATGATAAAGCAATGGAGATTTTAAAGCAAGGGGAATATGGGATTGTCTCCACTATAGGTGAAGATGGCTACCCCTATGGTTTTCCTATGAGCTATATAGTGTTAGATGGAAATATATATTTTCATTGTGCTATGGTTGGTCATAAGCTTGCTAATATAAATTATAATGAAAAAGTATCCTTTACTGTTGTAGGAAGAACAGAGTTATTACCAGAAGAACTAGACACAAACTATGAGTCAGTAATTGTATTTGGAAGGGCCACAAAAGTAGAAGGGGAAGAAAAGGAAAAGGCCTTACTCGAAATAGTAAATAAATACGCAAAAGACTTTATAGAAAAAGGTAAGGTTTCTATAGAAAAAGAAAAAAGTATAACTACAATTATTAAAATTTCCATAGAACATATGACTGGAAAATATAGATGGGGAGATATAAGATAATAAGCATATAGAAGAGAAAACCATAAATAATCTTTTGTTTGGATGGAAACAATAAGACAGATTAATTCTATCTAACAAAGGAGGATTAGTATGCAAAATAATGAGATGACAGACAAAGATATGTATAAAGGCAAAGATATCAAAGGGCAAGTTCAAGTCGCACCAGGTAAAGAATTTAAAATGGACCCTGAACCTATATATGATAACAAAACTCATAAGGGTTTCGGCAGGTTAAAAGATAAAGTAGCTATCATCACAGGAGGAGATAGCGGAATAGGCAGAGCAGTAGCTTTAGCATATGCTAAAGAAGGAGCCAAAGTAGTCATTGTATATAATATTGCAGATAAAGATGCTAATGATACAAAAGATGTGATAGAAGCTTATAATGGAGAAGTCTTATTGATAAAGGGAGATATTGGAGATGGCAAATTTGATAAAGAAATTGTTGAAAAAACAATTAGAGAATATGGGAAATTAGATATTCTTGTGAATAATGCTGCTGAGCAGCATCCCCAAAAAAACTTAGAAGATATTACAGATGAGCAATTGGAAAAAACCTTTAGAACAAATATATTTTCAATGTTCTACTTAACAAAGGCAGCACTACCCTATCTAAAAGAAGGAAGTGTAATCATAAACACTTCATCAGTTACAGCTTTTGCAGGGCATGCTGAGCTAATCGATTATTCTGCTACTAAAGGAGCCATTACCACTTTTACTAGGTCACTTGCCCTCAACTTAGCAAGTAAAAGGATTCGGGTTAATCAAATAGCTCCTGGGCCAATATGGACTCCCTTGATTCCATCTACTTTTGATAAACAACAGGTGGAAAGTTTCGGGGAAAGTACGCCCCTAAAAAGACCAGGACAACCTGTAGAGTTAGCTGAAGCATATGTATTTTTAGCAGCCGATGGATCTACCTATATAACAGGACAAACAATCCATATCAATGGAGGGCAAATTGTGAATGGTTAAATGACTAAAAAGCCTGTAGCTTTTCTTCAAATTTAAAGAGAATCTATAGGCTTTTTTGAACTAGAAAAGTTTGTTGCTTAAGAAAGTAACAATAGAAAAAATTGATTTAACCCAAGGAATATGTTATTATTCCAATAAGAGGTAATAATATAGGACATACATATTTCATATCATATTTAGCAAGAATCAAAAAGGGGCCAGTACTATAAAAGAGCGGAGGAGATAAGGATGAAAACAAAAATTTGGGCGCATAGAGGAGCATCTGCTTATGCGCCAGAAAACACCTTAAGTGCATTTAAACTTGCAATGGAGCAGGGAGCAGAAGGCATTGAGTTGGACGTTCATTTAAGTGCAGATGGAGAGGTTGTTGTTACACATGACCACACCATTGATAGAGTCAGTAATGAAAAGGGATTAGTTAATAGTTACACAGTAGAAGAGCTAAAGGGCTTTGACTTTTCTAATCATTTTTCAGAGTATAAAGGAGAAAAGATTCCCACACTTAAAGAAGTTTATGAGCTAATAAAGCCAACAGATCTAAAAATTAATGTTGAGTTAAAAACAGGGATTGTTATGTATGAAGGGATAGAAAAGAAACTGATTGAGTTAGCAGAAAAAATGGAAATGCAAGAGAGGGTTATTTATTCCTCCTTCAATCATTATAGTTTAATGAAACTTAAAGAGTTATCTCCTACAGTAGAGTTAGGAATATTATATGCCGATGGTTGGATTGATGTACCAAGCTATGCAAAAAATTTAGGTGTTCAGGCAATTCATCCTTCTTTTTATAATTTAGAGGCGCCTAATATTTTAGAAAAATGCAAAGAATATGGCATTGATATTAATGTGTGGACAGTAGACAAAGAGGAAATGATTAAAAAAATGTTAGATTATGAAGTACACGCAATCATCACCAATAAGCCTGATCTTGTAGCTAAAATAAGAGGATCAGCCATCTTGTAATTTGTAAAGCCTATCGAAAGATAGGTTTTTTTATTTCCTGAATAAAAAAGTATAATGAGTCTGCATAATAATAGTTGACAGACATATAATGTTAGTGTACTATTTAATTAACACAGTGAATCGTGAACTATGGAGGTGAAAAGATGAATTTCAATGAAAATTTACCTATTTATATGCAGATTATGAATGTAATAAAGAAAAGAATTGTTATTGGGGAATTAAAGGAGGGAGAGAAGTTGCCATCTGTAAGAGAGTTATCAGCAGAGTTGAAAGTGAATCCGAATACTATTCAGAGATCTTATCAAGAACTAGAAAGAGAAGGCTTAGTCTTTACTCAAAGAGGAATGGGAACTTTCGTTACAGAAGAAAAAGATATAACAAATAAACTAAAGGACCATATGGCATCTGCCATAGTGAATCATTTCATTATAGAGATGAAAGCTTTGGGGTTTGATCTGAAGAAAATGATAGAGCTAGTAAAAGAGCGGGAAAGTGGGGGAGAATAATGGGGAACATCATACAAATAAAAGAGTTGTCTAAATCTTATTTTAAAAAACAAGCGTTAAATCATATATCTTTAAATGTTGAGCAGGGAAAGGTTATTGGTATATTAGGTCCCAATGGAAGTGGAAAAACTACTTTAATTAAGATTATAACAGGAATTTTAAGACAATCTAAAGGTGAAATATTAGTGGATGGAAAAGTGCCAGGGGCTGCTACTAAAGCTGTTGTATCTTATTTGCCAGACAGAAATTTTCTCTATAAATGGATGAATGTCCAAGAGGCCATTGGTTTTTATAAGGATTTTTATAGTGATTTTGACGAACAGAAAGCTTATGAATTATTGGATTTTATGAAGTTAGGAAAGAGGATGAAGGTTAACTCTTTGTCTAAAGGAATGACAGAAAAGTTAAATTTAACCTTGGTCTTATCCAGAAAGGCAAAGGTTTATGTATTAGATGAACCTATTGCAGGGGTAGATCCAGTAGCTAGAGATCAAATTTTAGATGCCATTATTAAAAATTATAATACAGATAGTACAATGTTAGTGACTACCCATTTGGTACGAGATATGGAAAGTATTTTTGATGATGTGATATTTCTACGGGACGGACAAATCGTTCTACAGGGGAATGCAGAGATGTTGAGAGAGGAAAGAGGCATGCAAATAGATGATCTTTACAAGAATATATTTGGGGAATAGGAGGGGAAGATATGAAGAAATATATAAAGTATGAAATCAAAGGAAGTTATAAGTTTGTTTTTGGTATTATAGCTATTATTATCCTTGCATCTACTATGATACAATTGAATATATCTAAGACTATGGAGCTGTCAGAAGCAGCTTTAGGATTGGGAGGTAACCTTGGTTTTACACCCTTTATCTTGATTATATCTATACTTGTTATTTTTGGGGCTTTTTTAACTGCTTTCTTCTATATTATTGGTTCTTTTAGAAAAGAGCTATATGAAGATCGAGGTTACTTAACTTTTACTTTACCGCTTACAGGGAATCAGGTTGTGGGAGCCAAGTTTATAGTTGCTATGATATGGTTTACAGTATTGGGTCTAGTTGTAGCTATATATAATTTGATTTTTGCTAGCTTATTATTTAGTGGTAGCTGGCTAGAAAGCGTAAGAGGAATTCTTGAGTTAGTAAACGAAGGTGTGCTTGCTTTAGGGGTTACATCTATTTTATCTTCTATTATGACTTTAGCTTTGATTTATTTTACCATTGCACTTAGTCGAGTTAGTATTAGAAATAAAAAAATAGGAGGATTGTGGTTTATTTTATTTCTGGTTTTAAATGGATTAACCGGTTATTTAACTTTTAAGATTAGTGCTGCATTTCCTTATTTCCTAAGTGCAAATAGCTTTAGAATTCTTCACTATAATACATTAGATGTAGTAGCGAATTTAAATAACGATATAGGAAATATCATATTATTTGGTAGAAATTATGATACCTATTTGAATATAGCTGGATTACTTATACAGATTATTATCAGCGTTGGGGCTTTTTTATCAACAGGATATTTAATAGAGAAGAAAATAGATTTATAGGATATAGAGAAAATTAGATGAAGTCTTTAAAAAAAGTGCGTTTTCGCACTTTTTTGTTTTGCGGTTTTTACGAGCACTATTGATGCTACCTCTTTAACCATTCTAGTTATTTTATGTTATAATACCAATAGAAAAATAAAAAAATCTATATAAAATAGAAAGGAGAAAAAATATGGACTTCTCATTAGGGGATATTGTACAAATGAAAAAGTCTCATCCTTGTGGCAGTAATGAATGGAAGGTTCTTCGTACGGGAATGGATTTTCGTATGCAGTGTCAAGGGTGTAATCATCAGGTAATGCTTCCACGGAAAAAGTTTGAAAAGAGTGTAAAGAAAATCATACAAAAAGGCAGTATAGAAGAGCAAAGTAACCTATATGATGAGCTTTAATTATTGATAGAGGTTGAAAGGCGGAATTAGCAAAAATGAATAATCATACAATTCAACAATTCAAAGATGGTATTTTCGCATTAAGAACCCGGAGGTTTGGAACAGTAGCTGAGTTGATGATACGAAAGCTTTATAACAAATCTAATGCACAAAATCAATTTCATGATTTATATGATGATGTAAATGATAAAAGGGTAGAAGTGAAGTTTTCTACTGTTATGAAGAAAAATAGAGAAGTCATCAATGAGTTTAATTTAATTCAACAGTGTTTAGAAGCCAATTTAGCAAATCGGGCTATGAAGAGTAAAGAAATAGGTATCTATCCTTTTGATTGTAATATTCAGCAAGTAAAGCGAAGAGAGTTTGATATTCTTTACTATGGATTATTTTTTGCAGATAAAATTGCTATCTTTAGTATGGAGAGTAGTGAAATATTGAGTTGTTATG
>JAAZLH010000152.1 GCA_012799415.1 Candidatus Epulonipiscium sp. | reverse complement strand
TGGCGAGGTCCGAAAGAGGAAGATAATTATTATTCTTTCTATGTAGGAGAGTTGGATACAGAAGAGGAAGAAGTATATTACGATTCAGACTGGGACCATGTTTTGGGAGCCATTGACTTTATTAAAAACGCACCAAAAGACCAGCCACTATGTATTTATTTACCTATTTCCTATCCACATCCACCTTATGGTGTAGAAGAGCCTTGGTATAGTATGATTGATCGTAATCAGGTTCCAGAAAGAATTCCTACTCCTGTTTGGGATGAAAAACCTAGCATTTTAAAAGGAATAGCTCAGCGGCAAAACTTACAAAATTGGACAGAAGAACGATGGGAAGAACTAAGAGCTACGTATTTAGGAATGTGTGCTAGAGTAGATCATCAATTTGGGCTCTTAGTACAAGCACTTAAGGAAACCAATATCTATGATAATACAGCGATTTTTATCTTCAGTGATCATGGAGATTTTACAGGAGATTATGGTTTAGTGGAAAAAACACAGAACACCTTTGAGGATGTGTTAACCAAAGTGCCTTTTATTATTAAACCCCCTTCATGGGTTAATGTAAAACCGCATATTAGTGATGCTTTAGTAGAGCTAATTGATTTTCCAGCCACTGTAGAAGAGCTAACCAAAATTAAGCCAAGACACACACATTTTGGCCGCTCTTTGATCCCGATTTTAGAAGGCAAGACAAACATTCATCGAGATGCAGTTTTCTGTGAAGGAGGACGTTTGCATGGAGAAATCCATTGTATGGAATTAGACAGTGGAAGCAGTGAGAATCCGGAAGGATTATACTGGCCACGGGTAAATTTACAAAGAAGTGAAGGACCAGAACATACCAAAGCGGTGATGATTCGGACAGAGAATTATAAGTATGTAAAAAGATTATATGAGAAAGATGAATTTTATGATCTTACTCATGATCCTAAAGAGCTATTTAATCGGATTGATGATCCTTCTATGCAACAAATTATCCTTTCCTTAAAAGAAAGATTGCTTCAATTTTACTTGGAAACAGGAGATGTTGTACCCCATATAACAGATAAAAGATAAAAAATAATTCAAATTTTTACTTGTGTATCCATTAAAAAGTGTTAAAATAGAGTTATAATGAAGAATGGAGGAATGAAAGATGGCCATATTAGTAACTGGAGGAGCTGGGTATATTGGTAGTCATACTTGTGTAGAGTTGCTAGATGCAGGTTATGATATTGTGGTCCTTGATAATTTTTCTAATAGTAAACCAGAATCATTACGGAGAATAAAAGAAATTACAAATAAAGACTTTAAATTTTATGAAGTAGATTTATTAGATAAATCGGCACTAGAGAAAATATTTGCTGAAAATCATATTGAGGCAGTGATCCATTTTGCAGGATTAAAGGCAGTGGGAGAATCTGTATCCATCCCCCTTAGATATTATCATAACAATATTACAGGAAGTTTAATACTTTGCGAAGTCATGCAAAAGTATGATGTAAAGAAGATGGTCTTTAGTTCATCGGCTACGGTCTATGGTATGCATAATGTTTCGCCATTAACAGAAGATTTACCCTTAAGTACAACAAATCCTTATGGAAGTACAAAATTGATGATCGAACAAATTTTACGAGATGTATATATTTCAGATCAATCTTGGAGTATTTCACTACTACGTTATTTTAATCCAATTGGTGCACATGAAAGTGGAAAAATAGGAGAAGATCCAAGTGGAATACCTAACAACCTAATGCCCTATATTACACAAGTTGCTATTGGTAAAAGAGAAAAACTCATGGTCTATGGTAATGATTATGATACTCCTGATGGAACAGGTGTGAGGGACTATATTCATGTAGTGGATTTAGCAAAAGGCCATTTGAAGGCATTAGAAAAAGTTATGGAAACAGAAGGTGTAGAAGCCTATAATTTAGGAACTGGTACAGGATACAGCGTATTAGATGTTTTACACAATTTAGAAAAGGCAGCAGGTGTGCAGGTACCCTATGTTATTGCAGAACGTAGGCCAGGAGATATTGGTACTTGTTATGCAGATCCAACAAAGGCATGGAATGAATTGGGTTGGAAGGCAGAAAAAAACCTAGAAGACATGTGTAGAGATGCTTGGAACTGGCAAAAAAATAATCCAAACGGTTATTAAGTATACTAGAAAATAAATAGAGGATAGATAGAAGATAAAACCTTTCTATAGACAAAGGATTAATTATACCTAGGTCTGTTAGAAAGGTTTTATTTTTATCGGCTCTTTTATAGCTAAAGGAATATTGTGGAAAACGATTTTTGCATTTTTCTTATATAAAATTCTTTAAGTAAACAAATTTTTGTTTAAAAAACATATAAGAAATATATCTAAATAAAATTTATGGGACGAAATAACGATAATAAGCCATGTTCGCAACTAAAATGAGTGTATATTAAACAAAATGATAGGATTGTCACGTTGAACTAGACATGGAATTGATATAATATTAAAACAAGGAGAAATCTTCCGACAAGATCAATACAAAGTATTTTAAGGAGGCATATGAAATGAAAAAGATCATTAGTAGTTTAGTAGCAATCGCCATGATAGTAGGACTTATGTTAGGTTGTACAGCAAACCCTACCGGCCAAGAACCTTCTAAAAATGATAAGCTTTCAGGCTCAGTTACTGTATATTCTCCACATCCTGCTGATCCTTTAAATGCAGGAGTAAAAGAGTTTCAAGAAAAAACAGGTATCACAGTTAATGTTGTAGCAGCTGGAACAGGAGAGCTTCTAAAAAGGATTGAAGCAGAAGCAGATAATCCATTAGCTGATGTATTGTGGGGGGGAGGGGCAGAATCTTTAGCAGCATACTCAGACTATTTTGAGGAATTTATTCCGGACGAGGATTCCGTTATTTTAGCAAGTCATAAAGATACAAATCGGAAATGGGTTGGAGAATCTCCACTCCCCATGGTTATTATGTATAATAAAAAACTAGTTAGTGAAAATGAAGTACCAAAGAGTTGGGGAGACTTGCTGGATCCAAAGTGGAAGGGTAAAATTGCTTATGCTGATCCTGCAAAATCTGGATCTTCATTTACAATTCTTGCTACTATGGTTACAGCTTATGGAAAAGACAATGGAAAGGGTTGGGATTTTATTAGAGAATTTGTTGCCAATTTGGATGGAAAAGTTTTAGGAAGTTCATCTGGTGTCTATAAGGGTGTAGCAGATGGTGAGTATAGTGTAGGGCTTACATTAGAAAAATCTGCACAAGAATATGTAAAAGCAGGTGCAGATGTAGGTTTTATTTATCCAGAAGAAGGTACTTCCGCAGTTCCAGACGGTGTATCTCTTGTAAAAGGAAGTAAAAATAAAGAAAATGCAAAAGCATTTATTAACTTTGTTCTAGGTAAAGAGTGTCAACAAATGATGAGTGAAGAATATAATAGACGTCCTGTCCGAACAGATTTAGCACCACCAGAAGGATTGGCTCCATTATCAGATATAAAACTGGTTGATTATGACTTTAATTGGGCGTCTAACAGCAAGGCAGAGATACTAGAACAGTGGAAAGATATTGTAGTGGGCAAATAAGGATTTAGGGGCAGTTGCATAAGGAAGTTCTTCCTAAGGGAAGAACTAAGTGATTTATTGAGTTTTAAAGAAGAAAACTCAATAAATCACTTATGGAGCAAGGACTAAGAGGGTCTGAAGAGGAGAACGGTATAGGACTTATGGAAAGTTCAGTTTTGAGCGTGTATATCTATATACATCATAGAAATTAGGGGTGAGAAAATGAGTCATAATGTTGTAATTAAAGATGCAGTAAAAAGATATGGTAATTTTACCGCGGTAAATGGGGTAAATCTAACGATTAAAGAAGGAGAATTTTTTACTTTGCTAGGCCCTTCAGGATGTGGGAAAACAACACTTCTTCGTATGATTGCAGGATTTAACTCCATTGACGGCGGAAGTATTTACTTTGGAGATAAATTAATCAACCATGTAGATGCACACAAAAGAGATATTGGAATGGTGTTTCAAAATTATGCTATATTTCCTCATATGACTGTATATGATAATGTTGCATATGGATTAAAAGCAAAGAAGGTCTCTCGGGATGAAATTAAAAAAAGAGTGGAAGAAGCATTAGATATGGTTCAGATTAGTACATTAAAGGATCGAAAACCATCAGAACTATCTGGAGGACAGCAGCAACGAGTAGCCCTAGCGAGAGCTTTTGTTATTGAGCCTGGGGTTTTACTCATGGATGAGCCCTTGTCTAATCTAGATGCAAAGCTTCGGGTGCAAATGCGTACTATTATTAGAAAACTTCAAAAGGATCTTGGTATTACTACCATTTATGTAACTCATGATCAAGAGGAGGCTTTGGCGATTTCAGATAGTATAGCTATTATGAAAGATGGAAACATTATGCAGATAGGGAGTCCGGAAGATATTTATAAAAGACCTGAAAATACTTTTGTTGCAGGATTTATAGGGACATCTAACTTTTTGGATTGTGAAATGGTCAAAACAGATGATGAGGATCGTGGTGAAGTTAGGTTAGGAGATCATCTTACATTTACACTCCCAATACGTTATAAATATGAAGGAAAAGTGATTATTTCAGCAAGACCCGAACAGTTATTTTTTTCAAAAGATGGAATGCCTGGAGAGATCAAACTATCCACTTTTCTTGGAGATTTTGTGAATTATGAAGTGCTATTATCAAATGGACAAACAATAGAAGTTAATGAATATACAAAAGATATAGAAGTTGTACGAAAAATAGGTGAGAAGGTAAAAATCACTTTTGATCCAGCAAAGATCAGTGTATACGATAGTGAAAAGCAAGAGGTGATCTCATGTTAAGCAAAGATAAAAGTGGTAAAATTTTTAGAAATCCCTTTGATTTTTGGACATGGGCAAAAATATTAACTTTTTTAATATTACTGTTATTTCTTATCTACCCATTTTCATCATTGATTTATCGAAGTTTCTTTACTCCTAAAACAACAGGTCTCACATTAGAAAATTATAAAGATTTTTTTACATTGCCTTATTACTTCAATACCCTTAAAAATAGTTTATCTGTTTCTTTTATTACAACCTTAACAACGATTCTTATCGGTGTTCCTCTGGCTTATTTAATGACAAGATACAATATATTTGGGAAAAAACTTATTAATATATTTATTATCATGTCTTTAATGTCACCACCATTTATAGGTGCCTACTCTTGGATTATGTTATTTGGAAGAAGTGGTTTTTTAACAAAATTATTAAGTCAAATAGGAATTACTATGCCACCTATTTACGGTAAACTTGGAATTATAATGGTTTTTACTTTAAAACTTTTTCCTTATATCTATTTGTATGTATCAGCAGCCATGTCTAGTATTGATAAATCTATTGAAGAAGCAGCAGAAAATTTAGGAGCTAGTAAGTTCAAAAGAATTATGACTATTACTTTGCCTGTTGTTCTTCCATCTATTGCGGCAGGTGCAGTCATTGTATTTATGACTTCTTTGGCAGATTTTGGGACTCCTATGTTAATTGGGGAAGGGTACCCGGTACTTCCTGTACTCATATATCAAGAGTATATGAGTGAAATAGGTGGTAATGCAAACCTTGCTAGTGCATTAAGTGTTGTAATTGTATTTTGTTCTACTGTTGTTTTGCTATTACAAAGATATATCATATCAAAGAAAAACTATACGATGACATCCATGCGGCCACCAGAAGTAGTACAGTTAAAACCGGTAAAAAGAATTTTATTATCTTCTTTAATTTTTTTCATTACTTTTGTAGCTATGCTGCCTCAATTTGTTGTAGTCATTACTTCTTTTATTAATACAAATGGTCCTATATTTGTAAAAGGTTTTAGTTTAAAGAGTTATACAAATATTATGCACAGGCTTTCAACAAATATTTCAAATACATTTATTTATTCATCTATAGCCATTGTTTTTATTATTGTTTTTGGTATGCTTATATCTTATTTGACAGTAAAGCAAAAAGGCAAAACAGGAGCTTTATTAGATATTTTTATTATGTTTCCTTATGTTATTCCAGGGGCTGTATTAGGAATTAGTTTGCTTGTAGCATTTAATAAGCCACCTCTGCTTTTGACAGGAACTTCAGCCATTCTTATTATTTCCTATGTGGTCAGAAAGTTACCCTATACTGTTCGATCAGGAAGTGCAATTTTATATCAGATTGATTCAAGCATTGAAGAGGCATCTATCAATCTTGGAGTTTCACCTATGAAAACATTCTTTAAAATCACAGCTCGGTTAATGGCCCCAGGCATTATATCTGGTGCTATACTAAGTTGGATTACTTGTATTAATGAATTAAGTTCTAGTATTATGTTATATACGGGGAGAACATCAACAATCTCCGTTGCCATCTATACAGAAGTTGTACGTAATAGTTTTGGTACAGCGGCAGCCTTAGCTTCTATACTAACATTTGCTACAGTCATATCTTTGCTGTTGTTTATGTGGGTTAGTAAAGGGAAGGTCTCAGTCATTTGAAATTTGATGCAAAATAGATTATAGTAGGAAGAAGATAGAACAAAGGGGGAGTGTAGGTGAAAGAAAGTATAAAACCAACCAGTTTTTTTTCTAAGTTGCTTTTATATTTTATGATCGTCAGCTTACTCCCTATTGTTCTTTTTGGATTTTTTACTAATTTTTTATCTAATAAAATATCAGTTAATAAAGTGGAAAACGAGCTAAAAACAACGGTAGAAAGTGCAGGATTAAACTTAGATAATTTATTAGAGGAGTACAAAAGTGGCATTGCTCTTTTTTGTCAGGATGAAGAACTATATCAAATTTTAAAAGGTAATGAACATTCGAAGGATGATAGCAATCGTATCTATAAAAAAATATACTTATTGCTAGCAGGAAGGGCCTCACAATTAGAAATGCATGTTATTAAGTCAGACAACAGTTTCAATGTTTCTACGACTTATCTACCCAAAGCATATAATCCTACAAGGGCTAGTGAATGGGGATTGCTTCGAGCTGTTTCAAAAAGTACTGGACCCATTATGTATACGAATAACTATATCAACGAAGGGGGAACAGAAATAGCTTTATCAGTGGCACAGGCCATACGAGATCAGGATCAGATCATAGGGTATGCCATTATCGATATACCTCAGCAAGCTTTAAAAGCGATACTACATTCTAGCACCAGTATTTTGCCTGTTAATTATACCATTATGGATTCAAGGTTTTATATTGTTTATGATGAAGTATTTAATGGACTAACACAAAAATTTTTTAGTCTAGAATTTAGGGATTCTCTTATTGAAGAAGAATATGGGTCAAGATTCTATGGTCTTAAAGGAAAAAAAGTATTGGTAGCAAATAAAAATTCTGATAAAAATGATATGATTGTACTATGTACTTTACCTATGGATTTAGTGATTCAAAACAATGATTATATTAAATTGATTACAGCAGCTCTTGCAATTATTGCTATTTTATTATGTTTTATTGCCTCCTTCTTAATAGCACAAAGTGTGACCAGGCCTATTAAATTGATAGGAGTAGTGATGAAACAAGTGGAGGAGGGAAATATGGGGGCAAGAGCCCCTATTATAAATAAAGATGAGATAGGTGCTATGGCAGAAGGTTTGAATAAGATGATTGCTAACTTAGATGAGCTTTTTAGAACCAATCTTGAAAAACAAGATCGATTACGTGTAGCAGAAATCAAAGATTTGCACTCTCAAATCAATCCACATTTTTTATATAACACTTTAGATTCAATTAAATGGCTAGCTAAGTTAGGCTATTTATCAGATATCAATATTATTGTAGAAAAGCTAGGGATATTATTAAAAAATAGTATTAATAATAAAAAAGATATTGTAACTGTTGAGGAAAGTATGAAGATTATCAATAGTTATTTAGCCATTCAAAAAATACGATATTCTGATAAATTTAACATGGAAATTGCTGTTGATCCTGATATATACCAGTGTTATGTCCCAAAATTAATTATACAACCTATTGTGGAAAATGCAATTATACATGGAATTGAAAATAAAATGGGCAATGGAAATCTTTTTATCAAAGGGTATAGAAAAGATAAGGATATTGTATTTGAGATATCAGATGATGGTATAGGTATCGATCAAAAGAAACTTGCTGAGTTAAGGAATACCAAAGAAGAGGATATAGAGAGTATTGGTTTAAAAAATACGGATAGAAGAATTAAGCTTTATTATGGTGAGAAATATGGGATTGATATTAAAAGTGAAGTAGGAATTGGGACTACTGTCATTGTGACTATGCCTATGATCATAATGGAGGAATAATCATGAATCGAGTTGTTATTGTAGAAGACTCTGTCCTACATAGGAAAGGGTTAATACTTACAACAGAATGGGAAAAGATCGACTGCGAGGTTGTAGGTGAAGCAGAAAATGGTATCGAAGGTATTGAAGTGATTTTACGCCTTTCTCCTGATATTGTGATTACAGATATTAAAATGCCAGGACTTGATGGTATACAAATGATTGAACGGCTGAAAGATAAAACTGATGCAGTTTTTATTATTATGTCAGGCTATAGTGAATTTGAATATGCTAGAAGTGCAATAAAACTAGGAGTTGTAGATTATTTAATGAAACCTATTGAAGATAAAGAGTTTGTAAATACTATCCGTAATGCTTGCCAAGCTGTTAACAAAAGAAAAAATATCAATAAGATACAAAGTAAAATTGATAAAATGGATGATAGCCGGATTATGCTATTTCAGGAATATTTAATTGGGAATGATTCAACGAAAACTATTTATGTGGAAGAGGCTGTATCTTATATACAACAACATTTCCGAGAGGATATTAATGTGAAAAATATATCTGATACGTTACAGATTAGTGCTAGTCATTTAAG
>JAAZLH010000019.1 GCA_012799415.1 Candidatus Epulonipiscium sp. | reverse complement strand
CTTCTTTTTTATTTAAAAACTCCTGAATAGCTTGGTCAAAAACAATTTCATCAAATAAACCACCTTCAAATACTTTGGTTTCTCCCTCCTCTTCGTACTCCCCACCATCACGTAAAAACTTAAATTGGTCTATAGTTATTCCTGTAACTTCCTTAAATACATGGTCAGGAATATAAGAGTCAAAATTAGCCAGGTTCAAATCCTTTTCCCCATAAGCCATTATAAAGCTTGGAATAGTTCTTGCAAACCCTCTTAATCTAGATCTAACATCATCTTCTATTTGACTTTTTTCCTTATTAGCTTTTTTTCTTTCTTGATTTTCTACAAATTCCTTGGTTGTATTTTCAATAACCCTGCTAGTTTTTTCCTTTACTTCTTCCTTAAATTTATCTAAAATATCATCCATGGTATTAGAAAAAGCTTTTTCTAGTTGTTCTTTTTCTTCCTTTTTGACTGTTTGACTAATTTTTTCTTCATAATCTCTCTTTACTTTAGCTTCATCTATTTCTTTTTGTTTTAAAGATATTTCAAGTTCTCTTTCTAGATTAATCTTTAAGATCCTTTTTGTAGAATCTATATCCAGATTAGTTGCACCAGTGACCTCTTGGCTTTTTTTGAAAATACCTTCTATTACATCAGAACTAACAATATCCTTAACAGTTTCCTTTACTAAATTCCCACCACTACTATCTAGAGAACCAGTTAAAGTCTCTTCGATACCATAAATTTTATTGCCTAAAATTGCATCTGTATTATTTATTACAATTTCATTATCTAATTCAACCTGACCTTCATCATCAAGTTCTATATCCTTCGTATCGACAGGTTTATTCGGTTCAAAAAGCTTTCCTTGGTCTTCCTTCTTTAGATTGTTCAAGGTGTCTAATACAACTTGAGGTGCTGCAAAAACTCTAGATATATTTGCAAAAAGAAGGTTACTCATAAAACCACGTTTTACAACTTCGGTTGCCTTTATTTGCTTAGGGATAGTTAGAACATCTATGACGTCTAACTCCTTCATAACTCCATATAAATCTTCACCTATAACTGGAAAGAAATTTAATAATTTCTTAATATTGCCCTCTCTTTCAGATGATGTTCCCCCGCCGCTGACTGTCAGTGAATTTAAATCATTAGCAAAATTATCAAATATAATTAGAGTTCTTTCTGGTGAAAAGTCAAATACATAGGCATTTTCCTTTTGGAAAAGAACTTCTTTACCATTTATATTTTCTACCCATTTATGGGGGTTTTGGGCCCTAAATGCAGCTTGCATATAAAGAGCAGGTGACTCCATATTGCTTAACATCATGACTGCTGACCATTCAGGAATAGTAACTCCTGTTGTAAGCTGCCCTACCGATAAGGTAATAGTTTTGTCATTTTCTTTTATAGCCTTTTTAACCCTATCTAAACTTTTCTCATTAACAACCATATCATCAATTTTTCCATCTCCAGCAGCTACAACAATTTCATATTCCTTAAAAACTGGATGTTTCCTAAGAAGTG
>JAAZLH010000151.1 GCA_012799415.1 Candidatus Epulonipiscium sp. | reverse complement strand
CTTGGTAGTTGGCTAACCTATGGAAATTCCGTAGAAGCTGAACGGGCCACAGTTACTATTGATAAAGCCTATGAATTGGGGATTAACTTCTTCGATACGGCTAATGCCTATGCACGTGGAGAGGCAGAAAAAGTACTGGGACAAGCCCTCAGAAAATATGATCGTAGCTCCTATGTTCTTGCAACAAAAGTTTTTAACAAAATGGGTGAAGGCCCTAATGATTTTGGTTTATCCAGGAAACATATATTTGAACAAGTCCATGCCAGCCTAAAGCGTTTGGATACAGACTATCTAGATATCCTATATTGCCATCGCTTTGATCCTAATACCCCTTTAGAAGAAAGTTTACGAACCATTGACGATTTAATCCGTCAAGGTAAGATTCTATACATGGGTGTTAGTAAATGGACTGCTGATCAAATTGTAGAAGGACTTCGTGTGCAAGACCGATATTTATTAGACCATATTGTAGTAAACCAACCTACTTATCATCTATTTGATCGATCTATCGAAGAATCCCTTGCTCCTACTTCTATTCTAAACGGAATTGGCTTAGTAGTGTTCTCTCCCTTAGCCCAAGGTTTACTAACAGGAAAATATCGTAAAGGACATCCTATCCCTGAGGATAGCCGTGCAGCAGATCCAAAAGCAAACCAATCTATGCAACGTTTTCTAACAGATGAAAATTTAGATAAGGTAGAAAAGCTCATTGTACTTGCAGATGAACTGAATATTTCCCTTACTGAGCTATCCTTGGCATGGATTTTGCACCAACCTGGTATTGACAGTGTACTTATGGGTGCTAGCCGCCCTTCTCAGGTAGAGGAAAATGTAAAGGCCTTAGATATAAAACTTTCTCCAGAAGTAATGAAAAAAATTGATGAAATTGTAAGGTAAATTGAAACAACAAAAAAGGGATGAAATCTGAATATCCTTAGATTTCATCCCTTTTCTATTTCCTAAATCTTTTATTTGATAACTATTGGATACTTACTTCTATTGTTTCTCTACTTCTACTATATTTACTTCTTTGGATGTAGGTGCTGAATGATCCCATGTTGTAGCACCTTTGGTTTGGCTTTTTAAAACATCCCCAATATCAATTCCCGTAATGGCTTCTACTGTTTCTGGCAAGGAAGAAATAATTTGAGTTACATAATCTGTCACCTTTGCAGCGCCACCTTTTCCATTTCCTTCTCCTGAATCAATAATAACAATTTTCTCTGTCTTAGATAATGGTTCTGCTACAGCCCTTGCAATTTCAGGTAACTTCTCAATAATCATTTGAGTAATGGCTGCATCATTGTATTGTTTAAAAGCTTCTGCCTTTTTCATCATGGCTTCTGCTTCTGCTATTCCTTTTTCTCTAATAATATCAACTTCTGCCATACCTTCTAATCGTCTAGCTTCTGCTCGAGCCGATCCTGTGGCTTTAATAGCTTCTGCTTGAGCTTGAGCTTCTTGAATTTCTCTATATCTTTTTGCATCGGCACCTTTTTCAGAACTATATTTTTCTGCATCTGCTTGTTTTTTAACCGTTGCTTCTAATTCTCTTTCTCTTCTTAGGGCCTCTTGTTCCGCTAGTTCAATTTCTTTTTCTTTCCTTACAATTTGAACCTTCATTTTTTCTGCTTCAACTTCTTGTTGAATTTTACTTTCTTCAATAGCGTAAGCTAAATCTGCTTTAGCCTTTTCTGCCTCTTGTACGCGACGATAGGATTGTACTTTCAAATCCTTATCCTTCGTCGCCTCTGCTACTTGGGTTTCTGCAATAATTTGTGCTTCCTTTCCAAGTCTAGCAGCTTCTGCTGTTTTAATCTTGGTTTCACGATCTGCTTCTGCTTCTGCTATTTCTGCATCTCGTTTCACTTCAGAAATCCGTTTTTTCCCTAATGCTTCTAAATATCCATTATCATCTTTAATATCTCGAATGGTAAAAGCCTTGATTTCTAAGCCCATATCTGCTAAATCAAGGGCCGCTACTTCTTGTACTTGAGAAGCAAATTTTTCTCTATCTTTATAAATTTCTTCCACAGACATTTTTGATATAATTTCACGTAGTTTTCCCTCTAATACGTCTTTTGCTGTATCTTTAATCACATCAATGGTTGTTTTTTCCGAACCTGTGTTAAATTGTTCAACAGCTGCTAAGATAGATTCCATATCAGATTTTACTTTCAGAACAGCAACTCCATCTGCAATAATTTCCACTCCTTGTTCAGTAAGAGCGCCACCGGTTCGAACTTCAATTTTCATGTTTTCTAACGAAATAACATCAGTTTTTTCTAATAGAGGAATAACCCAACCTCCTCCACCAGAAATAACTCTCTTTCTAAGGCCTGTAATAACTAAAGCCTTATCTTGAGAGACTTTTCTCCACATAGTAGCCACACTTAAAAGTAATAAAAGCAATACCCCTATAATAACTCCAATGATAATTAATGTACTTGGATCTCCCATAATTTCCTCCTCACCTACGTTTTACGTAAAATATATTTTGATGAATATCTGTAATAATAACTTCATCTCCTACTTGTAAATGTTCTCCTTGATAGGGCTTTGCTGGAGCAGAATAAGTATTACCATATACAATATAAGAAATACGCCCCATTTGATCTTCAGAAATAGATAATGTCACCTTTGCTGCATGCCCAATTAGGGCTTGCTGTGCTACTGCACTTGTGTTTTGTGCATTGTGTAAAGGAACAATAATAAATCGATATAGTAAGGCACTAATAAAGACTCCACAGGCTAATGCGATGCTGATGGTAATATAAGGAGAAAAACCTTTGTTTGTTAAAATTGTTCCTATGCCCCCAAACACCGTTAAAAAAGCAGTTAAAACAACAGGCTTTAATGGTGAAATACCAAATCCAAACCAATCTGCGTCCAACTCTATGTCAGTAATTCCATCTAAGCCTAAAAAGTCAAATATTTGACCTAATGCAAAGGATAAAACCGTAAATCCTGCTCCCACACCAAAACAGATATGAAAAACTTTAATCATTTCACCACCTCTTTTTTTAATTTACTGTCTACCGCTTCCACTGGGGAAGCAAGTTAACTTCTTGCAAGGTTTTAATCATAATAATAAAAACGGGTCCTAAAATAATGCCGATAAAACCTAAAGTTTTTACACCTACATACATGGATATTAGTGTAACCAGAGGATAAATCCCTATATGATGTCCAACAATTTTTGGTTCTAATATTTGTCGTAGTACAACAACAGATGCATAAGTAACTGCTAGACCAATGGCATAAGGAATATCTCCTGTAATTCCTTTCCATATAGCCCAAGGAATCAAAATCCCCCCTGTTCCAATTAGAGGAAGAGCATCCAGACACCCAATAACAAAACCTAAAAATAAGGCATACTCATAACCTACAATGGTAAGTCCGATAATACAAATCATGATGATAAAAGTCATTAATGTAAGTTGAGCTTTTACATAACCAAATAATGCACCAGTCATTGATTTTTTTAATAATCCGTAAGTAGAAAGCCAAGAATCAGGCAACTGTTTGTAGACAAAAGTATTGATTTTTTCTTTGTCATGGCTAAAGAAAAACAGAGAGACCAAAGTAATAATAAAGAAGATAAAAAAGTTGGGAATAAAAGCAACAATACTAATAGAACCTTTGCCTACCCCAGGGCCCACGGCCTTGGATAAACTAGTTACAATATTCTGCACATTATTTTTAAGCATATCTTGTATGGAATCTGGCAGTGCAATATAAAAGTTCTGAGTTTTACCAGCCCATTTTTCAATAACTACTTGTGCACTTTGAATATGGGCGGGTAAATCTTGAGCAAAGTGAATCGATTCTTTTATAATTCTCATAACGATACCCGTGCCTGCTAGCCCAATAATACCAAGGCCAATAAACATAGCTACTAAGGTGGCTAACCACCTTGGAAATCGTGCCTTGCTCTGCAAAAATCTAACCATTGGGTCTATAAACTGTGATAAAATCCAAGCGATTAAGAAAGGGGCGACATAACTTAAAAATCGCGTAGCAATAAAATAAATGAGAACAATACTTAAGGCAAAAATCCCAATTTGCTTCAGCGATTTCTCATGTTTTCGAAAAAAACTCTCATTCATACTATACACCTCTTTCCTAAAATAATATTTAAAATTTAGGATTTTTAATTTTTCTTTCCACACTTTTATCCTTTAAGAAAAGATACGATAAATCTCGTTCCAAAGTCTGCTCCACTTGTAATTTCTATAGTACCTTTATTCTTTTTGATTAATTGTTCTACAATATATAAACCATACCCGTGATCTTCTCCTTGTTTTGTTGTATATCCTTTATCAAAAATACGTTGATACATATCTGTAGGCAAGACAGGATAAGAATTACATATACTAATCCTATAATTATTTATATCTTCATCAATAGTAATGGAAAGTTTTTTTTCCTTCCCTATAACATAATTTTCTAATTCATAAATTGCATTATCTAGTAAATTAAATACAACCTTACATAGATCAATACTATGTATTTGCAAATTTTCTAAACCGCTATGTATTTGTAAATCTACAATAATTCCTTTATTTTCAGCAATGGCGCATTTTCGATATAAAGTAGCTGCCAGTTCTATATTTTCAATTTTTGAAATAGCAAAGCCTGAATCTACAATATCACTAACTTTATAAATATATTCTAAGGCCTTTTCTCCTTTTTCTAATTGAATAAGCCCAGCGATAACAGATAGATGATTT
>JAAZLH010000150.1 GCA_012799415.1 Candidatus Epulonipiscium sp. | reverse complement strand
TCCCTTCCTTGAGGTAATACCACATTGATGGAAGTAGATATTCCCAGTACTTGTGAAGAAAAATCACATTGTATAAAAGCCATTTTATTATCTCCTCTCTATTTCTATAGACCATTAAAGCTTAGAAGAAAATTATAAAAAATATACTTTTCTTCTAAGCTAAGAAAGTCCCTAATTCTTTGTCTAAAAACACTCAAAATGTAGCTTTTTTTATGTTTCTATTATACACCCCAAATAGCTTTTGACCAAGTATTATATTGTATTTTGATCCTTTCATTATCAATATTCTTTCTGGTTTATCAAATAAGGGATCAGTGGAAATCCGCCTTCCACTAACCCCTAGTAAACCAAAACACTTCTAATTGTAAAAAATTTATATTTCTAATCATTTGTAAAAATTATTTCTCCAATACCTTTTTTAAAAAGATTCCTGTATAAGAATTTGGTACTTGAGCTACTTCCTCTGGCGTTCCTTTAGCGATGACTTCACCACCACGGTGCCCCCCTTCTGGCCCCAAGTCAATGATATAATCTGCTGTTTTAATCACATCTAAATTATGCTCGATGACCACAATAGAGTTGCCTCCTTCTACTAAACGTTGGAGGATATCGATTAACTTATGAACATCAGCAAAATGTAGTCCTGTCGTAGGTTCATCTAAAATATAGATCGTCTTTCCAGTACTTCGTTTACTTAACTCTGTGGCTAGTTTTACTCGTTGAGCTTCCCCTCCCGATAAAGTAGTAGAAGGTTGTCCTAAACGAATATAAGACAAGCCTACATCATTAAGGGTTTCTAATCGTTTATGAATCCTAGGAATCGGCTCAAAAAATGTTAATGCTTCCTCTACAGTCATATCTAATACATCAGAAATGGACTTCCCTTTATATTTGACTTCCAAGGTTTCTCGATTATACCGTTTTCCATGGCAAACTTCACAGGGTACATATACATCTGGAAGAAAATGCATTTCTATTTTAATAATTCCATCTCC
Organism: Candidatus Epulonipiscium sp.; assembly: GCA_012799415.1. GTDB lineage: Bacteria > Bacillota > Clostridia > Lachnospirales > JAAYNZ01 > JAAZLH01. The sequence goes on along the minus strand of JAAZLH010000150.1, from coordinate 758 downwards.
ACGGCAAGCTTCACATCTTCCACCCTTGACATTAAAACTAAACCGTCCTTTTTGATATCCTCGTATCTTTGCTTCTGCCGTAGCTGCAAAAACATCACGAATATGGTCGAATACCCCTGTATAAGTAGCAGGATTGGAACGAGGAGTACGCCCAATAGGAGACTGGTCAATGTCAATGACTTTATCTAAATGCTCAACTCCTTTAATATCCTTATGTTGACCTGGCTTAATCTTCGCTCTATTTAAATCTCTTGCTAATCGTTTATATAAAATTTCATTGACAAAACTACTTTTTCCGGAGCCAGAAACCCCAGTTACACAAGTAAATATACCTAAAGGAATATCAACATCAATATTTTTTAAATTGTTTTCCTCTGCTCCTTTAATCTGCAACCATTTTCCGTTAGGCTGACGTCGTATAGGGGGAACTTCAATTTTCTTGCGTCCACTTAAGTATGCCCCTGTATCTGATTCTTCACAGGATAAAATATCATCTATGGTTCCTTGACAGACCACTTCTCCCCCGTGAGTACCAGCACCAGGTCCAATGTCTACAATATAATCAGCTGCATACATGGTGTCTTCATCATGTTCTACTACAATCAATGTATTTCCTAAGTCTCGGAGTTGCTTTAATGTTTTTAATAATCTTTCATTGTCACGTTGGTGAAGTCCGATGCTAGGCTCATCTAAAATATAAACAACACCAACTAAACCTGAGCCAATTTGGGTAGCGAGACGAATTCGTTGCGCTTCTC
>JAAZLH010000149.1 GCA_012799415.1 Candidatus Epulonipiscium sp. | reverse complement strand
GTAAATCTTATTTTTGAAATAACAGGCATTTTATTCACCTCCCTCTTCTTCTTGTCGATAAATGACCTCTAGAATCCCCCTATTAAATTCTTCTTCCATAAAATAACGCCCAACTATTATTTTTGCCTTTTGTGTTAAATAAAGTTCCTCATACCCCCGTTCTTCAACAAGTCCTTGCGCCTCTAAAAATCTTTTCACTACGATTAGAAAATTTTTACGACTTTTTGTTTGTCCGGCTTGGGACTGAGCCCTCTCATTGATATCGTCTAAAGCGGTCCATTTTTCTATGATTCCTATCCAATTGTATTCATATTCTTGTTCTAAATCTTTTAGCTTTTCTCCATATTGCTCTATGCCACTTATTTTGTCATTCACTATATTTAACCATTCATCTAGTAAGATAAAATCTCTTGTTGCATCTATTGTATGAAAACTATTATAAAAGGCACCTATAAATACAAGAATAGAAAAGTACATAAGATAAATATCCATATTATTAGATTTCGACCTTAAATGCTCTTTTTTTATACTTTCATTACTAATATGATAAGGTGAATAAGCAGCTAAAGGAATTAGGTGTAACTGCTGCCCCGCCACAATAATGGTAGCATCTTCTTCCTTTGCCCACTCTTCTACTAAACTTCGAATGATATCATCAGAAACATAAATGTCTTTTTCTTCCTTCGTGGTCTTTCCCTTAGACCTGAGAACTTTGTATATTTTAAACGCCTGCATAACTTGCTCGTTATTATATATCTTCATCACCTACTATTCATATTTTCATCTGTTCTTTATTACATTTCCTCTGTTTTACTTTTGCTTTTATTGCCCTGAAGCCTTAACACCATATTCTGAATAGCGTATCTTGGCGTAATCTGTTTCATTTCTGAAAGCTCCTGAATTTGTAAAGCCGAAACTTCTTTGGGAAGTTGTTCCAAGGCTTGATTAAATATTGTATTTTCCTCAGTTGCGTAGCGAATGGGAGAATATTGGTGTCCTATGAGCCAAAAATCATAAAAAGATCGATGCTCTAATAGTTTTGGTTCTCTATTTTTTAGATCATTTACTACTTCTAAAAGCGTAATTTCTGTACGACCATCTAAACTTTTTATAATTTCTCCCATAATATATCCAAAATTATGACTTAAAATATGTATGTTCGTTTTATTTTCTTCTTCCTCAATTTGAGCAAATGTTCTTGTTTTTTCCGATTCCTCTCCTTTTTCGATTCGTTGTGGTGAAAAAATACTCAGCAAAGACCATTCTTGAAATTCCTCCATTGGTAGAAACGGCTTGACTAAAATCCTGCAAATATCTACTGGAAGGGGAGTGGCAACTACTTTTTGTACAATTTCATGCTCAAAATTAAAAGATTGTATTCCTGTATAATATAATGATTCTTTAGCCGCCTGTAAGGCTGTATTTTTTAATTCTATACTTTCTGTTAATAATCGGTTATGAGTGTCATGAACCTCTCCTAGTTCATAATCAATTTTTAATACTAACTCATAAGTTTTGCGTTCCTTCTCTCCTGAAAATTCGTATCCAAGCCTTACCTTCGTTTCTTTTACAAAACTCTTTAACTCTTCAAATTCTTCATGCTCTCTTTTAAGTCTTAAATTGATATCCTCCAGTATGTTTTTATATCTCTCATATGTTTTATCCGACACAATGCTACGTTGGATTTCACTATGGATCTGAGTCATTCTTTCTCTAAGACTTTCCACATTGATACGCATCTCATCTATTTGTCTTAATGCTCCTATAAATTCACCTTTTTCTAGTTGCTTTCTTAGTATTAGCTGATTAATGGAAAGTTGAAATTCACTAAAAAACTCCTTGGTTGCAAACACAAGTTCCAGCCCCTGCTCATCTAATGTATAATACTGCTTATTGAGAACAGAATCGTATTCTGTTGTCTTTAAGATAGAATATATTACTTCATCCTCAGCTCTAGTCTCCCAGTTGTAAAATTCCCTACTGTTTTTTTTACCACCTGAAGGTCTAAAAACATCTATAATATCCCTTGCAAGCTGTAAATATCCTTCCGGTGTTAAGTCCATTTCTCCCCTATTTAAACCTTGTAAAAAATCAGCCAATTCTTGGCTTCCTGTTTTTTTGTTACGAAGCAACATATTCTCAAAAAAGTATAATAACGTAATCAGCCCTATTCCATAATAATCAATAGGTTTTCCTTGATTGTCTTTCTTGGTTTTATTCCTAAGTATGTATAGGGGATCAAACAAGGCAATACGTCCCATCCGTTCTTTATAGTGCAGAGTCACACTGTGTACCATATTAATCATTACTCACTCCTCCTATATCCATCCCCCCCAGTTGTATAAAAAGCCTTTTTAACTCCCTCTCTGTAATCGCCTCCTGAGGATAATACCTTCCTCTGTCAAACAAAGCAGAAATCCTTTCTTTTTCTTCGGGGAAAAAATGTAAAAATTTTTGAAGGGCAGCCTCTTGTTTTTTCTGATTTTTTGAAGTTTTGCTTTCTTTTTGCTTGAGTAGTTCTTTATAGAAAATAGTAGCTAAATGTATTGGACGTATTTGATTTAATTTATACCATATGGTAATTCCTTCGTAATCCAAATCACCAAAGTAAAAAATCTTATGCTGTATTTTCAAGCTAGGTTGTCCATCTTCTGCCCCTATTAATTGCCTCTCCAATTGATTGATATTGGCTATGATCTTCCATCCTTGTCCATAAATTAATGTTGTAAATATAG
>JAAZLH010000148.1 GCA_012799415.1 Candidatus Epulonipiscium sp. | reverse complement strand
GAATCGGACAGATTACATTTAGTTCTTCTACCATTTGTTGGGCTAACTCTTTACTTAAAGTACTCTTCGGATGATAAAAAGCCATGGCTCCCGTAGCCTGCCCTCCCCCTCCTGCATTGGAATGAATACCTTAGGAAGATTAAAGACGAAATTATTAATTCTATATCTTTTTCAAAATTCTGATTATTTCCGCTAATTTAGGATTTCTTCTTAATGAAAAAATTAGTGTCTTCAGATTAACCCGCATTACTTTATCTATTATTTTGAAAATATTACTGGCTGTTTAATATGGATAAACCATATTTGAAAAACGTATTGAAATCGTCAAATACTATATTTAGGCATAAAAAAAACGCCAACCATTTTCGCTTGGTGCTTTGCATAAAATTTTATATTATTTATTAATCCTTTTAACCTATCACTATTATGAAATTTATCATAACATCTTCCCATCATTTTTTCGAAAGTAAGTATACTTCCCTTATCTTTAATTATTCTTGGTATCTTATCAGCATCATATGAATTAATAAAAGATTTATAGTTTTTTCTTAACTGTTCAATATCATCTTTTCCAAATACCCAAAGATATAAAAATAATATGTCACAAAAATTAATAACCTCAACAGCTGCTAAAGATTTTATATAGGGTGCAGCTCTATTATCATCAGACATATAATAATATATATTACAAGACTTTGCAAAAGCTGCTGTTATTCTTTCACCTTCATTAATGGGGTTTTCTTCAGGATCAACACTTATATCTTCCTTCTTCAGTAATTTATAAGTTTCCCTGTAAACTTTTTGCTGCTGTGATGTTAACCTCCTATATTGTAAGATTTTAATTTTCTCTGTATTTTTTAATTTTTTAATCTTTCTTCCTACTTCTGTATCTTTTTTTATTTCATACTGATAAACATATTCACTTACAAAAATACATTCCAATGTTTCGAGTGCAAACTTAATTGAATCTGTTTCTACTAAGTGAATGAGAATATCAGCATCAAATATAGCTTTTACTCTTGCCAAAACTTCAACTCCTCACTTAGTCCAGTAGACTCTTCATAAAATCCTTTGCATCTTGTGTTAGCCCTATCTTGTCTTCATAACCAAACTGCTCTGGCGTAGACCCTAAATATCCAAAAATTCTTACCAAATCATCAAAAGTAGTATTGCCCTTTTCAAAATTAGACTTAAGCACTTCTAAATTCTTTTGACGAATATAACTATCTTTCGAAGGAGTATTAAGATTATTACTACGCCCCAACTTTTTAGTTAACTCTTGTAATTTACCATCAATACTCAATATCTCTTCAAGTTGACTCTTTTGTTGGTCATTAATAATGCCTACTTCTTTTAATCTTTTTGTCATGGCAATGTAATCCACACCATATTTGTGTTGAAGTTGAATTACTATATCAGTATCAATATTCTTATTATTACTATCAGTAACTTCCTTAAGATTATCCCTCAAACTCTTTTCCGGAATAAGTAATTCAGCAGCAAAACTGTCTGCCATAAGTTCATGAATATCTTTATCATCATCACTTTCATTATCTACAATTTCTTCAATAACTGAGTTTTCTTTTATATATACTCTATTTTGTAGTAGATGATATATTTCGTGAGCTATTGTAAATCTTTCATACCCCAATGTTTGATTCGTATTTATGAAAATAACAAAAGTATCGTACTTGTAACCTATAAATCCAGCTAACTTTAGATTTTTAAATGGACTCCTTATAAGCTCTATATTAATTCGCTCATCCTTTTCTAGTAGGTCCAATATCTCTAATAGATGAGTTGCACAATAATTTCCTAGTCCATATTTATCTCTAAAATTTCTAGCTCTTTCATATGCTATTTCTCTAAAATCAGCCATTTTACTCACCCCTAAGAATTTCTTTTTGTGTGCGTAAAGCATCCATTAGCAGTTCAATTCTTCTAATTTCTAGCAAATCTTTTTTTTCCATTCCTTTAGCCTTAAAAGCCATAACAAAAGGCTCTTCTGTTTTTTCATCCTCTGAATTATTCACATACCCATATAAGCTATCAACATCAATTGAAAACACCCTGCCGATATTTACTGCTTCTTCTAATGATAAGGCTCTTTGACTATTCTCTATTTTTACAATTGTAACCCTATTTAATCCTACTCTATTTCCAAGCTCTTCTTGAGTTATACCCATTTGTTTCCTTAAGGAACTAATTACTTCTCCAATATTTTTAAATTTCATCTCAACATTCTCCTTTATACATATATTATATAGTACATTTATACTTATTTCAATATCATTTTATGAACTTTGTTCTGATTCGTTACACTCATTCATATTTTTAGCACTTTTAAATTTAATATTCAAGGTTTATAAAATTAATTTTAATTCAAAGAAAATGTTGAGCTTTATAAAATTAAGCTAAATTAACCTGTTGTGCTAGTAAACTTAAGATAGGATAAACTTACCAGAATATTTTTATAAAAAGATAGTACCCTTTGAAATGAGGTTGGGTATATTATCCAAATATAAGTTCTTTAATATTACCTATATTGATATTTCTACCAAGTAGTGTATGGATAAAATAACAAAGATTATGAGCCAATATCTTGGTTCTAAGCCTTGTTATAAGTCCCCACAAAGATTTGGCTAAAACTTTATTGATATACCCCTTATCACCTATGACTGTGATAGACTCATATTTATCTACTAGTTCCCATACAGCTTCCCGGTCGTCTACGTTAGCTGGTGTAAGAACAAAGTCAGTATTAAAACCATAATAACAAAGGCTACAGTAAAAAAGTCTTTTAACTATTCAATTTTATTGGTAGAATATTTATTGAGCTCTAGCATATGTTATCATCCTATATTACTT
>JAAZLH010000147.1 GCA_012799415.1 Candidatus Epulonipiscium sp. | reverse complement strand
TTCCTGCTGCTGGGTTGATTACAGGATTTGGGATGATTTCCCCGTCTACAGTTACTATTAAATTGGGTTGAAAATTACGTCCTGTTATGGTTACTCTTTCTTTGCTGCCTACTGCTACTTGGTCTGGAACTACAGTTTCTATTTCAGGATTTATATTGGCCTTTGGCAGGTATTCAAAGAAGTTATCTCTGCTACCCACTGATCCCAGTTCTCCTGTCACTGTAGAATTTCTTATAAAAACATCTGCTGCCCCTGTATAATATCCTCTAATATGATCACCTGGTATAGTTAGCTTGATACGGGTTCCCTTTTTACGGATTTGACCATCTACTATATTGCCGTTTTGATCTAATACTGTCATTTCTATAGCATTTGTATCATCAAATTTATCTGCAACATCATAATTTCCATCTGAAGTGGTACTAAAAAACATTCCATCTTTATTGATTACTTTATACTGTCCACTCTTTCCTATAATTACTGTAGGGTAGTATGTCCTGCCATCTATATGACGGACATCAAAGTTTTGCCCCTCTATGGTTACTACAATATCTTTATCATATGGTCCTTGTTTTGGTATAATATTGTTGATTACTGGTGTGGTTTCGTCGGCAATAAATGTATAATATGCTGATTCGGCTACTACATACGGAGCCTGTTCTGCTACATATTCTAATTCCTTATAGTCATTGCTTTCTTTATCTAATAAAACCGTTTCCGTTCTAATTCTTACAACTGTTGGCCCAGGAGTTCCTACAGCAGCAGTTGTAGCAGATATATCTACTGTTGATGGTAATGTGGATATTTCAAATTCTCCACTAGGTATGCCTTTCATTTCCTTGATTTCTGCTGGTAAACCTATGGTTAAAGAAATTCTTCTTTCTATTGATCTGCCATCTTCTAATTCATATCTTACAAATAGTAGATTTCTGTTTTTTTCCGCTTCTTCCTTAAACTTTGGGTATTTTAATTTGCTTTCATCAACTATAGCAACCCTTGTTTTAGTTTTATCACTTACTTCTTTTAAATTATGTATAGCAAGGCTATTTCTGATGGTTATATAATCAATATCATTTCTCCTGCCAACTGGCCCAGAACTTGGGTTCATGCCCTCTACCTTCAACCTTGGGTAATCGGCATCAAAATATTCAAATGTTTCATTGTGGATATAGGTGTCACCCAAATAATTCTGGATTATAATTTGTTTGGAACCTGCTTCTAGTTTAGGTACTATTACTTCTAAACCTTTTCTGTCTGTACTGCCATCTTTGTAGGTAAATGTACCATCTAATCCTTCTGCTTCTACTATATTTCTTTTGGCTTCCATTCCTCCTATATATACTTTTGTCTGAAGATTTACAAGTTCTGTGTCTTTTTCCACCTTAATTCGTACTAAGGTTCCCTGTGTTCCCTCTAGTGGTGATATCTGTACTTTGGATGGATCTCCTATATCTAAGGGTTTTATGATGTTAACTGCATTTTCTAATACATATCTCATGGTAACTGTTGTGTTTACTCTCTTTTCTAAAATCATCTTTTTATTAATACCTGGTGAAATTCTATTACTATCAGCCTTAACTTTTATGCTAGTACCATTGGAACCTATTTCATAATCTGTGAGATGTTCTAGCATTGTAACTGCTGCTGTCCCTTCTTGAAAACCTAGTTTATAATCTACTTGAAAGTTGTTACCAAGGAATTCGAATTCATGACCTTGCTTTTGTATTACATGAGCAGGCCAATCAGGAGGATTGATAAGATCTTCACCTAATTTTATATTACTTACTTCTGGAAAGTTTTCCTCTGGAATTTTAAAAGTGTTACTACTGTCTTTATTTTCAGTCTTATTTCCATCAGTATAGTATAAATCAAATACCAAATCCCTGTCGAATCCCCCATTTAACAATAAACTTAAACTTTCTATATTTTCTGCTATTATTTCTTCATCATTCACAACCCTTAGATTTTCTGAAGAAATACTGTTCAGTGCTTTTCCACTAGATTCCTCTTTAATTACGATTGCCTGTATTTTTCTAAGACCTATCCCCCTAAAAATAACTTTAAGACTAGTCTCCTTCTTAGTATTTTGAACCTGTTCTATTCTAATATTAAAAATATCTGGTTCAATATTAGCATAAACATTTTGAACCCATCCTATATTTGGTATTAGTTGCATTATCATCGCAATTAATAGTAATACAGATACCTTTCTTTTCATAAAATCTCCCCCTATTTTATAAATTCACTAAAATTTCTAATTTAATTATCCTGAATACCTTTTGTTTGTCACTCCAAATACTTTCCCAAATTTGTCATAATGAATATATTCCTACGTTTGTCATCCTGAATGTAATCAAGGGTCTTTTTCAAAAACAAGATTCTTCACTTCGTTCAGAATGACGAAAACAAAAAACAAGAACAAAAATAAGGACAGGATTTATAATTCTATCATCTATATATATCGGCAAATTTCACCAAGAATTCAATAGAAATTTATTCCAATAAATCCAATTTCATTATAACATATAGTAGATGTGGATTTCTATGGGAGTGGGGAATTGTAATACAATTGAAAAAAACAGAAATGTTTAATAGGCAGGATAATTGTTTATCTTTAATTATATTCTTTTTTATGTTAGTATGTAGGATAAGGTAATCGGAAAAGCAGAGTGTGTTTACCACCTCATTTCATAAAGGAAGGAGGTGGTGTGGTATGGATACATATCAAGCAATATCATTAATGATCATGTTTGGAATGTTTACTATATCACTTATCTC
>JAAZLH010000018.1 GCA_012799415.1 Candidatus Epulonipiscium sp. | reverse complement strand
CTTACATCAATTAAAATTGTTTTAGGAAGCGAACATCATTTTCGTAAAATAAGCGTAAATCTTCAATATCATAACGTTGTAATGTAATTCTTTCAAGGCCCATTCCAAAAGCAAATCCACTATATTTAGTAGAGTCAATACCAGCCATTTCTAGTACTTTTGGATGTACCATACCACAACCTAATATTTCAATCCAGCCACTCCCTTTACAAACACGACAACCAACACCTTCACACATAAAGCAAGATACGTCCATTTCCGCGCTAGGCTCTGTAAAAGGAAAATGATGGGGACGAAAACGTACTTTTGCATTTGAGCCGAAAAGTTCTTTCGCAAATACTGCTAAAGCCCCTTTTAGATCTCCCATAGTTACATTTTCATCAATCACTAAGCCTTCAATTTGGTGAAAAACTGGAGAATGAGTAGCATCTACTTCGTCAGACCGATAAACACGTCCTGGCGCAATAATACGAATAGGCGGCTGTTTGTTTTCCATTACCCTCACTTGTACAGGAGATGTTTGAGTTCGTAATAAATATTCTCCTGATATATAAAAAGTATCTTGCTCATCTTTAGCAGGATGATGTTCTGGCACATTCAAAGCTTCAAAATTGTAGTAATCTGTCTCAATTTCTGGTCCTTCTGCAACTTCATATCCCATTCCTAGGAAAATATGTTTAATTTCATCTAAGACTGTACTCATGGGATGTCTATGTCCCATCACTGTTTTTCTTCCTGGCATCGTAACATCAATAATCTCTTTCTTTAACATCGCCTCTTGGACCTCTTTAGAAAGAGTTTCTTTTGTTTCTTCTAGCCTTTTTTCTAATAGATTACGAACTTCATTAGCCAATTGCCCAATAAGGGGGCGTTCTTCTGAAGAAACGTCTTTCATTCCTCGTAACACTTGAGTTAATTCGCCTTTTTTTCCTAAGTATTTTACACGAATTTCATCTAATGTCTTAAGATCTTGGACATTTGAAAAAGCCTCTATCGCTCTTTCCTGAATTTGTTGTAATAAATCTTTCATACTAAAACTCCTCTCTTTTCTCTATTTTTAGAAATATAAATCCTTATTAATATCCTAAGAATATGGGATCTTCCCTACATAAGAACCTCATATGCAATAGAAATTATATCTACATCATCTATAAAAAGGCATAAAAAAAACTCCATCCCACACAAGGGACGAAGTGATTCCGCGGTACCACCCTACTTTCTACTGCCTTTTATAAAAATTCAGTAGACACTCATCAGGATAACGGACTGCCCGGCATTTCCTACTGAAAATATTTTATTCATAAAATTTCAGAAATGCAACTCCAGTGGGAACTTCAATAAATATTGAACCTTAAGAATGCTTTCAGCCTATGACATTCTCTCTCTAGTAAGGAAATATTTATCTACTTTTCACTTTCATTGTAATTGACACTATGATAATAACTCTATTGTTTTGCTTAGATTTTTGTTTTACGTTATAGACCATTGTAACATATCTATTTTCATTGTCAAGGACGAAGTTTATCTTGATAAAATAATCATTTTTCAGAAAATACTTGCATTCTTATTCAATATGTATTATGATATTAAAAATTTTACGTAGCAATATGTTTGCATAAAGAGAGGACGATATGTATGAGTTTAAAATTTATAAGGGAACTTCCTTCCCCAGAAGAGATTATGTCTGAAGTACCTATGCCAGCTCATCTTAAAAAAATGAAAAAAGAGCGTGACGCAGAAATAGCTAAAGTTTTTACAGGGGAAAGTGATAAGTTTATTTTAATTATTGGGCCTTGTTCTGCTGATGATGAGGATGCTGTTTGTGATTATGTGGAGAGATTATCAAAAGTACAGGAGCAAGTAAAAGATTCTATTTTAATGATTCCTCGTGTATATACAAATAAACCCCGAACCACAGGAGAAGGCTATAAGGGAATGCTTCACCAGCCTCAGCCTGACCAAGCCTCTAACATGCTAGAGGGAATTCATGCTATTAGAAAAATGCATATTCGTGCTATGGAAGCTTCTGGTCTGTCTCCAGCAGATGAAATGCTGTACCCTGAAAACTATTCTTACTTAGACGATATACTAAGCTATGTAGCCATTGGAGCTCGATCCGTAGAAAATCAACAACATCGCCTGACTTCTAGTGGATTAGAAATTCCTGTTGGAATGAAAAACTGTACCAGTGGAGACATTTCTATTATGCTGAACTCTATTAAGGCTGCACAAATTAGTCACACTTTTATTTACCGCGGCTGGGAGACAGAAACAACTGGAAACCCTTTGTCCCATGCTATTATGCGTGGCGCTGTGAACCGTCATGGACAAAATATTCCTAATTATCATTATGAGGATTTAATGGTATTAATAGAGGAATATGAAAAACGAGAGTTAGAAAACCCTGCTATTATCATTGATACAAACCATGCTAATTCTATGAAACGTTTTGAAGAGCAACCAAGAATCGCCATGGAGATTATAAGAAATCGAGAATATAGTCCTCTACTAAGAGAAAAGGTAAAGGGATTAATGATTGAAAGTTATATTGAAGAAGGTACCCAAAAAATTGGTGATAATATTTATGGAAAATCTATTACAGACCCTTGTTTAGGCTGGAACGAAACTGAAAGAATGATTTATCGTATTGCTGAGAGAGTATAGATATCTAGGGTAGAAAGAGGTAAATTTTAATGAATACACAAAAATATAAATCTATAACAACTCATGATATGGTGATTACAAGTTTACTTATTGCATTGGTTTTTATTGCTACAAGATTTATTAATATTCGACTTCCTTTTGCTGGACAGGGTGGTCTTGTACATTTAGGGAATGTAATGATCTATACAGCCACCCTAGTATTTGGCACAAGAAAAGGGGCCATTGCTAGCGCTGTTGGAATGACCTTATTTGATATATTATCAGGTTGGGTTGTTTGGGCCCCTTTTACCTTTATTATTCGTTGGATAATGGCTGAGATTATTGGTTTTATAGCCCTTCGTGGTGGGAAAAATGGTACACATATGAAATGGAATATAGTAGCCATTGGCATTAGTGGCATTTGGATGATTATTGGCTATTACTTCACAGAGGTGATTCTTTATCATAACTGGATTGTGCCCTTTGGTTCTATTCCGGGAGATATGATCCAAGTCCTTGTATCCGGAATTTTAGCTATTCCATTAGTAAAAACATTACAAAAAACCCCTTTTGTATTAAAAAGCGTCCATTAAAATGGATGCTTTTTAATTGGAAAATATCTTGTACTTCCTTTACTAGAATGCTACAATATTCCCTAGGAGGGATTTTATTTATGAAAAAATCAGTTAAAATAGGCTGGATTATTACTTTTGTTTTTATGATCCTATCGTATATCTTTTTTATTCGAATGCGCCATGATCCATGGTATGTATTTCTAGGCGTATTGTTATTATATCTTTCTGTTATATATCTTGCTTTTTGGGGAACTTCTTTAGGGATTACGGGTTACATTTTTCAAGTTATTTTTAAGAAGCAAGACTGGGCTGTTACGATGTATAAGCTAGCTATTAAGTATAAAACAAAAAGTTCCTATTCCCTTGGTGCCTATGGCTTAATTCTTCTTCGAGAAGAAAACTTTGATCAAGCGTTACCTTTGTTTCAGCAAATTCACCGTATTAATCCTACCATTTACATGGATAAAATTGCTTATACCAATCAGTCTGTTTGTTTATGGAAAATGGGTAAGATCGAAGAAGCTATTCAAGTTTTAGAGAAAATGAGAGCTAAATATGATTATATTTCTGCTGACACTTATACCACCTTAGGGTACCTGTACTTATTAAACAAAGACTTTGAACAAGCAATCCACTATACCCAACTTGCATTAGAGGATACCCCCACTCATGGTCCTGCCTTTGATAACCTGGGACAAATTTATTTTCACCAAAATGATTTAGAAAAAGCAGAGGAATATTTTTTAAAAGCTTTAGAAGAAAAAGATACAATGGTGGATAGTAAGTATTATTTAGGCTTAATTTATGAGCAGCAAGGAAATTTAGACTTAGCAAAGGAATATTTTCAAAAAGCTCATGAAAGTAACGTATCTGTATTTAGTACTGTAACTTTAGAACAAGTAACAGCTAAATACGAACAATATCATACTTCTAATAATCAAATTTAAAACAAAGGAGGATCTAGGGTGGAGGGTGAAAGAATGTTAAACCTGCTAGAAAAAATGTATGGTGAAATGCAAACTATGCAAGGTAACATGCAAACCATGAAGAATGAAATGCAAACCGTAAAAGGGGAAATGCAAAAAGGGTTCCAAGAAGTAAATACTAGGTTAGATACTGTAGATTCAAGACTAGATGCTGTAGATTCAAGACTAGAT
>JAAZLH010000146.1 GCA_012799415.1 Candidatus Epulonipiscium sp. | reverse complement strand
TGATAGAAATAATAAAAAAACAAAATCAAATGATTAGGCGTTTAAAAGAAGAAAATAGGCGGTTAGCCCATTATGCTGCACGAGATGATATGACTTGTCTATTCAATCGTAGAGTAGGTATGATTTGGCTAAATAAAGAAATCAATCAAACTCGACATCATGGTAACCCCATTACAATATGCTTTATAGACTTAGATAACCTAAAACAGATTAATGATGAGTTTGGTCATATTCAAGGAGATCTTTTTATTCAAACTTTTAGTCGTCTTTTAACAAAACAAATTAGAAAAGAAGATCAAGCATTTCGTATGGGTGGAGATGAATTTTTAATTGTCTTTCCTCATACAACAAAAGAAGAAGTTACTCATATGATCCAGCGTATACAACAAGAAGTAGATAAAATAAATCAGGAGAAACAGTTTCCCTTTACAATGTCCTTTAGTTATGGTTTATGTGAACATAAAAGAGGATCGGGAGAGACAGCAGCAGAGTTAATAGACAAAGCAGATAAAATGATGTATGGTAGAAAACTAAAGAAAAAGGGTTCGCAATGAATCAAAGAGTCAAAGACTCTTTTAGTACCCCTCAAGGTGCTTTTTTTTTCCTTATACCCTTGTCCACAGCACTAATTTTCTTTTTTCAGCATATCATAAGAAAAGGGGACTAGTTAAGGAAGGAGGGAGACTATGGTAGTGAAACACTATTATCTTATGTTTGAAACAGTACATGGGAGTGAACTTGGTGGATACCCCATTACAGCTTTGCCTATAAAAGAAGAAATCATCATCACAAAAAGCATAGAATTTTTTTCAGATCCCAACCCCTGTAATTTTCATAGAAATGCAGTTAAACAGCGGCTCTATCTAGAAATGAGCCAGTATTTTATCCGTTGCTATGAAAAAGGTGAGAAACAAAGATTATGGGAAGAGGTACCAGAAGATATTCGTAGTTATTTAGATTTCAGGCAAGAAATTGCGAAAGTATATATTTATTGTAGAGGATAAAATTTTTCGTAAATCTTTTCAGAAAATCAAATATCTGCTATACTGTAAATACAGAATTGTTTAGATAACATCATCGTAAATATAATGACCAATGCATCCTAGAATAAGTAAAAAACATTGGAGAGAGACAGAGGCTATGAAATATGAATTATGCACCATTGTACGATGCATTAAGATCTTATTACAACCAAAATATCTATCCCTTTCATACACCAGGACATAAACAAGGGAGAGGATTACAGCTACCTCATCCTATGACATTGGATTTGACGGAAGTGGAAGGATTGGATAACTTGTATGCCCCCACTGGGCCTATTGCACAAGCACAGAAGTTAGCTGCTAGGCTTTTTGGGGCGGAAGATACCTATTTCTTAGTTAATGGTTCTACTGTTGGAATTTTAACTGCGATAGCAGCAACTTGTGGGCCTGAAGATACTTTACTTGTTGCACGGAATAGTCATAGGTCCGTTTATAGTGGTATGATCATGACAGGTGTAAAGCCAAAATACATCATGCCAGATGTGCTTACAGAGTACGGACTAACAGGAGGGATTTCACCAAAAGAGGTGGAAAATAAACTAGCGCAGTACCCAGAAGCCAAAGCTGTTCTTTTGGTGAGTCCCACTTATGAAGGATTTACATCAGATCTTTCTACCATTGCCCAAATGGTCCATGAACAAGATAAAATTCTTATTGTAGATGAAGCCCACGGAGCTCATTTTAAATTTCATGTAGATTTTCCTATGACAGCTCTACAAGCTGGTGCAGATATAGTTATTCAAAGCACTCATAAGACCTTGCCAGCTTTTACTCAAACTGCTATGCTGCATGTACAGGGGCATCGAGTATCAAGGGATAAGATACGAGAGCGGTTGTCACTTTTTCAGAGTAGTAGTCCTTCTTACCTCTTTATGGCAGGACTAGATTATTGTAGGTACCAGTTAGAAAAGAGGGGAAGAGAAGATTTCAATCTCTTTCTAGAAAGTCTATATTTCTTTAGGGAGAAATTAGCCTCTCTTCAGGTATTAGAGTTAGTGGGCAAAGAAGTCATAGGACAAGGAAGTATTGCAGATGTAGATCTTTCTAAGATCCTCCTTTCTACCAGATATGCCGATACATATGGAACCGAGGTTGAAAGGATTCTTCGCCGGTCCCATCAGATTCAAATGGAGTTATCTGGGCCTAGACATTTGGTTGGCATTTCGACAGTATCTGATGAAACTAGCGGATTTAAGAGGTTGGTTGATAGTCTTTTTACGGTGGACAGGTTGCTAAAGAAAAAGGAGTTTTCAACCGATATATTGAGTAAGAGCCTAAGTATTCCAAAGACCCGATATACACCTAGAGAAGCTAATTTTATGGAACATAGTCCTTGTTTGATGGCAGACAGCGTAGGAGAAGCTATTGGGGAGTTTGTCATTCCCTATCCCCCAGGGATTCCACTTCTTGTGCCAGGGGAAGTGATGACAGAAGAATTACTTAAAGAGATCCAAGACCTTCTTAAGGGAGGAGTTTCTCTTATTGGCATGGGAGATACAACAGGGGAAACAATACAACGACTAGAGGACAGAAAAAGAGGTGCGCCATGACAGGATGGTTTATTACAATGGATGGCCCTGATGGTTCAGGGAAGTCAACCCAAATTCAATTACTACAGCAAGCATTACAAAATCAGGGATATGAGGTTATTGTAACTCGGGAACCTGGGGGTACTGCGATAGGTGAACAGATACGTTCCATCATTCTAGATGTAAACAATATAGAAATGCATGGAATGACAGAAGCCATTTTGTATGCAGCAGCACGAGCGCAACATGTAAAAGAATTGATTGAGCCAGCACTAAGAGAAGGTAAAGTTGTACTTTGTGACCGCTTTTTAGATGCCAGCATTGCTTATCAAGGTGTGGCACGAGGACTTGGTGTAGATACCATTGAGGGGATCAATGCCTATGCCACTGGTGGCCTAGAGCCAGATATTACATTTTTTATCGATATCAACCCTATGGTTGGCTTGCAACGAAAGAAAGATCAAGAAGAATTAGATCGTTTAGAAAAGGAAACTTTAGATTTTCATCAAAAAGTATACGAAGGCTATATCGCCTTATGGGAAAAGTATCCAAGTAGGATTCAAAGAGTTTTTGGTGAACATAGCATAGAAGAGATTCATAATCAAATCATAAAGATAGTAGAAGAAAAAATAAAAAATTAAGGGGGTCATTTTATGAATATGAAATTAATTATGGCTGTTATTCACGACGAGGATGCAAGTAGATTGATGCAAGCATTAAATCATGAAGGTTTTAGTGTAACTAAATTAGCTAGTACAGGCGGTTTCTTACGTTCTGGTAATACGACTGTTTTTTTAGGGGTAGATCCTGATCGTTTAGACGCAGCTCTTGCAGTGATTGAAAAAGAATGTAGAAGTAGACGCCAAATGACACCAGCAAATCACCCTTACGCTAATGTAGCAGAAGGCTATATTCCTTATCCAGTAGAAGTGACTGTAGGTGGAGCTACTATTTTTGTCGTAGATGTAGAGGAATTTAAGAAAATTTAGGAGGTTTGGGGATGGAGATGAAAATACACCAGATGCAGGAGGTCCATATGAAAAACCTGCAAGGCCCTCAACCTACTAAAGTAGAAAAAGAGTTTGCTTTTACTTTACTTAGTAAAATAGGAGAAGAAGACTTGCAGAGTAAATTGCGTGGCCTCATGGAAGAGATCACTGTGCAGGGAAAAAAGCTGGCAGACCATATGGATGTCAAAGATATGAAACAATATCGTGTTTTAATCTCCGAATTTATTCAGGAAGTGGTAACCCACTCTCATGAATTTTCAAGAGAAAACTTTTTAGATCGAAGAGGACGGCATCGGGTTTATGGTATGGTAAAGCTAGTA
This sequence comes from Candidatus Epulonipiscium sp., assembly GCA_012799415.1. Classification (GTDB taxonomy): domain Bacteria; phylum Bacillota; class Clostridia; order Lachnospirales; family JAAYNZ01; genus JAAZLH01. The sequence continues at coordinate 7,491 of JAAZLH010000146.1, read as the reverse complement.
AATAAGGAAGTAGATGAACTAGCTCAAGAATTGATTCAAAAAGAAAAAAATCATTTAAGAATTTTAGAAAAAGTAGATGAGATTAGAGGTTTGCTTTTAGATATTATTACGTAGTAGAAAGGTTATGTCGAACTCCCACAGAGTATAATGAAAGCTTAGGTGGGAGTTTGGTTTAATCTTTTTCATTTTAGGAGAGAATTTTATGTATACTTTTAAAGAAATCATTGGTCATCATGATATCAAACAACATTTCCAGCGTGCCATTGAGCATCAGAAAGTCTCTCATGCTTACATTATAGATGGGGAAGAAGGTATGGGTAAGCGAACCATGGTATCTACCATGGCCAAAACCTTACAGTGCTTAGAGCAGAAGAGTGAGCCTTGTAATCATTGTATTTCTTGTAAAGCCTTTGATTCAGGTAATCATCCAGATGTTATTTTAGTACAAGCTGTAAAGAGAAAAAGTATTGGTGTAGACGATATCAGAGAACAGATACAACAAGATATAGACATTAAGCCTTATCAATATAAATATAAAATTTATATGATAGAAGATGCAGATACCATGACCATAGCAGCTCAAAACGCCCTCCTAAAAACTTTAGAAGAGCCTCCCCTTTATGGGATCATTTTTTTATTATCCTCTAATTATCAACGTTTCCTCCCTACTATTTTATCTAGATGTGTTGTCTTACAATTAAAACCTATTGCCCAGCAACAGGTAAAGCAGTATCTTATGCAAGAGTTAATGTTATCTGAAGAACAGGCAGAGTTATACTCGAACTTTGCACAAGGTAATATTGGCAAGGCAAAAAAAATCATCTCTGACACTCATTTTATAGAGAAAAGAGATCAAGTTATTCAATGGGTAGAACGATTGAGTCAGGAAGATTTGATTTCCTTGTTTCAGATGCAAAAAGACTTTGAACCGTATAAAGACGAGATCCAAGAAGTATTGGATATACTCTATACATGGTACCGAGATCTGCTTTTGGTAAAGCAACTAGGGGAAAATGCCTATCTTATCCATCAAGATCAAAAAAAGATTTTGTTGAAACAAGCCCATGTGTTATCATATAATAGAATTGGTCAAGCTCTAGATAGTATTCGCCTAGCGCAAGATCAGTTGTCAAAAAATGCCAACTTTCAACTTACCATAGAAATGATGTTGTTAAAATTAAAGGAGAATTAATATGGTGACAGTGATAGGTGTACGCTTTAAAAAGGCAGGAAAGATTTATTATTTTGATCCTGATGAAATAGAAATTCAAGAAGAAGGGGCTGTTATTGTAGAAACTGCTCGAGGGATTGAGTATGGACAAGTTATTATTCCTAAGAAACAGGTAGATGACTCAGAAGTAATTCAACCACTGAAAAAAGTAATTCGAGTAGCTACAGAAGAGGATGATTTACAAAACAAGATAAATAAGCAAAAGGAACAAGAAGCCTTTGTTATTGGTTTAGAAAAAATAAAAGAGCATCAGTTAGATATGAAACTTATTGATGTTGAAATTACATTTGATAATAACAAAATTTTATTTTATTTTACATCTGATGGGCGAATTGATTTTCGTGAATTAGTAAAAGATTTAGCAGCTATCTTTAAAACTCGGATTGAGCTACGTCAAATTGGGGTGCGAGATGAGACTAAGATGATGGGTGGGCTAGGTATTTGTGGTAAATCCCTATGTTGTTCTTCTTTTTTAACAGAATTTCAACCTGTCTCTATTAAGATGGCCAAAGAACAAAACTTATCTCTCAATCCAACAAAAATATCTGGTGTTTGTGGCCGGCTTATGTGTTGTTTAAAGTATGAAGAAGAGACTTACGAATATTTAAATGAAAATCTTCCTCATGTAGGATCTAAAATTCAGACTCCTGATGGTATAGGTGAAGTGCTTTCTGTCAACGTGCTTCGTCAGCTGGTAAGAGCAGCTGTACGTAAGAAAGATCAAGATGATACGGAAGTGAAGGTATATGCCTTAGATGAAATTCGAATCGTCCCTACGAGAGATAAGACAGAGCCTAATAAAGATAATGTGGTTGATACAAAGATAGAAACCATAGAAAATATTTTTGAAGAACAAAAAGAGGAATAAAAATGCAAGAAGGACAAATTGCTTCACACGAGCGAATTGATGACTTAGGTTGTAAGGGATATCGGATGATTCAAAATCCAAATTTATTTTGTTTTGGAATGGATGCAGTTTTACTTTCTCACTTTGCAGAGGTGAAAGAGGGAGAAAAGGTATTAGATCTCGGTACAGGTACAGGAATTTTACCAATTTTATTAGAAGCTAAGACCCAAGGTCGTCAATTTATTGGCTTAGAAATACAAAAAGAAAGCGTAGATTTAGCTAGGAGAAATGTGGAACTAAATGGACTTTCTAATAAGATAAGAATTGATGAAGGAGATATTGTAAAGGCAGAGGAGATTTATGATCGAAGTCAATTTCAGGTCATTGTTTCTAATCCACCTTATATAGATTCCCAAGGGGGCCTTAAAAATAAAGAAGATGCAAAAACCATTGCTCGTCATGAAGTTTTATGTACTTTAGAAGATGTTATTAAAGCTGCATCAACACTATTACAGGTATCAGGGCGGCTTTATATGGTCCATCGGCCACATCGACTAGGAGAGATTATAACATTATTACGGCAATATCAATTAGAACCTAAAAAAATGAGACTGGTTTATCCTTCTATTACGAAGGAGCCTAATATGGTTTTAATAGAAGCAATAAGACATGGAAAGCCTATGCTTAAAGTGTTACCGCCCCTGATTGTATATGAAGAAAATGGGAAATACACCCAGGAAATCTATGAAATCTACGGTATGGAAAATGAGGTTTAAAAGGAGAGAATTATGAGCGGGACATTATATCTTTGTGCAACCCCTATTGGAAATTTAGAAGACATGACCTTGCGGGGACTACGTATTTTGAAGACTGTGGATTTAATTGCGGCAGAAGATACTCGCCATACCCAAAAGTTACTGAATTTCTATGAAATTCAAACGCCTACGACCAGTTATCACGAGCATAATAAGTTAAGCAAGGGACCGTGGCTAGTGAAACAGCTGCTGGAAGGAAAAAATATTGCCCTTGTTACCGATGCAGGTACGCCAGGAATATCAGATCCCGGAGAAGACCTGGTTCGACTTTGTCAAGAAGCAGGTGTTACAATAACATCTTTACCAGGGGCTGTGGCAGGAATTACGGGTTTAATTTTATCAGGCCTTTCTACTTCCCGTTTTGCTTTTGAAGGATTTTTACCAGCGGAACATAAAAAGAGAAAAGAAATCTATGAATTATTAGCCAACGAAACTCGAACGATGATTATTTATGAGGCGCCTCACCGGCTAAAACAGACTTTGCAAGAGCTTAGCAAGGTTTTGGGTGAGGACCGAGTCATAGGGATAACTAGGGAACTGACTAAAAAGCATGAAGAAGTATTTCAGACAACCCTTTCAGGTGCTTTGGCTCATTACCAAGAAATAGCTCCACGAGGAGAATATGTTCTTATTATAGAAGGAAAGTCTATAGCGATTCTTCAAGTAGAAGCACAGCAACAGTGGGAAACTCTTAGTATAGCAGAGCATATGCAATTTTATTTAGATCAAGGCGTATCACAAAAAGAGAGTATGAAGAAGGTTGCTGTTGATCGGGGACTTTCAAGGCGAGAAGTTTATGCTGCTTGGCATGAATTATAGAGATACACCTGCTTAGTCAGGGGTGTTATTTTCAATTATGGGTATAAAAAGATAAACAGCGTAAAAGATGCGAGTATTCGCATTCTTTACGCTGTTTATCTTATGTTCGACAATTTATTTAATTTCTAAACCTGCTGCTTTTGCCATTTCAATAATCGTTTGTTTAGATACTTTTTTACCTTTGTAATCAATTAAATCTTCCATGCTACCTGTAAAGATATCAGCTGGTTGATATTTTTTTAAGATAATTTTTTCATCATCTACAAAAATTTCAAGAGCATCTTTTTCTTGGATATCAAGATTTCTTCTAAGTTCTATAGGTAGTACTACTCTTCCTAGTTCATCTACTTTTCTAACAATACCTGTTGATTTCATTTAAATCCTCCTTAGTTTCCTATAATACGACAAAATCTTACAATGCTAGAATACCATAATTAGAAATAAAAGTCAACAGAATTTTAAAGATTTTTTCTTGTAAGATGTATAATAGGAAAAAAAAGGTTTGTAATTAAAAGTAAAAAAGAGTAAGAGATAATTAAAAAATAAGTTTAAAAGTGCTAGAATGAACCAATAATACAACTTATTTTAGATTTAAGATAGATATACAAGTTTTTATAAAAGTAAAGATTAAAAAATAAACTTCAAATTCTTCAATAATGTGGAATAATATTTCTGGAAAAAATGAAAATAAACTCACTTTTTTATTCGACAAAATACAACAAAATATATAGTTGTCGAAGTAGATTTCTATTTTCCGTTTTTTCATCATATACATAGATAGGTATATAAAGAAAGAGGTAGTAGAATGTTAAATAAAGTGTGGGCAGGATTAATTTTGATTAGCATTGTAGTGGCAACGATTACTGGGCGATTAGATGCATTGACACAGGCAACTTTAAGTTCTGCTAAGGAAGGAGTAACTTTGTGTTTCACTTTATTAGGGACTATGTCCTTATGGATGGGGATCATGAAGATTGCAGAGAAAGGGGGGCTTATTCAATCTTTATCTAGGCGGATGCGTCCTATTTTAAGATTTTTATTTCCAGATGTACCGGATCATCATCCAGCTCAGAACTATATTGCCACCAATTTAATTGCCAACATGTTAGGATTGGGATGGGCAGCCACGCCAGCAGGTTTAAAAGCCATGGAGAAACTTCAAGAATTAAATACAAAGAAAGATACAGCCAGTCGTGCCATGTGTATGTTTTTGATTGTGAATGTATCTTCAGTACAATTACTACCAGTAAATATTATGGCATTTCGAGATCAATTTGGTTCGCGAAACCCAGCAGAAATTATTGGCCCTGCTTTGCTAGCTACCATGATCTCTACCCTTGTAGGTATTATAGCAGGTAAAATATTAGAAAGGGTGTATGCTTCGTGAGATGGGTATTATTGATTTCTGATTTACTCATTCCTCTTGTTTTCTTTGGGATTATTATGTACGGTCTATTACAAAAGGTAGATGTTTTTGATACTTTTGTAGAAGGAGCAGGTGAAGGATTTAAGACTATTATTAATATTATGCCTACGATTATTGGCTTGTTTACTGCCATTGGCATGTTTCGTGCCTCCGGAGCATTAGATCTCGTAACTCGAAGTTTTGCTCCTCTAGTAGAAAGCGTAGGTTTTCCTGCTCCGCTGTTGCCTATTGCATTGATGCGTACCATTTCTTCTTCTGCAGCCAATGGATTGGTGTTAGATTTATTTAAGACCTATGGCCCTGATTCTTTTATAGGACGGGCAGCTTCTGTGATGATGGGTTGTACAGAGACTATTTTTTATACATTATCTGTCTATTTTATGACAGTAAATATCAAAAACACACGGTATACTGTGGCTGGAGCTCTTTGTGCCAATATAGCAGGAATCATAGCATCCATCTATATTACTAATTGGATTTTTGGATTCTAATTTATTTGACGTAAAAAATTTCCAATGTTAAAATAGAAAGTAAAAGAGTTCCGATATCTTCGTGGGAAACAGGAAGGATGAGCATATGTCGCGGCACAAATCACGTATAGATAAAGATAATCCCCTAAATAGTAGAATGTATTGGATTTTATTTGTTTTTTTTATTTTAGTTTCTGGATTGGTCTATTTTTTTCTACGCCAATTATTTGGGGAACAAGTAGGATTTTTTTCACCGGGGTGGTTTCAATTTCCTGTTGTATTGCAGTTAATTCTTTTATTAGGTATTTATTTTGGCTTGGATACTTTACGTTTATTCTATATTCTAAAAACCTTAGAAGTGGATATTGATTTTTGGTATGTATTCTATTTGGCACTTATCAATATCTTTATTTCTAATGTAACTCCCTTTGCTACAGGGGGAGGGTTTGTTCAATTGTATCTATTACACAAAAAAGGTGTTCCCCTAGGCAAGGCGACAGCAGCTACGTCAATACGAACGCTATTAGCGGTTCTTTTTTTCTTTCTTATGATTCCTATTATTGTATGGAAACAAGGGGATCTCCTTCGAATGCATATGAAGATAGATTTTAGGTTCTTTTTTTTCATCATTTTTTTCTTTTATTTTTTAATTGGCTTACTTTGTTATTTTATTATTTATCAGCCCCATGGTGTGAAAAAAACTTGGTATGTTATTATGCAGAGATTACAAAAAAGAAAATGGATTTCAGAAGAAAAGGCGAAAAAGATGAGTCGTTCTTTTTTTAGAGAATTGGAGCAGTTTTCTAAGGGAATGAGACTGTTTCTATATGGAAATAAGAAATATATTGTACTTTCCTTTGTAACAACCTTATTGTTCTTAGTTTCTTTATTCAGCTTTTCTATTTTGCTTACAGGAGGTATGGGTTATAATATTCCATTATCGTCTATTATTAGAACAGAGATTTTGGTAACTTTTATTACCTATTTTGCCATTACGCCAGGTGCCGCAGGGATTGCAGAAGGTAGTTATGTCTATTTATATGGTAAATATATTGCCAAAAATGATTTGGCTGTATTGGCTTTTGGTTGGAGATTTTTTACTATTTATATTGGTGTTATTTTAGGAGCCATTTGTTTTTACCGTGAAATGATTGGACGATTATTTATACGAAAGAAGTGATGATCATGGATAAACACCAGTTGGCTATACTAAAGCAAAAATTAGCAAAAGAGCCTATAGCTCTTTTAGGCCATGAGGAATTTTTTAAGGCAGGAGTTTGTGTTCTTTTGCTCTGGATAGATGAAGAATATCATTTTGTTTTTCAAAAGAGAACTCCTCATATTCCTCAGGGTGGAGAAATCTGTTTTCCAGGAGGAAAATTTGATCCTTTATATGATCAGAATTTTTTGGATACAGCTTTGCGTGAAACAGAGGAAGAAATGGGCATTTCAAGATCAAAGCTACATGTTATTGGCCCTCTTGGCACATTGATTACGCCGGCTGGCATGCTAATAGAAGCCTTTATTGCTGTTGCCCAAATATCCTCTATAGAAGAGATTCAGATCAATGAAGAGGAAGTAGAGCAGATTTTCACCATACCTGTATCTTATTTTCAAAAAGAGGTGCCCCTTCGATATACTTTAAATATTGAAATGCAACCTTTTGAAATTGATGCTAAAGGCCAAGAGAAAATCCTGTTTCCTGCAAGGGAATTTCCTGATATTCCAGTAACATACAGCAAACCTTGGACAAGGAGAAATAAATATCCTATTTATGTGTATCCCCTAGATTGTTTCACTTTATGGGGAATCACAGCAGATCTTGTTTATGAATTTATAAAAAGAATAGAAAAAGAAGATTAAAATAGATACAAAAGTGGTTT
>JAAZLH010000145.1 GCA_012799415.1 Candidatus Epulonipiscium sp. | reverse complement strand
GTATACTTTTAATCATAAGAGAACACCTTCCTTTATGTTTGGTTTTGTGTGATGACTTAATTTTAACACAAAGTTTGGTGTTCTCTTATTTTATATTAATTTTCCTACAAAAATTTTACGCTAAGATGGAGTATCAAACAATCTATTTATATTTCTTCCAAATAATCTACTCCATCAATGGATTCAACCAGTAGCCGTAGATTTTCAGATTCCATTTTCATTTCTGGTATCAGGCTTAATGTTGCCCCAATTTGCGATGTATCATCGGACTTAATGATTTCTAAATCAGATACTTTCACATTCTTACCTTTTAAAAAGGTTATCATTTCCCGAATAGCATTCATATCTCTAAATTCCATATATACTCTTAAAGTCCTGACACGTAAATGCATGGGAACTTCAATACGATGTAAAAGATAGTTAACTGCCCAGATAGATAAAGCACCAAGTACGGCAGCGGAATAAAAACCACAGCCAATGGTAAGACCCAGACAGGCACATGCCCATAGAGAAGCCGCTGTTGTTAACCCTTTGACCTGATTTTTTCCGGTTATCATAATGGTTCCTGCACCTAAGAAACTGACTCCGTTAATAACCTGTGCTCCCATTCTAGCCACATCAGTGGAAGTACCAGAAACGTGCAAATACTGATTTGTTACCATAGCCAGGCTAGATCCAAGGCAAACAAGAATATGGGTACGCAGACCTGCAGGACGCCCTTTCCTTCCTCTTTCATATCCGATAATCCCACCACAAACCAAAGCCATCAACAAGCGAAAGGCTATAGCTAAGGGGGATACGCTGTGTAGAATATCACATATCTTTTGAAACATTAGTTCACCTTTCTTTCTATTTAAAATGAATAGATAATTGCGAAGCAAAAATATCGCAATTATCTATTCTGAATAATAAGAAAATATGTATATTATAGGAAAAACGGGTTTGCATTGCACTTTTCATTTTATGGTTAATAACCTAAAATTCCACTACCATACCGTCATATGTACACAAGTAGCCATTTTTCTGAGCATAAGCATCCAGCTGGTCATGTGACATATTTCCATTATGGGAAAAATGATTAATTACTTTTATCGTATAGTGATCAATAGCGGAAGAATCTGCTAATTTCTGCAGAAACTCTGGTATATCATAAATTCCCATGTGATAACCTTCAATCTTCTTCTCTCCCATAGTACAGTCTAGTGTTACTAGATGGTATTTTTCTTTTAAAATACAATTCCAGGAATCTTCGGAAAGTAAAATACCAGTATCATGGCCATAAAGCATGGTTTTATCATCTTTTTTAATTATATAGATGTAACAGTCCTCATTCTTATCATGATTTGCCAATACAGGTGTAATTCTATATTTACCGATATTAAATTCTCTGTAAGGCTCTATATAGTGAAAAGTAAGTACATTATCAATAGGAAATTCATCAAACCGCTTAATACTCATAGCATCCTTAAGGGCTTTTTCTACTGACCGGTTTCCATAGATATTTAATTTCCCTGTCACCTCATGGGCAAAATGTTCATGTCTGTGAATGATTTCAACTGGAAAGAAATGATCCATATGAGAATGGGTAATAAGTATATGATGAATGGCTGCAAAGTTAATTCCATGCTGAATGGAATGGCAGTAAGCATCCGGAGGAAAATCGATTAATAATTCATCATCAATTAAGGACTGGGTTCTGGTCCTTAAATTTTTTCCACCTTTCTTTCTTGCCTCTGTACATATATTACAATTACAAAATATAGCCGGCCATCCTTCTGCCGCTGCTGTTCCTAAAAACTGAATTTTCATATGCTCCTCCTACTCTTTTACAGCACCGCTGGTAAGACCACCAATTACTTGTTTTTGCATTATGATAAAGAATAGAACAATTGGTAAACTTGCAACCACAAAACATGCAAAGGATAAATTGTAATCAATGCTAAATTCGGATTGGAAATTGTACTGATACAGAGTTAATGTCTGTAGCTTCCAGGAACGGTTTAATACAATTAGTGGAAGCTGAAAGTCGTTCCATATATGTAAACCTTCTCGAATTAAAACAGTAGCAATCATTGGTTTCATTAAAGGTAATATAATTTTTGCATAAGTCTTAAAAGTGGATGCCCCATCGATATATGCCGCTTCCTCTAAATTGGTGCTGATGGTAGCTAAATAACCAACATATAAAAATACACTTTCGCAGGTTGCATGAGCAACATAGAGAATCACTAATCCCGTTTGATTCAACAGTTTCAAAGAGCTTACTAACTTAGCCAGTGGCATCATACGAACCTGAAATGGTATAAAAATACCTAACAGGAGGAAGAAATAAACTCTTTTATAATGTTTACTCTGCCCCATGGACCTTGCTATGGCATAACTCATAGCAGGCATGATTAAAAAGCACAAAAGAAGGGATAGGACTGTTACATATATGGTATTACCATAGGCATAATATAATTTAGGATTTGATAATACCGTTATGTAGTTATCGAGATAAAAAGAACTAGGCAGAGTAAAAAAACTTTTTATACTTTCACTTGGAGATTTAAATGTTGTTGTAATACATATATAAACAGGAAATAAAATAAGAAATGTTCCCAAAAGTAAAAACAAATAAACAGGAATTTGTCTGAATTTTTTTAATTGTTTCATTTATTCCACCTTCTTTTTATCCGTGAATTTTATTTGAATAACAGAAATTGCAGTTATAATAATTCCGCTTACGATTGCCTCTGCAATACTATAAGAGAATTTATTCTGTTCAAAACCATGGTTATAAATTAACATGGCAATACTGGTAGTTGCTCCGGCAGGACCTCCGTCTGTCATAGATTTAATGTAATCAAATACCGTAATACCAGCTTTTAAGGTTAATACAAACACAACACTTAAAGTAGGGATTAAATAAGGGATTGTAATATAACGGAACTTATTTATCAGATTGGCACCATCCAAAGAAGCAGCCTCGTAAAGATCTCCGGGTATTGTCTGTAATCCTGCAAGAAACATAAGGGTTGGCATAGCAACTCCTTGCCAGAGGCTGACAATCAATATACCATAAATAGCTAACCTTTGGTTACCTAATATATTCTTGCTTAAAAATGAAATATTTAATGCTTCTCCTACTGCTGGAATAACGTAATAAAATATGGTTCTATAATAAATGTTGGGGTGTGTGAAAACACATTTCCAACATTTTATTTTTGTACTAAAATACATCTATAATAGCCTCACTCTAAACGAACACCAACCAAAGTATACATTTAACGGGAGGGAT
>JAAZLH010000144.1 GCA_012799415.1 Candidatus Epulonipiscium sp. | reverse complement strand
TATATATATTGGAAGATTTAGAGTTATTTTTGTATTTAGAATAATAAAATGGTAAAATATATTTTAAAGAATTTAAAGGAGTGATTTTTTTGAGTGAATATAAAAATCTTTTAGCTCATTATGATCAAGACAATGATATAAAAAAACAAGGGCTAGTAGATCATTTGTTTGAAGTATCTAAAAGAGCAAAAGATATAGGAAGTTTAGTAAATTTAAAAAGTTTATGTGAGTTAGTTGGACTTTTACATGATTTAGGGAAAAATAGTGATTTGTTTCAACTGTATATTAAAGGTGAATATAGTGGCAAAGTAAACCATTCTTCTGCTGGAGCGAAAATTTTGGAGTATATTGAAGAAAAATCAAGAAACGTGTATAATATAGATAAGTTGTTAAAAAATGAAAAAGTCAAAATTAGAGTTTGGCACCTTTATAAAGAGATATTACAGTATCCTATATTAGCCCATCATGGGCTTTATGATATAATTGACAACAATTTTGATTATCATACAGAAATTAGATTGGAATATGATAAGAATGGGGAATATGATTTTCAAGGTAAAGGTTTAAATTTTTTTATCTTTTTAAATAAAGAATATAAAGTAATAAGTGGTAAATCAATATATGATTTGTATTATGAAGGATTTATTGAATTTATTAAAATTTATAAAAAACTAAAAAAAATGGCATCTAGATTAGATGATAAGTTATGCAAAAAGAAAGCATTAAATTTTTATTATGGAGCATTAGTTAGACTTTTATTATCCATTTTAAAAGATGCAGATATTTATGATTCATCTAATTATTATAGAAAAAATAAGGATAAAGTTTATTCAAAAGATGAGTTAAATGTGATATGGAAACAAATGCAAGATGCTGTAGAAGATTTATATGGTAGATTTAATAACAAATTGAATAAGTCTGAATTAGATAGAGTAAGAACAAATTTAGCAAATGAAATACATAGATTTTCTCAAAACCATAATTATGGTGTATATAAGTTAAGTATGCCTGTAGGTTCTGGAAAAACGTATGCATCACTTCGATATGCTATAGCAAATTCAGTAAAGTTTAATAAGTCTAGAGTTTTTTACTGTACAGCTTTTTTGTCTGTATTAGAACAGAATGCTTCTTTAATAAAAAGGGTATTAGGAGATAAATATGTATTAGAACATCACAGTAACATTGTTGAGAATTTTGAAGAAAATGGAGATGAGGAGGATGAAAAAGAATATCTTATTTATGAATATCTTAAGGAAAGTTGGGAATCTCCTGTTGTCTTAACAACAATAGTTCAGTTTTCAAATACTTTATTTAAGGACAAGTCTTCTAACATTAGGAGATTTGCTAAACTTATTAATTCTGTAATCATAATGGATGAAGTTCAAAGTTTACCTACAAAGGTAATATATAATTTTAATTTAATGACAAATTTTTTAACTAATATTATGAATTGTAATATTTTACATTGTACAGCTACTCAGCCAAATTTAGATAACAAAGTTGCACTTCAATATCCTTGTTTTTATGGTGATCATTCACATAAATCTTTTATAATAGATTCTATTCAAAATGCACAGATATTTGATAGAGTGGATTATTATAACTTATTAGGTGAGGATTTAAATACAGTTTTAAGTACTGAAGAAATAGTGAGTCATATAAAAAGACAGTTAAAAAATGAAATGAGTGTATTAATTGTTCTTAATACTAAAAAAGCTGTTTCTAATATTTATAATGGGTTATTAGAAGATAGTGAGGTACAAAATTTAGACAGTGAAATTATATATTTAACAACCAATCAATGTCCGAAACATAGGTTAGAAATTATTGAAACAATGAAACAAAGATTAGAAAATTTAAGAAATGGTAAGGGTCAAAGAAAGTTAATATGTGTAAGTACAAAGCTTGTAGAAGCTGGAGTGGATATAGATTTTGATTTGGTTTATCGATCTTTAGCCGGGATTGATAGTATTATTCAATGTGGTGGACGTTGCAATCGAGAAGGAAAGAAATTTTCAAAGGGTAAACTTTTTATTTTTGAATATGAAAAAGAAAGTTTAAAGTATTTACCAGATTTAGAGAAACAAAAAATTGCTGCTAAATCTGCTTTGAGAATTTTAACAAGAAAGAGGTTAATGGATACAAAGATAAATATAGAGAAGGCTTGTGACTATTATTTTACTAAATTATTTTCTAATGAAGCAGTAGAAAGTAAATATTTAGAATATCCAATCAATAAAGAAGAGACTGTTTTTAATTTGTTGACGACAAATCCAAATGGTGTGACTTATTATAAAAACAAAAATAATAAAAAACCTTCTTTTAGATTAAGGCAGGCATTTAAAACAGCAGCAATTCATTTTGATTTAATTAAAGAAGATACAATCAATGTTATTGTGCCATATAAAAACAATGAATTAATAGAAAGTTTATATGATGCAATAGATAGCAATAATTATTCTGATATTAAGGTGTTACTTAAACAACTTCAGCCTTATACTATAGCAATTAGAAGATTGGATGAATATGGAAGATACGTTAGCAAAGAATTAGACGACGAAATATGTATCTTAAGTCAAGAAGCATATGATGAAAAAGTTGGACTTTCGAAAGGTGAATTACAATTATTAATATGTTGAAAGGGGGAGGGTTATGGATAAATTTAAATCGAATCCATTTTATATGAAGGTATCTGGAGATTATGCATTATTTACAGACCCTATGACGAAAGGGGGAGGGGAAAAGTTTACATATCAGGTTCCTACGTATCAATCTTTAAAAGGGATTGTAGAGGCTTGTTATTGGAAACCTACTCTTTACTATATTATTGATTGTGTAAAGGTGATTAATCCAATAAAAACAGAAACAAAAGGAATACTTTCTCCTATGAAGAATGGTAAAAAGGATCTTAATTATTATACTTATTTAAAAGATGTAGAATATTTAATTCAATATCATTTTGAGTGGAATGATAATCGAAAAGATTTAATGTATGATCGAAATGAAAAGAAACATGAACAGATATTATTAAGATCAATGCAAAAGGGTGGAAGACGAGATGTATTTTTAGGTACAAGAGAGTGTATAGGACATATAGAACGAATTAAAAAAAGAGATTTTAAGAATGCAAAAAGTTATTATGATGGTGAAATTATTTCTTTTGGACTTATGTTTCATTCTTTCGTTTATCCTGATGAAGCTTATGACAATAATACAGCGAATTTTCTTACGTCAAATTTTTGTTCAATTATTATGACAGATGGCAAAATAGATTTTATAGAACCTAAGTATTGTAAAATAAAACATAATTTGGGCAATTATTCGATTAAGAAATTTGATGATAGTAATTTTACCAGTGTAGATGACTTGTTCGATTGTTATGAAAAAGAGGGGGTGATGGATGATGAGCTTAATGAATGCTCTTCTGGAGACTTATAATTTTGCTTTCAATAGTGGATTAGTAGATAATCCTAAGTTGAGTTCAAATGGACTTACAATTTTACCTGTATATCATTCCAATAAAAAGGCAAATAGTAATGAAGATATATTTGAAATCACTATTGATGCTAGTAGTAATGCAGTTGATGGAAGATTTTTAAGAAAAGATGAAATAATTGTATTTCCTATAACTGAAGATTCTATTACAAGATCAGGTTCTAAAGTAGCACCTCACGCTGTAAGTGATGAATTTTCTTATTTAGCTAGAGAAATTGATTTGAAAAAAAATGAAGAATATATAAAAGGTATTAAGGAACTACTGGAATATGAAAAGATTTATAATTGTGAAAATTTTAGAATTATAGGAAAATATATTACAAAAAATACAATATTAGAAGATTTTTTAAAGTTTTATTTAGGTAATAAAGAATATGTTATTGATGATAAATTTAAATTAAACTATGAAAAAATAGAGGATAATGGAAAAGTAAAAATAAAGTCTCTTGATTTAAAAAAAATTTTTATAACGTTTAAACTTGAAAAAGATTTTTTAGGAGATATTACTTTAACAAGAGATATAGGTCTTCATGATTTTTATATAGACTATGTTAGAAATAAGAATTTTTGTTTAAAAGAATTATCATATTGTGATATTACTGGTAATTTAGATTATTGTATAGAAAGACATAGAGGAATCATTGGAAATGCAAAACTAATTAGCATTAGTAATCATAATGAAACTTATTATGGAAGGTTAAAAGATGGAAAAGATATATATCATATTAGTTATGAAGTTTCACAAAAAGTACACAATATGCTTAAGTATTTTATAGATAATGAGAATTATTCAAGGTTTATAGGGGGGGATGCTTATATAATAAACTGGCTATCACAAAATTTAAATAAAGGAGGTATTGAATTAGTATCAGAAATAGAGGAGGAAGATGAAGATTTCGAAGATGAAGAAGAACAAACAATGTCAATTCTAGGAGGGCAAATTTCTAAAAATTTAGGTAAATATTTTTTTGGGGAAGATAATAGTCTTATTGAAAAAGGTAGTTTTTATGTATTAATTATTGAAAAGGTAAGTAATGGTAGAGTTTCTATGAAATACTTTAGAAAACTTACAAGATTAGAAGCATATCAAAGGGTTATGAATTGGTATAAAAGTACAAGTTGGAATTTTTATAATCATAGACTACATAAATTTGAAAACAAATCTCCATCCATTTATCAAATAGTAAATTTTATTTACGGACAAGAAAATAGTAAAGGGTATTTATCATGTGAAAATAAGAAGTTAAGTCGTAGTACCATAGAAAGATTAATCCCATGCATTATCGATGCACAAAAATTGCCTAAAGATATATTAAAGACTACTTTTTATAAACTTTCAAATAAACAATCGTATAAAAAAAGTTGGAATATAGCTTTGAATATAGGTTGTTCTTTGATTAAAAAATATAAAAATGATTATGAGAATTGTACTATAGATGCTAATAAGATAAGTGAGGTGAAACAGTTGAAAGAAAGTAAAAGTTTTTATTATGGAAAACTGATGGCTATTTATGAAAAAATTGAATTAGATGCTATTAGGGGTAGAAAAGTAAAGGGTGATTCAAAGGAAGAAAAAAATAAGGTTCAGAGAATTACAAATTCAGATAGATTATGGAATGCTATGATTAGAACACCAGAAAGAACGAGGTTTATTTTGGAGTCAAAGGTAAAACCTTATATGAATATGTTGAAGAAAAATAATCCTGGATGGTATGTATTTTATGACAAATTAATTACAGAAATAACATTAAAAATTATAAAACTAAATGAAGAAAATTATAGTATAAAAAGTTCATTAGATGAAGATTTTATTTTAGGCTATTATTATCAAAAAGATAATCTTTATCAAAGAAAAGATAAAACCAGTCAAAATAATGGAGAATAAGAGGAGGAGAATAGATTATGAATATTTTAGATAAGAAGATCGATTTTGTAATGTTTTTTACAGTTAAGAATGCAAATCCTAATGGAGATCCTCTTATGGGAAATATGCCTAGGACTGATTATGATGGATATGGTGAAGTTTCTGATGTGTGTATTAAGAGGAAAATTAGAAATAGAATGCAAGATTTAGGATATGATATATTTGTTCAATCTAAAGATCGGATAATAGATGGACATAAGTCATTAGAAGCAAGATTTAATGATCAATTTGATAAGAAGAAAGATGATGATAATACTGTTGCACAAAAAGCATGTGAAAAATGGATGGATGTAAGGAGTTTTGGTCAGGTAATGACTTTTCAAAATAGAGCTCTTGGTATCAGAGGACCTGTATCTATTAGTTTGGCAAAGAGTTTGAGCCCAGTGGATGTAATAACTTTACAAATAACAAGAAGTACCAATGGAGTGGAAGCAGAAGTAGGCAAAACAAAATCCAAAGATACTATAGGAAGTAAGCACTATGTTGATTTTGGAGTATACAAGTTAACAGGAAGCATAAATTGTTATTTTTCTGAAAAGACTGGTTTTACAAATGAAGATGCAGAGGTTATTAAGGAAGCACTAAGAACGTTATTTATCAATGATATGTCTTCTGCAAGACCCGAAGGTAGCATGGAAGTGAAAAAAATTTATTGGTTTACACATCCAAATAAATTAGGAGTAGTTTCATCAGCTAAGATTCATCGTTTAGTACAAGCAGATCTTAAATCAGATATACAAAAAGCTACTTTGTATGAGGACTATATTATAAAAATAGATGAAGAGCAATATAACGGTTATCATAAATTAGGTTTAAATTTAGAAGAATTAGAAGGGATTTAATTTAAAATGAACTGTTCATCAAAAAAATTTGTAGATTATAAAGGTGATGATTATTTACTAATATCAGGAATTCAACATTTTATTTTTTGTAGGAGGCAATGGGCATTAATTCATATTGAGCAGTTATGGAGTGAGAATTTTTTTACTATAGATGGTCAAATAAAACATGATAAAGTAGATAATGGTAATGTTTTTGAATCTAGAAATAATGCTAAAATTATTCGGTCGATGCCTATTGTATCACATAAATTAAAAATACAAGGAAAATGTGATGTCGTGGAGTTAAAACCTGATATTAATGGATTTTATTTTAGCAAATATAAAGAGAAATATAATGTATATCCTGTTGAATACAAAAGAGGTAAATCCAAGACAGATGAAAGTGATATCATGCAATTGTTGGCAGAGGCTATATGTTTGGAAGAAATGTTGGGACTAAAAATAAATGAAGGAGCATGTTTTTATTTCGAAACAAGAAGGAGAGAACCAGTCATTTTTACAAAAGAGTTAAGAAATAGATTGGTTAATATTGTTAAAGAAATGAATCATTATTATGATAGGAGATATACTCCTAAAGTTAAAAAGTCTAGAAAGTGTAGATCGTGTTCATTAAAAAATTTTTGTTTACCTGAATTGAATAGTACGATATTGGTATCAAAATATATGGAAAAGAGGATGAAAGAATGAGACCTTTGCTAAATACACTTTATGTTACGCTTCCAGATGTATATTTGGCAGTCTCTGGAGAAAATATTGTAATAAAACGAGATAATGAGATTTTAGTTAGATATCCCTTTCATAATTTGGAAGATATTATATTGTTTTCATATTTGGGTATGAGTCCTAAACTTATTCAAAAATGTATGGACTATGGAATTGGTATTTGTTATCTTACACCTACAGGTAGATTTATAGCAAAACTTAGAGGTAAATCTAATGGAAATATTTTATTAAGAAGAAAACAATATAGGGTAGCAGATAATGAAAATGAAAGTTTAGCTATATCTAAAAATATTATATGTGCAAAAATATATAATGAAAAGTGGACAGTAGAACGTTATATTCGACAATATGAACATAGAATAGATTCTACTCATTTAAAAAATTCTTCAAAATATTTAACGGAATTATTAAAAAAGACAGATCAAGTAAGTGATATTGGAGAACTAAGGGGAATAGAAGGTATAGCACAAGTTACTTATTTTAGTTGCTTTAATGAAATGATTCTTAATCAAAAAGATGATTTTCAGTTTACAATAAGAACTAGAAGACCACCTCTAGATCCAATTAATGCAATGCTATCATATACTTATTCAATATTGTCGAATGATGTAGCTAGTGCACTAGAATCAGTGGGGTTGGATGCATATGCAGGATTTATGCATACTGATAGACCAGGTAGAATATCATTGGCGTTAGATTTAGTGGAGGAGTTTAGAGCACCTATTGCAGATAGATTTGTAATTTCTTTAATTAATATGAATCAAGTTAAAAGAGAGGATTTTGTGTATGAAGATAATGGAGCAGTATTGATAAAAGATGATAGCAGGAGACAAATAATAAAACTTTGGCAAAATAAAAAACAGAAAATAATAACTCATCCTTTTTTAAATGAAAAAATAGAATGGGGGTTGGTTCCATTTTCTCAAGCAATGTTACTTGCAAGATATTTACGTGGAGACTTGGATGGATATCCCCCTTTTATGTGGAAGTGATAAAATGTTTGTATTGATAACATATGATATAAATACTACTACAAAAGAAGGAAGAAAAAGGCTTAGAATGGTAGCTAAAATTTGTCAAGATTATGGACAACGTGTACAAAATTCTGTGTTTGAATGTAAAGTAAATGAAGGACAATTTAGGATTATAAAGCATAAGTTAGATAGTGTAATTAACCATGAAAAAGATAGTTTGCGATTTTATAGGCTAGGAAAAAATTATAAAAAAACAGTGGAACAAATAGGATATAATGATGTATATAATATAGAGGAACCATTGATATTATAATAGTGCGACCTTTAAATGGTAGGCAAAACTCTATTACCTTCGCACTAAAAAGGTGTAAAAAAAGATGTAAAAGAGTTTTT
>JAAZLH010000143.1 GCA_012799415.1 Candidatus Epulonipiscium sp. | reverse complement strand
CTTCTGCTTCCAATAAGTCAAATAAGAAAACCTCTATTTGGCAAACTGTAATTAATGTTTTCCCTTGGTTTATTCTTATTTTCTTATTAATGGCTATCTTAAACACTGTAGGAGCCTTCCAAAATATTAATGGTGCATCCAAGTTCTTTAAAACAGGTTATAAGTTTTTAATTACCACTGCCCTGGCTGGTGTAGGCTTTAAAATTCATTTAAAAGATTTATTAACAAAAGGAATTAAGCCAATTATACTTGGAGGCTGTACTTGGCTTGCTGTTGCTACTTCTTCTTTATTATTTATCAACTTGTTTGCTTCTTATGTAGGCTAAAGCTACTTAAGTAGCTTAAAAAGAGCTTTCATTACACTTTATCATAGATTCAGTGTAATGAAAGCTTTTTGTTTTCACTTTATATAAAATACATACTGCTTTCTTTCTTCCTCACCTACTTGTACCTGCTGTGAGTTAACTTTAAAGATTCTATCGATCTCTTTACTATCATATACCGCTTGTGGAGTATCATATATAACTACCTCTCCATTTTCCAACAAACAAACTTGATCAGAATAGGAAAGTGCATTATTTAAGTCATGGAGTACCATTATAATCGTTTTACCCATCTTTTTTAATCTTTTAACAATTTCCAAAATCTCAAGTTGATGATTAATGTCTAAGTAGGTAGTTGGTTCATCTAAGAATATGATATCGGTATCCTGGGCCAAAACCATAGCTATATAAACCTTTTGACGTTGCCCCCCTGAAAGCTCCTTAACATTCTTTTGTATGTATTTATTTAATTGCATACTTTCTATAGCTTTCTCCACAATCTCCTTATCTCTTTTCTGAGGAGTTCGCGAAAAGCCCAAGTAAGGATATCTACCATGCATAACCAATTGGTAAACCGTTATATTTGGTACCGACCTAAGCTGAGGTAAAAAGGAAATTTTCTTTGCAAGCTCTTTGTTTTGAAAACTTGTAATATTTTTTCCACTAATCGTAATATCCCCACGAAAAGGTTTTAGTAAATTTGAAGCTGTTCTTAAAAGCGTAGTCTTTCCGCAACCATTTTGACCAATAATACTTGTAATACTACCTTCTTTGAATGCTATATTTATATTTTTAATGATTTCTATTTTATCATAACCTGCAGATATATTGTCTAGTTTAATCATAAAGCTGACCTCTCTTACCTTTTATTAATAGGTATATAAAAAATGGACCTCCTAAGAAAGACAGGATTATTCCTACAGGGATTTCGAAGGGTGCAAAAAGTACACGTGCTAATAAATCACAAACTAGTGTAAAAACACTTCCTAATAGTGCAGATACAGGAATTAGAATTCGATTATCATATCCAACAAAAAGCCTTGATACATGAGGAATAATAAGTCCAACAAAGCCTATTAGCCCAGCAAAACTTATGGCACTTCCTGCCAAAATTGCTGCAAGGATTAAGAAGGTAAATCGATATGTAACTACTTTTAAGCCTAATGATTTGGAAGTCTCATCCCCTAGAGCCAGTATGTTCATATCATAGCTTATGATAAAGGCTATAATAATGGCAGCAACAATAAATAATCCTGCAAAAGTCAACTTGTCCATTGTTATACCAGCAAAGCCTCCGATTAAGAAAGCTGTACGTGCGATCATTGTATCGGGCTTTAATGTCAACACTGTATCCGTTATAGCACCAATAAAACTTGATACGGCCACTCCTGATAGAACGATTCCCATCCGGGAAGCTCCCGTCTTATGGGCGATAAAATAAACCAAAAGTACTGCTATAATTGCACCGGTAAATGCTGCAATCGTTGTTAGAGAAAAACATGTTGGGAAAAATGCTGCAATCAAAACCGTAAAAAGACCTGCTCCTGAATTTACACCAATCACGCTTGGACTGGCAAGAGAGTTATTAAGTACCGATTGTAAAATCACACCTGAAACCGAGAAAGCACAACCTGCAAGAACTGCAGCCATGGTCCTTGGTATTCTTACAAACCTAATGATTCTATAGGCGTTCAAGGTATTATCTCCTTGCTTCATTGCAGATATAATATCAGATAATGGGATTTTTGTAGAGCCAATACTAATACTCATTAAAACTCCCATTATTAGTAATATTGTAAGAAAAGCTATAACAGTAATGTTATAGCTTTTGCTGTTCTTATTAATAGAAAATAGATTTACTTCCCGTTTTTTTCTATCTGAATTCTTCTGGATAAAGAATTTTTGCAATATATTCATAGCTTTCACCCCATCTTGCATTAGGCTTATAGTGGAATAGCTCCTTTGGAAGTACAATATATCGATCATTTTGTACTGCTGATAAACCGCTCCATGCTGGATTTTTCTCTATTCCATCCTTTAAAGCCTGTAAAGCCTTATCGCTGTCACCCATCGTTACTACAAAAATGTAATCCGGATCCTCTTCAATAATTACTTCCATACTTAGTTCTTCTAAAAGAGACTCATGCTTTGATGCAATATTAACAGTGCCTAAGTCATTAAAAATTTTACATGCCATGTTGTCATCATGTTTTGCCTTGGCACCACTTGAAAAAGCACGGATAAATAATATTTCAATTTCATGATTATCTTTATCATCAATCTTTGATAGAACTGTATCGATTTGTTTCTTAATTTCTAAACCATTTTTCTCATATAATTCTTTTTTACCTGTTATATCAGTACATATGTTAAGCATATTAAGGTAATCTTCGAAATGTTCCACCTTAAAAAACGCAAAGGTTATATTCGATTGTTCAAGAATTTCTGCAATCTTTATATGACTTTCTACATCTGGAGAAAGCAGAACAAAATCAGGAGAAAGAGCTATTATTTCTTCTATATTTGGATCTTTTATTGTACCAACAATTTTCGTTTCGCTAGGTACATCCAATGCTCTCTCACTTATTACATCATTTGTTACACCTACAAGATTACCTCCTGCCAACATCCAAGTTTCAGCGTAGGAGCCAACAAGAGACACTACTCTTTGTGGCTGACTTTCCAGTTTAACCGTATTCTCTAGAAAATCTGTAAAACTATAACTATATTCTATATTAGTTTCTTCCTCATTAATTTCTTCCTCATCTGTTCTTACATCATTAGTTTCTAACTTATTAGCTTCTACCTCTGGCTGCCCTTTGCATCCTGTAATCATAAGGGTAAACATACTAGTTAATAACATCATCAATATTATTCCTACTGCCTTATTTAGGTTTAGGCTCTTAAAATCATTGTTAATTTTTCTACAATTAAAAACCATATTAATTATG
Source organism: Candidatus Epulonipiscium sp. (assembly GCA_012799415.1). GTDB lineage: Bacteria > Bacillota > Clostridia > Lachnospirales > JAAYNZ01 > JAAZLH01. Next base: position 113 of record JAAZLH010000143.1, on the reverse strand, counting down.
CACTCCTTGTGGGTTAGTTGTTTTACCCTTATATCATAATACTTTAATTATCTATTGTAAAATATAATTATATAATCAATATGATAGGTATTACCTATGCAATACCTATCACT
>JAAZLH010000017.1 GCA_012799415.1 Candidatus Epulonipiscium sp. | reverse complement strand
TTTTAGATACCAAAGGTTTAGCTGAATTAGTTTATTCCACATATCATAAGGATAATTTTGGGCATTATGAAAATGTTGTAAATGGAGAATTTTTATCTTTACTAGTTGAGGGAGAAAGGAATCCAGAAGAAGGATTAAGCAATGATAAAAGGGCTGATTGGATTTTATATGAAGCTCAGATGAGATTTAAAACTGAGTTATTAGATAAAGATATTCCTGAACCACTTAAAGAGGACTATAGGGAGATAGTTAAAAATATTGACAAAATTAGGAAAGAAATAGTTGTTGAATAATTAGAAAGGGAGGTTTTATTTTTGAAACTAATAAAAAGAAAAAAAGAAAAAACAAAAGAGAAAGATAATAAAAAAGTTGATGTTGAAACAAAAGAAATAGATAAAAAAACTTTAAAGAAGGGTTCTAGAGACATAAAAGATTTCTTTGCTCCTCCTTCTTTTGACAGAAGTCATCCTGACTATATAAAGGTTGGGAATAAGTATGTTAGGTCCTTTGTAGTAAATGGTTTCCCTTCAATAGTGTCTGTAGGTTGGCTTGATAATCTTTATAATTATGAAGGAGATATGGATACGGCTTTATATATAGAACCTGCTGATGAAAGAAGTGCTTTAGAGGAATTGACAAATAAAATTACTCAATTTGAAGCTCAACTTGCAACAGAGATGGAAAAAGGAAATATAAAGAACATAACAAGACTCCAAAACAATGTTCAATCTCTTTATGCACAGAGGGAAAGACTTGAGCAAAATTATGAAAATCTTTTTTATATACAAATAGTATCAAATCTTTATGCTGATAGTGAAGATGAATTAAATAAACAAGCACAAATGCTAGACAATAAACTGAAGGGAAGAAGGGTTAATCTAATGCCTGCATATTTAAGGCAAGATGATAGTTATAAATCAGCACTTCCTTTTGGCAAAAACTACCTAGGCGATGCATATAGAAATTTTAACTCAGGGGCTCTTACAGCCTGTTTTCCCTTTTACAATTCTGAAATTTCGCATCCAGATGGAGTTTTTACTGGTGTAAACTTAGCCACTATGACACCTGTTTTGATAGATTTTTATGATAGAAATTTACTTCCAAACTCTAATTTGACTGTATTTGGAAAGTCTGGTTCAGGGAAAACTTTCTTTGTGTCCCTTTTAACTCTTCGCTCCACATTAAAAGGAGTGAGAACTGTAATAATAGACCCTGAAGGAGAATATAGAGGTCTTACAAAAGCAGTTGGGGGAACTCATGTGTACATTGCACCAGATAGCCCTACTAAAATAAATCCATTTGACTTAGAAGAAGAAGACGAGACCGATGACGATGGGAAGCCAACAGGGTATAAAGTTGTGAAAATAAAAGACAAGGTTTCAGATGTCTTAAACTTAATAGCTGTAATGGCAGGAGGACTTACAAGAGAACAAGAAAGCTTGGTTTCCACTGTTATAGCAGAAACTTATACCGATAAAGGTTTCACTGAAGACCCAAAATCTTTATATATAACAGAGCCCAGTTTTAATAAAGAAACTGGTGAATTTTACCATCAAGGCAAGAAAAAACCTATGCCTACGTTTAGTGATTTTCACAACAAACTAGTACAATTTGCTGAAGAATCTAATAATGATGAATTAAAAAGTTTGGCAAATTCACTTATAATGTTCAAAAAAGGTGAAGTTTACGATATGTTTGATTGCCAGACATCTGCTGATATAGACTTTAAAAATTCACCTGTAATTACATTTGATATCAGTCAACTAGAAGAATCAATCTTAAGACCAATTGGAATGTATATTGCTCTTACATGGACTTGGGAGAAATTTATAAAGAAAAATCCAGAAGTTCAAAAAAGGATTGTAGCCGATGAGGCATGGATGCTTGTAAATAAAAATATGGCTGGTTATGAATATACATCAGCTTTTTTAGATAAAGCAGCAAGAAGAATTAGAAAGAGAAACGGTGGATTGTTAGTAGCCTCACAAAACTTTTTAGAATTTGAAAATAATGAACTAGGTAAAGCAGTATTAACAAATGCATCTATGAATATATTCTTAAAGCAAGATGCTTCAGATATTGATGCAGTTTCAGATACTTTTAAACTCTCTCAAGGAGAGAAAAACTTTTTATTAACAGCAAAAACTGGTGAGATGTTAATAAAAATGGGAGAAGAAAGTTCAATAGCATATGCTTTGAGTTTCCCATATGAAAAAGCCTTAATTACTCAAAAATAAAAAAAGAAAGGAGGGGTAAATTTGAAAATTACAGAAAGACAAAAGAAAATAGTGGTTATGTTCCTTGTCTTTGTTCTTTCTATGAGCTCAATGCAGATAACTACTTATGCACACAGAGCATACTTTCTTCAAGTATTAATAGATGAAGGACAGATGGCTTATTTAGGGAATCTTGTCTTTGATAATACTCAAAAGGAATCTAAAAAAACAGAACCGAAGCTATGGAATTATGAAGGAGAAATTATAACAAATGTAGAAAGTTATGACAATTTAGACAAAGATAACAACGGAAAGAGTTCAATGTACTTTACTTTCCCTCCTAAGCCTTATAAGGAAAAGAATATACTTTGGTCTAATAACCATGCAACATCAAGGGACAGCACTAGAGCTTATGAAATTATTGACACACTTATACCTAATCTTAACGAGATATTGTTTATAATGAACGGTGGAGAAAGATTTGAGACTATCGATGAATTAATAGAGGCTTCTCATAGGTTGTCAAGTTCATACAACTCTAGGAATTCAATTACGGTGGATAGTCTTGGTGTAACAATTTCCTTCAGTAGTGATGGGCATTATGCAACTATAAAAACAAAGGATGGTAAAGAAACTAAACTTCTTGTTAAGATGAAAAAAGGGTACAAGGAGTCAATTTATGAAGATGGAAGGAAAAGTCCTTTGTTTAATAGTGAATTTACATTTGACGAAGGCTATTATTCAGATGAAATCTCTATTGCTCACATAATTACTCAGGGAAATTATGCTTATTATATAAAGGGTTATTCAGCTGCTGACTCTTTGGAGGCTTCAAATCCAGGAACCTTAGAAATAAAAGCAGCAGAGTTTTTATCTTCTATGATTAACTCTTTTAGAGCTTTCTTAGGGCTTAGAAGCACAAATGAATTAGTATACAACCAAGGTATTTCTGGTAGTAGTATGTATTATTATGGAATAATGCCACAAGTATGGATGGAAAATGCTATGAAGTTTCATATGTTATTTCAAGCGTTAGTTTGGATTGCTTTAGCCATTGCAATGATAAAACTACTATTAGAAAAAAACTTGTCTACAATTAATCCCTCTATGAGAGTTTCTTTAATGGAAGGAATAAAAGATTTAATATTGACAGGTTTTC
>JAAZLH010000142.1 GCA_012799415.1 Candidatus Epulonipiscium sp. | reverse complement strand
TATCTGCTGTTGCAAAAGCAGAATTAGAGGCTGTAGGTATTCAAGTAGAAATTTACGGAAGAGATCAAATTGAAGAATTAGGTATGGAAGCTTTCCTTGCTGTAACGGAAGGATCAGCAGAAGAACCTCAATTCATTGTTATGACTTGGAATGGCGAGCCAAATAGTGATAAAAAAATGGCCCTTGTTGGAAAAGGCTTAACCTTTGACTCTGGAGGTTATTCACTTAAACCTTCTGCTGGTATGGAAACCATGAACACTGATATGGCTGGTGCAGCATCTGTCATAGGTGCTATGAAAGCCTTGGCTCTTTCTAAAGTAGAAAAAAATGTAGTTGGTATTATTGCCGCTTGTGAAAATTTAATTTCAGGTGCTGCCTATAAGCCTGGAGATATTATCGGTTCTATGTCTGGAAAAACCATTGAAGTTTTAAATACAGATGCAGAAGGTAGATTAACTTTAGCAGATGCATTATGGTATGCTGTAAAAGAAGTGAAAGCAGATGAAGTCATTGATATTGCTACTCTTACTGGTGCTTGTGTTGTAGCCCTTGCAGATATTAATACAGGAGCTATTACCAATAATGAGAGCTTAATGAATGAAGTAAAAAATGCAGCAGAAATTGCAGGGGAACCTGTTTGGGAATTACCAACTAACGATGACTATAAGGAGTTGATCAAAGGTACCTTCGGCGACTTAAAAAATACAGGCGGCCGTGGAGCCGGCACTATCACTGCTGGATTATTCTTGCAAGAATTTGTTGATGATACTCCTTGGGTGCATTTAGACATTGCTGGTACATCTCACCTATCTACAGCTAGGGGCTACCTGCCAAAAGGTGCTACAGGAGTGCCTGTAAAGACACTTTATTATTTAGTAAAAGAACGAGCATAAGCATAGAATTCACGATAGAATTCTTATATTCATAACATTGAACATCCACAAAAAATCGTTAACAAGTCAACATACTTCTGACTTATTAACGATTTTTTTATCGTGGTCTAGCGGCCTCTAATCGAAAAATAGGTTTGCCCTGACTAAGAAAGCGTCTTTCATATTCTGTAGCTATATTCCCTTCCAAAAAGTCACTTTGATATAGGTCATGAGTAACATTGTTCAATGTCCACATATGACTTTTAAATTCCTCTACTGAAAACAAGAATAGATCTTTATTATCTGTCTTAAAGTGTAAATCGCCTACTGGAGATAAAATTTTTAAATATCTTTCTAAGAATCGATGGTGGGTCAGCCTTCGTTTTTTATGTCTCTCTTTGGGCCAAGGATCTGAAAAGTTTAGATAAATTCGACCTACTTCTCCTTCCTCAAAAATATCTTCTAACCTTTCGCCATCAACATTAAGAAAGTTTAAATTTGAAATCAATGGCTCTTCCCTATTTTCTAAACGTTCTAATGCTCCAATTAAAATACTATCATATTTTTCAATTCCTATATAATGAACTTGAGGATTTTTTTGAGCCATTTCTATAATGAACCGCCCACGCCCCATACCCAATTCAATATGAATCATTTTACTCTGAACCTTTTGTTTCCAATGCCCTCTATATTGCTCCGGCGCATCAATAACATAAGGACTTTTCTGTAATTGCTCTGATGCTCCTGGAATCCTACGTACTCTCATATGTTCCTCCAAAATTATTTATTGTCTGATAAAAAAATGATTCCTAAAAACCAATTAATAATACCAACCACCAAGGCACCTAAAAAAGCTGCCCCAAAATGGGTAATATCAATAGGGCTAAGGGCTGCCGTGAGATATAGAACAACTCCATTGATAACCAAACTAAAGAGTCCAATAGTTAAACAGGTAATAGGAAAGGAGATAAATTTCAAAATAGGTTTTATAGTCATATTTAATAAACTAAAAACAATTGCTCCGGCAAAAGCAACTCCCCATGTTTTTACATCAATTCCATCGATGATATAGCCTGCTCCATATAGGGCCGCTGTATTAATGATAATTCTTGCTATTAATTCTCTCATTCACATCCCCCTTTAAATGTTTATTTTAGAATCAAAGTCTGTTTAAGCCTACCATTTATATCAACTTACATTTTTTAGTATACCTTATTTTGTTAAAAAATCATAGTCTAAATTTAAAAACATCAAAAAAAAACCTGCATCAGCAGGTTTCAAAAAGTATTAAATCTATTATAAAAGGGGGGTAGCTTTATGTTCTTATAATAACATAAGGTTATGGCGATCTTATGAATAGAACATTACAATTAGATTACAATGTTTTTTTAATAATCATTATCCAATATCCATATTCTCCTATGCGAGGCGGTAAATCTCTACAGCAATAAAAATGAGAAAACCCATTTTGATAAGCTAAGGTTTCATCCGTAAGGTTATATTGCCCTGGTGCCCCAAGAAGAAGAACGGACTCCCCATCTACCTGTCCCTTACCAAGTAAAAGGTGATTATACCTATAGTACCCTTCTTGTACCAGAGGATGATGGATATACGACCAGGCCGATAAAAGCAGTAAGGAGATATCCTGTGGTGCAATTCGTACCCAATTCCCCCCATACCTTGGATTTTCAAAAGGTTCCATTCTAGGTGACTGTTCAAATATAGAGCGCAATTCCTCATCTTCCCAGTTATTTCTATTGATCTCTTGCATCTCCTGCATCCACCACCCTTCGCCACCGGATTGTTCCATACTCCAATCTCCTACGAATCCTTTTTGCCAATCTCCTACGTCTGCGCCTACTTGAAATTTGTCTAATAAGTCTTCCCCCTTTTGCTCTGTTACCTTAGGCTCTGGAGATGCTACCTCCTTAAATTCCTTTTGCATAAAATCTAATTCAGACTCAGCAACTTCTAGAGATGTCTCTTCTTCTTTTAATTCTTGTTGAATATTTGTTTCACCCTTAAGCTGTTCTGACTTTTCTGCTAAGTTTTGCTTATCCTTAGGAATTTCTCCATCCCTCTCTTTTTCTACTAAACTTAGATCAGGTTTAGGAACTGTTTCAACTCTATCTTCTTCTAAATTCAAATCAGCCTTAGGGGCTTCTTCAATTTTCTCTTTCTCTGTCATCAAATTTTGTTGAAACTCATTTTCGTGCTTCGCTCCGTCTTCTGTATGTCTATCCGCTATATTTTCTGTGTTTTTATTGCTTTTCTCTTCTTTCAACTTTTTCAGATCTGTTTCTCCTACTTCTGTTGTTCCTGGTTCCCATATAACTAATTTTGTCTGCCACTGAAATGGCTCACCCTTAAAACCAAGAAGTGGACAGATAAATGTTCCAGGACGTTCCTCTTGCTGAATCAATAGTGCTACCGCCCCAATATCTTCTACATCCATCCCTCCCAATTGATAGGGCGAAAACTCCCATTTTAGTTCTCCCTTCCCCTGGGGTTGAAGGCCTAAGACTCCCATATAAATACCTACAGGTTTTTCCTTAGAATAAGTAATAAAATAAACACCATAAATTCCATCGTTAGCTAAAGGACGTAAGTTCTGAACAGATAAATGAGCCCTACCCCTCTCTCCACGTAATTCTATTTTGCAATATCCTGTGGCCTCTCTTTCTGACATAGAATAACCTTTCATTTGTTCCCTTAAAAGAATATTCGCTCTGTAATAAGCTGGTTTCATAAATTGATCCCTTCCCTCCCTATATACAATACCCTCCATTGATGAACCATAGATATACAACCTCATAAATAGAAATAATCTGGAGTAAGGGCCTATGCATACTCGAACTACGGCTTCTTAAATAGAGAATTGAGTTTTATAGTGTAAAGCTCAATGAATCACTTAAAGCAAGAGCTAAGAGAATCTGAGCAGGAGAGCCGTACAGGCCTTACGGAAGTTTTTATTATGAGCGTGGATATCTATAATACAAAACCTTAACTTATAGAAATATATTGTAAGAAAAGGGGTTTTATGAATAAAAATCAGGAGTCTTTAAAAGACTCCTGATTTTTATTCGCCTATTTATTTTCTGAATTCTTATATCTCTTCTCTTACTTTTTCATAAAGTAGGTCAGCTAATTGCCCAAACTCCTCTATTGTAAGAGCTTCACCACGAATTCGCTCATCTAATTCCATCCTGTTTAAACAATAGAGTATATCTTCTTTATTAAATCCTTGCCTTTGTTTTGATTGTCCATAATTAGCAAGAGCATTTAATAATGTCTTTCTCCTTTGACCAAAAGCAGCCCGAACAATTTCAAAGAAGAACTTTTCATCCTTTACTTGAATTTTGGGTTGCTCTAATACAGTTAATTGAATCACCGCTGACCCCACCTTAGGCTGAGGAATAAAGGCATGTGGTGGCACATGAACCACGATTTCAGGCCTACAGTAGTATTGTACTGCTACTGAAAGTGCCCCATAATCTTTTGTTCCTGGTCCTGCTTGTATTCGATCAGCCACCTCTTTTTGAATCATAACAGTAATTTGGTTTATAGGTAACTTTTTTTCTAATAAGCCCATAATAATAGGGGTTGTAATATAGTAAGGCAAATTAGCTACTACTTTTACCGACCAAGATGTTGGAACTTCAGCTAATAAAGCCTTTATATCTACTTTTAAAACATCTTCATTTAATATTTTAATATTGTCATAGCCTTTTAAAGTTTCTTTTAATATTGGAATCAGGTGAGCATCAATTTCTATAGCAACGACCTGACCCGCCTTTTCTGCCAGTGCCTGGGTTAGGCTCCCAATACCAGGCCCTATTTCAATTACATAATCATTTGATGATATCTCGGATGCTTCAATAATCTGATCTAACACATACAAATCTGTTAAGAAGTTTTGTCCATATTTTTTTTGTAATACAAATTTATATTGATTCAATATCCGCTTGGTGTTAGACGGATTTGCAATTTTTTCTATAATAAAAACCTCCTTATACAATGCCCACTCTGCAAATAGTATACCATTTTCATAGCATATGTAAACTATTTTCTCTGGTTTTTATCATAGCATTCCTTTATTTTTAAAAGTTCAATGTATCTTTTTAATTCTTCTTTACTCTCCGTACTTAGGCCTTGTATCTGTTCAACAAGTTTTCTTGTTTCTGGTTCCATTCCTTTTAAAATATCATAATTACCTTTGCTCTCCCTAGAATACTGGATTCCTAGACTTTGATCCGCATCTATCCTTCCCATAAGCCAATCCAATGAAACCTGGTAAAAGTCAGCAATCTTCTTTTTTAATTCATCATCGGGCCTACTCTTCCCTGATTCATATTGAGACACTGTGGACTTAGCCAAATTAAAGTTTTCTCCAAATTTAGCCTGAGTTAGGCCTGCCTCTATACGCAATTGTTTGAGTCGCTGTCCTAAAATATTGTCATACATCTCCTTCACCCCAATAAGCCTTCAATAAATTAAGTCCTATGTCTAAATCCTCTACTTTAGAATTCAAAAAAATACTAAAAATTTATTTCTTATGGTTCCCGTGATTTCCAACAG
>JAAZLH010000141.1 GCA_012799415.1 Candidatus Epulonipiscium sp. | reverse complement strand
TATGCTCGTTTTTGCTGCTACTTCAGAACCTACATGATTAATTTTTGCTGTATGATCCGCAATCTCTCCCATTTGGGCTGAAACTTCTTCCATAGAAGAAACAACTTCAACAATATCTTGCACTTGGCCATCAGAGCCTTCAACAACTTTTTCTAATAAAATCGCAATATTATCTGCTGCTTGAGTCGTCTCTTCAGAAACTTCTGCTAGCTCCTTAGAAGCAAAAAACACATGCTCTGAAGAATGCCCTATCTGATTTGCAAATTCCCTCAGATTATCTAAAATCTCCTTACAAGCTCTTACCATATCTCCAACTTCATCTTTACGCTGAAGACTAGCCAGATCTACTTCCTGCTGCAGGTCCAAATCAGCAATCTTTTGGATATGATCTGTGGCCTTAATAATAGGCTTTGTAATTGAAAAACTAATTCGCAAAGTAGAAATCACACCAATAAAAATTGTTGCACTCAAAATAATTAGCATATATATTCCCATCTGATTTACATCTTTCATCATTTCAGCTTTTCTAATGGTAATAGCAACGGACCAATCTTTTTTTGTAAGGGGAGCATAACTGGTTTGTATCATCTCTCCCTCAAAAGGATAAGCTCCAGTCCCTACCTCTTTATTTAACATCTTGCCAAAAATTTTCTTCATTTCGGACTGATTTGAATTATCTCCTTCAGTTTCCTCCATTAAGGATGCTCCTGTCATAATGTCTATAGCTACAGATGCTCCCGTAATAACATCTTCCTCTGAATGAGCAATTAAATTTCCTGCTTCATTAATAATAAAAGCGTATCCTGTTTCTCCCAAAGTCACATCTTGTACGATATGATAAACAGCATCTGCATGATCAAAACCTACTAAAACACCTACGGTTTTCCCATTTTCCTTCATAGGTGCAGAAATAGCAATCTCCATAATGCCTTTTGTATCACTTAGAAAAGGCTCTGTCATATAACTTTCCCCATTTCGAGCCTTCTGAAAATAATCTCGGTCTGCTACATTTATTTGTGTTCCATCTATTAATCGCAATACACCATTTAAATCTACAATTCCCATATCTAAATAATCTAAGCGTTTTCTTTCTTCTTCTAAAATCCTTGCCTTTTCATTCCAGCCTATAGAAATATCTTTAATCCTTTCAAAATTAGCGATACTCTCAATATTTGATATGTATTTATCGATCCTCTCATCTGCCAATTGAGCTGCATCAATAGCTTTATTGATAAGAACCTGGTTTACATACTTTGTAACACTCTGTTTGAAAAAGGCATAAAGACCTCCTCCTACAGTAATAGATGTAAGTCCCAAAAGTAAAAGGATAAAAACTGTAAGTCGGGTCCTTATGCTCTTAAGTCCAAAACCTTTGATAAACTGCTTCTCATTCACTTCCATGTCAGCCTCCTAGATCATAACCATCATTTGTACATCGCTATTTATTATACCTAAAACTCATACTATTTACAAGTAATTTTCAAATGATAATCATTGTTTCTTGCTAGGTAGCTACTTGTTTTTACTGATTCGTATTCATAAACTGGCTATGATACAACTTATAATATACTCCTTTTTTCTCAATTAAAGTCTGGTGATTACCACTTTCTACAATCTTACCATCATCAACAACCATAATCACATCTGCATGTTGAATTGTACTTAGTCGATGTGCAATAATAAATGTAGTCCGATTTTTCATTAGAACCAACATGGCTTCTTGTATATGTAACTCTGTCCTCGTATCTACATTACTAGTGGCCTCATCTAAGATTAAAATTGAAGGATCTGCCAAAATGGCTCGTGCAATAGCCAACAGCTGTCTTTCCCCTTGGCTTAGATTAATACCACCCTCCACTAATTGTGTATGGTACCCCTTGGGCAAACGCTGAATAAATGAATCTGCTTTAGCGCTTCTAGCCGCCTCCTTAATTTCTTCCTCAGTTGCATCTAGACGACCATATTGAATGTTTTCTTTTACTGTTCCAGAAAAAAGATAAGTATCTTGCAACACCATACCAAAACAACGTCGCAGACTATCTCTAGAATAAAGCCTGATATCTCTCCCATCAATCTGGATTTCTCCTTCATTAATTTCATAAAAGCGTGTCAGCAGATTGACAACGGTAGTTTTACCAGCGCCTGTTGGACCAACCAAAGCAATATTACTACCTTGTTTCACATGAAAGCTAACGTTATTTAATACAGGTTCTTTAGGATCATAACCAAAGGTTACATTCTTAAAAACAACTTCTCCCTTTACATCTTCTAAAACTTCGGCTTCTTCTACATCTTCACTTTCTTCCTGCTCATCTAGTACCTCGAAGACTCGCTCTGCTCCAGCCACACCAGACTGCAAAGTGTTAAAGGTATTGGCAATTTCATTTAAAGGACGGCTAAATTGTCTAGAGTAACTAAGAAAACTTACGATAACTCCAACGGTAATCTGCCCTTGTATAGCAAGCACTCCACCAACTAAAGCCACTACAGCGAATCCAAGATTGTTAATGACATTCATCAAAGGCATAATAAAACCTGATAAAATTTGTGCTTTAATCCCTACGTCACACAAATTGGCATTAATCTGATTAAATTGAGCAATGACCTGTTCTTCATGATTAAAGGCCTGAACGACCTGAATACCTGATATAGATTCTTCAATATGCCCATTTAAAGCCCCAAGGGATATTTGTTGCTGTTTAAAAAATTTTCTTGTTTTTTTGGCAATACTTCGAGTCATGATAATAACCAACGGAATGGTAATCATACTAGCTCCTGTAAGTAATGGGCTTAAATAAAGCATCATGAACAATGCCCCTAAAATATTAATAACTCCAGACATTAGTTGTATGGCTGATTGAGAAATAGTCATACTTACATTTTCTACGTCATTAGACAAACGACTCATGATCTCCCCATGGGTATACTTATCAAAAAAAGAGATCGGTAGCTTCTGTAACTTTTTAAAAATAGCACCTCGCAAACCAAAAACCACTCGCTCTGAGATTCCTGCCATGATCCATTCTTGTATAAAGCTAGTTAATACATCTAACAAATACGTTCCTAAAAGGATACCTATGAAAACCTTTAACTTAGCAAAATCAACTGGATCTAATAATAGAAGGTCCGCTACCTTTCCTAGTAAAAAAGGGACTAATAACCCAAGGCCAGACCCGAGGATAATAAATATAAAAACCAGTAAAAGTAAATGCTGCTCTCTTTTAAAATAATGCCAGACTCGCTTTAAGGTAAATCTGAAATTTTTTGGTTTTTCTACTGGTCCCATCATCCTATGTGGTCCCGGTCCTCCTGACCTACC
>JAAZLH010000016.1 GCA_012799415.1 Candidatus Epulonipiscium sp. | reverse complement strand
TGAGTCTCAAGGAGAAGTCGATGACACTCTATCTAATAAAACTATTATACACAATAAAGTGTATACATTTGTTAAAAAAGGATTATGCGTTATCCTTAATTAACGTAAATACATTATATAAGGAGAAGTTTTAATGTACATAAGTAATAAAGAGCTGGATGCTTATTTGTTTCATGAAGGAACATATTATAAATCTTATAATTTTTTAGGTTCCCATCCTATAGAATTAGACGGTAAAAAAGTAGTACGATTTGTTGTTTGGGCACCTAGAGCCAAAGAAGTATATTTAATTGGAGATTTTAACAATTGGGATGAAACTTCATTGCCCCTAAAAAGAATTGGAAATAGTGGATTGTGGAACATATGTGTGCCCAATGTGAAAGAATACGATGGATATAAATATAGAATTATATCCTATGATAAGCAAGTACGAATCAAAGCTGACCCATATGCTTTTCATGCAGAGGAAAGACCTTTTACAGCTTCTAAGTATTACGATATTAAGGGATTTGGGTGGACAGATCATAGATGGATGGAAAATAGGGGTAAGTTGAACACACAAAAGGGTGCTGTTTCTATTTATGAAGTTAACTTACTGTCATGGAAAAAAAGAACAGGCAACTTAACATATTCATACAAGGAACTGGCTCATGAGTTAATTCCTTATGTGAAGAAAATGGGTTATACCCATATTGAAATAATGCCAATAATGGAACACCCTTTTGATGGTTCATGGGGATATCAGATTACGGGTTACTTTGCACCTACTAGCAGATTTGGGACTCCAAAGGACTTTATGTACTTCATAAATCAATGTCATAAAAAAGGGATAGGAGTAATACTGGATTGGGTGCCCGTTCATTTTTGTAAAGATGATCATGGACTAGGTAAGTTTGATGGTACCTATTGTTATGAATCTTCTGATCATAGAAAGAGAGAGAATGAGCAATGGGGAACTTTAAACTTTGATTTTTCAAAGCCAGAAGTAATGAGTTTTTTAATATCCAATGCAGTATATTGGCATGATTATTATCATATTGATGGTCTGAGAATAGATGCGGTAGCATATATGCTTTACTTAGATTTTACAGGGAAGAATCTTAAAAATATTTATGGGGGAAGGGAAAATATCGAAGCTATAGAATTTATAAAAAGATTAAATGCAGTCATATTTGAATATTTTCCTCATACAATGATGATAGCGGAAGAATCTACAGCTTGGCCCAATGTTACAAAACCTATAGTAGAAAGCGGCTTGGGTTTTAATTATAAATGGAACATGGGGTGGATGAATGATATTTTAGAGTATATGAAAACAGATCCACTTTTTAGGAAGGGCAATCAAAGAGCTCTTACTTTTCCATTGGTCTATGCTTTTTCAGAAAGTTATATTTTATCACTGAGCCATGATGAGGTGGTTCATGGCAAAAAATCATTGTTGGATAAGATGCCTGGAGAGTATGAAGAAAAATTTGCTAATTTAAGGCTTTTATATCTTTATATGTATGCTCATCCAGGGAAAAAGTTATTATTTATGGGTGGGGAGTTTGGCCAGTTTATCGAGTGGAATGAATGGCAAGGATTGGATTGGCATTTATTAGAGTATGAAAAACACCGGAAGCTTCAAGGGTTTGTAGCGGAGTTAAATCAATTGTATAAAAAAGAAGAATGTCTATTTGGCTTAGACTCATCTTCTGATGGCTTTTGTTGGATTGAACATACCAACCATAATGAAAGTATTATAGCTTTTGAAAGAGTTGACCAAAGACAAGACAAGCTCATATGTGTATTTAATTTCACACCTGTTGAAAGAAAGTCATACCCTATAGGCGTAGCAGGAAAAGGAAAGTATAAAACCTTAATTAATAGTGATCACAAAAGATTTGGGGGGGACACACCAAGAGTCAAAACTTACTATACTTTGGAAGAGCCTCATCATGGAAGAAGCTATTGTTTAAGAGTAGATTTACCACCGCTAGCTGGATTATATCTAAAGCAAGTATAAGAAATTATAAGAGGAGGGATCATGCATGAGGAATAAAGTAGCTGCTATGTTATTAGCAGGAGGACAAGGATCGAGGCTAAAGGCACTGACAAAAAATATAGCTAAACCAGCGGTTTCTTTTGGAGGGAAGTATAAAATCATTGATTTTGCTCTTAGTAATGCGACCAATTCTGATATAGAATATATTGGGATTTTAACCCAGTATAAGCCATTTCAATTAAATAGCCATATTGGGATTGGATCCGCATGGGATTATGATAGGAGTACTGGTGGATTAAGGATCTTGCCTCCTTTCACTTCTGAAGAAGGTGGGCGTTGGTATACGGGGACTGCAAATGCAATATTTGAAAATATGGATTACTTAGAAGATATCAATCCAGAGTATGTACTAATTTTATCAGGGGATCATATTTATAAAATGGATTATAATCATTTGTTAGATTACCATAAAAAAAAGAATGCACATGTCAGTATAGCCGTAATGAAGGTTCCTTGGGAAGAGACATCAAGGTTTGGCATACTTAATGTTGATAAAGACAATAAAATTATAGAATTTGATGAAAAACCCAAAAAGCCAAAAAACAATATGGCTTCTATGGGGATTTATATGTTCAATTGGGCTGAGCTTCGGCAAGCACTTATTGAGGATAATAAAGATAAAAATTCGGACCATGATTTTGGTAAAAATATTTTACCAAAGATGCTACAGGACAATAAGAATATGTACGCATGGACATTTAATGGATATTGGAAAGATGTTGGAACAGTTAGAAGCTTTTGGGAGTCCAACATGGATTTGTTGGATCAAAACAATAGATTAGATATCTATGATAGAAATTGGAGAATTTACACCAGGTCCAAAAACCTACCTCCACAATTTGTAGCATGGGGAGCTGAGGTTAATAATTCACTGATCAATGAAGGGTGTATTGTAGAAGGAGAAGTTAATAATAGTATATTGTTTTCTGAATCTCATATTGAAAAAGGGGCAAAAGTGAATAACTCTGTAGTACTTTCAAAATGCATTATCAAAGCAAATGCAGAAGTGAACAATGCAGTAGTTTTGGAAGGAGTAATTGTTGAGGAAGATCAAGTAATTGGTAAATTAGGTGAAGACTATATATATTTAGTTTCTGAAGAGGGCATTGACTTAGAATAAGGAGGGGGATTATGGATAATTGCCTTGGCGTACTCATTAATAAAAATATTGATCGTAATTTTAGCTCTTTGTGTAAAAGTAGACCCAGTTATATGTTACCTTATGGTGGGAAATATAGGTTGGTAGATATTGCGGTATCAAACTTAGTGAATAATGGGATTAAAACAATTGCCCTTTACACAGGGGATAAAGTTAGATCAACGATGGACCATTTGGGTGATGGAAAGCCTTGGGAGTTGAATAGGCGATTTACTGGTCTTTTTTTATTCCCTCCAGTTTATGAAGATGGATATGGAGGGAATTTAGGGGATATTCATCAACTTTATAGTACAGAACAATTTTTAAAATATACAAAAGAGGAATATGTGTTTATCGGACATCCAAATATTCTAGCTAAAGTTCACTTGAATGAAGTTTTTAAAGAGTTTATTGATAGTGGGGCAGATATTACTATGATTTATAAAGAGCAGATTGATCCTAAGGGCGATTATGTGAATTGTGACAAAATACATATCAACAGTCAGGGGAAATTTAAAAACATAGGTTTGAACTTAGGAGTAGAAAAGAAATTCAATCTATATATGGGAATGTGTTTTATAAAGAAAGATGTACTTCTGGCCCTGATTGAGCAATCTGTAGAAACAGGGGATACGAATTCTTTAAAAGAAGCGATACTAATCAATAAAAACAAATTAAAGATAAATACCTATGAGTTTAAAGGACATGTAGAGATTATCAATAATTTAAGCTCTTATTATGAAGCCAATTTAAATTTATTAGATCCTGAAATTTATAAAGAAATTTTCTTTAAACAAGGGATTATATATACAAAACCTAAAGATGAGCCACCTACTATATATATGGATAGTTCAAAGGTCCAAAACTCTGTGATAGCAAATGGCTGTGTAATTGAAGGAGTAGTAGAAAATTCTATCATATTTAGAGGGGTCAAAATAGGTAAAAATGCTATAGTAAAAAATTCTATATTGATGCAAAAATCAGAAATTGCAGATCATGCAGTTGTAGTAAACTCAATTATTGATAAATATTCTTATATCGATAAAGAAGTAATGATTGCTGGAAGTCCCTATATTCCTTATGTGGTGCAAAAACGTGGAAGAATTAGAAAGGATTGAGTCTTTATGAAAATCTTATATGCAACAGCAGAAAGTTCGCCTTTTATAAAGACAGGAGGCCTGGCAGATGTGGCAGGCTCCCTGCCTTTTGCTTTAAAAAAGCAGGGCCATGATGTACGGGTAGTAATGCCATTATACTCAGGGATTAGCAAGACATATAGAAAAGATATGAAAAAAGTAGGAGAGTTTTATATAGATCTTGGTTGGCGTCACCAATATGTAGGTGTTTTATCATATATTATCGATTATGTCACTTACTATTTTATAGATAATGAATATTACTTTAAAAGAGGCAATATTTATGGGGAATATGATGATGGGGAACGGTTTATTTATTTTAATAAAGCCATAGCTGTTATGCTTAAAACCTTAGATTTTAAGGTAGATATCATTCATAGTAATGATTGGCATACGGGCCTATTGCCTTTATATATTCAAGACTTTTCTGGGGGAGACCCCTTTTATAAGAATATGAAAACTGTACATACAATTCACAATTTGAAATACCAAGGAGTATTTCCTAAGTGGATGCTAGAGGATATAGCTGGCCTATCTATGCAATATTACAACGAAGGTGGAGTAAGGTTTTTTGATAATATGAATATGATGAAGGCAGGAATTGTATATTCTGATGCTACAATAACTGTGTCTAAAACTTATGCAGAAGAGATTCAATATAGTTATTATGGAGAGATGCTTGAAGATGTTATAAGAGGGAATCGATTTAAGTTACAAGGCATCGTCAATGGAATAGACTATGATCTTTTTAACCCAGAAACAGATAGAAATTTACTAGTGAACTATAATATAAATACATTAGAGAAAAAAGCAGAAAACAAAATTGCCCTTCAAAAGTTGTATAACTTGCCAATCAATAAAGATGTACCCGTTGTGGCTATGGTAACTCGGTTAGTGGCTATGAAAGGATTGGACTTAGTGAGACATATACTCCATGAGATGTTGCAAGAAGATATTCAGTTTGTACTTTTAGGAACTGGAGATCAGGAGTACGAAGATTTATTTTATTACTTTCAAACTCAATATCCTAACAAAGTGGCTTCTAGAATTTATTTTAATGAAAAAGAATCACATTTAATATATGCAGGAGCTGATATTTTTTTAATGCCGTCTTTGGCAGAGCCCTGTGGAATCTCTCAACTAATTTCACTTCGATACGGGACTGTCCCAGTAGTTAGGGAAACAGGGGGCTTAAAGGACACAATCACTCCCTACAACGAATATACTAATGAAGGTAATGGGTTTAGTTTCCAAAATCAAAATGCTCATGAATTACTATTTGTAATCAAATTGGCATTACAATTATATAAAGATCAAGAAAAATGGAGACAGTTACAAATAAGAGGAATGGAATCTAAAAATGATTGGGAACAATCTTCTAAGGAGTATACACAGTTATATAAAAGCTTGATAACTTAGTTGAGGTGGAAAAATGACAACATTAAATAAAGAGCAATTGATACAGGAATTGCAAAAGGAATTATATAAGTTTTTTGGGAAAGGTTTAGAAGAAGCACATACAAGAGAATTGTATGTGGCATTAGGAAATGTATTGAAAAATAAAATAGGAGAAAGTTGGCACAATAGAAACAACTTATATAAAAAAAACAATGTAAAGGAAGTTTACTATATTTCCATGGAATTTTTAACAGGGACCTTTACTAAAAAAAATCTGCAGTACTTAGATTATTATGATGTGGTTAAAGAGGCACTTGAAGAGCGTAATATCTCTTTAGAAGAAATTTTAAAAGAAGAAGAAGATCCAGGTCTTGGGAATGGAGGATTGGGTAGACTTGCTGCAGCTTTTTTAGATTCTTTGGCCTCTTTAAGGATGCCTGGCCATGGCCATGGATTGCGGTATAAAAAAGGACTTTTTAAGCAAAAAATAGAAAATGGAAGGCAAGTAGAAGAGCCGGATCATTGGTTGTATAAAACAAATATATGGGAATACAAAAGAGAAAATGAAGGTTATGAAATTAAGTTTGGAGGTTATATTTCTACATCAGGTTCGGGAGAAAATCTAATATTTAGCCACCATAATTATGAGAGGGTAAAGGCTGTGCCTTATGACATTCCTATATTAGGGTATAAAAATGATTCAGTAAATTATTTAAGGCTTTGGTCAGGGCAATCTTATACAGATGTGGATTTTTCTGCGTTTGCAAGAGGAGATATTGATGTAGCCTTTAAAGATATGAATCAAGTACGAGCACTGACAGAATTTTTATATCCAGAGGATTCTAATATAGAAGGCAAAAGATTAAGATTAAAACAAGAATATTTTTTGATATCTGCAAGTATTCAAGATATTGTCAGTCAGTATAAAAGGCAAGGGTTACCACTCAAAGATTTTTATCAATATAGAGCTATTCATATCAATGACACCCACCCAGTATTAGCAATACCAGAATTAATGAGAATATTAATGGATGAAAACAAAATGGAATGGCTTGAAGCTTGGGACATTACAGTAAAAACTTTTGGATTTACCAATCATACAATTATGTCTGAAGCTATGGAAAGATGGGATATTCATGTTTTCCAAGAGCTTCTTCCAAGGATATGGATGATTGTAGAAGAAATCAATCACCGATTTATTCATTATGTAAAACATGAAAAACAAATCAATGGGCAAGAACAGCTCAATAGACTTTCAATTATTGAAAACAGTCAAGTAAAGATGTTAAATTTAGCCATTGTAGGGTCCCATAGTGTGAATGGAGTGGCCCAGCTTCATACCAATATATTGAAGGAAAAAGAATTGAATCATTTTTATAAGATATTCCCTGAAAAGTTTAACAATAAAACCAATGGGATTGTTCATAGAAGGTGGCTATTAAACGCCAATCCAAAGTTAACAGCATTGATCAAGGAGTTAATTGGTGATGAGTTTATTAGCAATCCATTGAAGTTAAATCAGTTATTACAGTTTTCCAATGATTGTAATGTTAAAAATGAACTGGCCAATATTAAACATTACAATAAAAAAAGATTAGCAGCTTATATATGGGAAACACAAAATATCAAGATCAATCCCTACTCAATTTTTGATATTCATATTAAAAGAATTCATGAGTATAAAAGACAACTGCTCAATATACTTCATGTAATGTACCTTTATGACTTATTAAAAGAAAATCCTAACTTAGATATAGTGCCTAGAACCTTTATATTTGGTGGTAAAGCCGCCACAGGATATTATTTGGCAAAAGAAGTAATAAAATTGATTCATTCCATTGCTCATAGAGTAAATAACGATATTTTTATAAAAGATAAGTTAAAAGTAGTGTTCTTTGAAAATTATAATGTTTCTGCAGCAGAATTATTAATACCAGCGGCAGATGTAAGCGAACAAATATCTACGACAACCAAAGAAGCTTCAGGAACTGGGAATATGAAATTTATGATGAATGGGGCCATAACCATTGCTACATTAGATGGTGCTAATGTTGAGATTGCAAAAGCTGTGGGAGAAGAAAATATTATAATATTTGGGCTTCGAGATTATGAGGTTTATGAATACTACGAGAAAAATAATTACAGCCCTAAAGACATTTATGATAGGGATCATATTGTTAAAAAAACAATCGATCAACTCTTGGATAGGAGTCTTCATGCCAATCATGAGGAGTATAGGGCTCTGTATGATCAATTGGTTCGATACGGGGATAATTATTTTATATTAAAAGATTTTAATGAGTACCGATTGGCTCATGAAAGGATCAATAATCTTTATCGCGATTGGGAGAAGTGGTTTGAGATATCTCTGATTAATATTGCTCATTCAGGTATATTTTCTTCAGACTATACAATAAAAAGATATGCCAAGGAAATATGGGATATAAGAACGATATAATAGATTGTAATGAAAGGGAGAAAAATGGAACATAAAGATTATCAACTTGTTCATAAGAAATTAGGGTTTATATACAATGAAGAGGAGACTATCTTTAGAGTATGGTCGCCAATAAAGGACGAAATTTATTTATTGCTCTATAAGAATCAAGACACAATTCAAAGAAAAGCTTATGGTATGACCAAACAAGAAGATGGTGTCCATGAGATAATACTAAAAGGAGACTATAAGGGGTATTACTATACGTATTTAATTGATAAGAATCTAGAAGTAACGGATCCTTATTGCATTGCTTCATCCCTAAATTCAAACCGCTGTGCCATTATTGATTTGCAAGATAGCAACCCCAAAGGGTGGGAGGAACATCCAATACCTACAGGGAATAATGGTTGTGATGCGATTATTTATGAAGTTCATATTAAAGATTTTACTTGGCATCAAACTTCAGGCATTAAAAACAGAGGTAAATTTCTAGGGATGATCGAAAAAAATACCAATTATAAGGGAATAACTACAGGAGTATCCCATTTGAAAGAACTAGGAGTTACCCATATCCATCTTTTGCCTGTTTATGATTTTTTAACTGTAAAGGAAGAGAAAGAGTACTTTGATATTGATAATAATTATAATTGGGGATATGATCCGGAATTATATAATGTAGTTGAAGGATCCTATGCGACCATTCCTGAAGAACCAATCAATCGGATTAAAGAACTAAAGCAAATGATCATGGGGCTTCATAAAGAAGGATTAAAGGTAATTATAGATGTAGTATACAATCATACCTATAGGGCTCAAAGTTCTAATTTTAACATTATAATGCCAGGATACTATCATAGAATAGACGAAAACGGAAATTTCTCAGATGGATCGGGTTGTGGGAATGAGCTAGCTACTGAAAAAGTAATGGTTAAAAAATTTATCATGGATTCCATCTTATATTGGGTGAACGAATTTAAAATCGATGGATTGCGGTTTGATTTAATGGCTCTGATAGACACTGATACTGTAAAAGAGATTATAAGTTGTGTAAAGGAAATCAAACCAGATATACTAATCTATGGGGAGCCTTGGGCAGCAGGACCTACTATACTGCCCTTTGAGCAAACAACCATTAAAGGAACTCAAAAAAACCAATCGTTTGCTTTTTTTAATGACGATTTTAGAAATGCCATCAAAGGCGAAAATAATGGTGAAAGTTTAGGATTTAGTCAGGGGAATTTGGATTATAAGCCCAATACTCAAATAGGGATTGCAGGCTCTATTGCATATAATAATACCCATGTAGGATTTGCTGCAAATCCAGCAGAAACCATTAATTATATTAATTCTCATGATGATTTAATTATTTATGATGACATGAGAAGAGCATTTCCCTATATGGACAAAGAAGGAATAGAAAGACTGAATAAATTGGCTTTTAGTATATTGTTTACATCCCAAGGGATTCCTTTTATCCATGCAGGAAACGAGTTTTTAAGAACTAAAAACATGAGAAATAATACCTATAATCAACCCATCAGTGTGAATGTGTAACCGTCAAGTATAATGATACAGTTTTCGCTAATTAATTTGACACATTTTCATTGCTGAAAATCGTACTTCGATGTTTCATTCTATAGCTATCTCCATTAAGATGAATAATCTCAACACGATGC
>JAAZLH010000140.1 GCA_012799415.1 Candidatus Epulonipiscium sp. | reverse complement strand
CCATCGGTTGTACGAGTTGGAGAAGATTATTACTTAGTCAACTCAACTTTTCAGTACTTTCCTGCTATTGTTATTCAACATTCTAAAGATCTGGTTCATTGGGAAATCATTGGTCATGGAATTACAGAAAATGAATATCTAGACCTAACAGATAAAGAGGATTCCCATGGCATATGGGCACCTGATATTTCCTATCATAATGGACTGTATTATATTTTCGCACCTCTGCGGCTGAATAATTCTAAGGCAGGGGAGAAAACGCCTCTTCGTCAAATGTTAGTCATGACGTCAGGAAAGCCAGAAGGACCCTACTCTAAACCGATTACATTTAACATTGATGCAATTGATCCTTCCCATTTTATTGATGATGATGGAACTCATTATATGATTAGTACACCAGGGATTACCATTACCAAATTAAATAACGATTGCACAGAAATTGTAGATCCACCAAAAACAGTTTGGCCAGGAACAGGCTTACGGGCGGCGGAAGGTCCCCATATTTTTAAAAAAGACGGTTATTACTATGCCATATTAGCCGAGGGAGGGACAGGTTATGGGCATCAGATTAGCGTAGGGCGTTCTGAAAATCTATATGGACCTTACGAGGCGTCTCCTTATAATCCAGTCATGACCCAAAAGGATCCCGCTTCTCCTATTCAAAGGGCAGGTCATGGCAAGATTGTACAAACCCAAAATGGGGATTGGTGGATGATGTATCTTTGTGGCAGACCCAATGGGGGTAACTTTACCACTGTAGGTAGAGAAACAGCTTTAGATCCAGTGCAATGGACAGATGACGGTTGGTTTACGGTTAATCATCTCCAAGGGCCTAGTACTATACAAACAGCACCAGCGTTGCCTACTGTAATATATGAGGAATTATACTTTGATGATTTTGATGATGAAAAGCTAGCACTGAATTGGCATTTTGTTCGTAACCCTAAAAATGAATTGTGGAGCCTAGAGGAGAGAAAAGGTTTTTTACGTATGTACACAGGAGATTATGATTTGAATGATTTACGTGCATACAATACTCTTGTACGTCGAGAAAAAGATCATGCATATACAGCCACCACGAAGCTAGAGTTTAATCCTAGTAAAAATGGGGAACAAGCAGGTTTAACTTGTTATTATGGCATCTATAATTATATAAAGCTTTTTATGGTACATGATAATGGCTGGAAAATACGGCTAGTTGAAAATAGAGCAGGTAGTCAGACCTGCATAGGGGAAAGGCCAAATATTAACCAGTCTGTGGTATATTTAAAGGTAGATGTATGCAAGCAAGAAAGACGTTTTTATTATAGTTTTGATAATAAACAATGGGTTTTAGTAGGAGTAGTAGAAGATGCTAGATTTTTAAGTGATGAAGGCGGTCAAGTTGGTAAACGGCATACAGGGACTCAAGTTGGTATTTATGCTAACAATGGAGGGAATAAAACGAAAATTGCAGCTGACTTTGATTGGTTCCATTATGAGTCTAAGGGAACGAATTAATGAACATATAGATAAAAATATAGATGGGGAGGAAAAGAGAATGATTGTTGCTAAAGATGGAAGCGGGGATTATAAAACTGTCCAAGAAGCTGTAGATCAGATTCCAAAAAACAATGAAGAACAAGTAAAGATTTATATTAAAAATGGAATTTATAAAGAAAAACTATATATTATGCAGCCCTATATCACTTTAATAGGAGAAGATCCAGAGAAAACCATTTTAACCTATGATGACTCTGCCCATAAAATTCATGAAGATGGAACAGAAATGGGAACCTTTCGATCCTATAGTACTTTTATTGGGGCAGATCATTTTATAGCAGAAAATATTACATTTGAAAATAGTGCCGGAGAAGGCCATAAAGTAGGACAGGCATTAGCCATTTATATAGACGGGGATCGAGCTATTTTTAAAAGATGTAGATTCTTAGGACACCAAGATACTGTGTTTACAGGACAAAAGGTAGGTCAAGAAAAAAAATATAACAGACAATATTTTGTAGACTGTACTTTGGTTGGGGATGTGGATTTTATTTTCGGGTCATCAACAGCAGTTTTTAATAAATGTCAAATTATTTCACTAGATCGAAAGAAAAATGTAAATGGATATATTACAGCAGCTTCAACACCAAAAGAGCAAGAATATGGATATGTATTTTTGGATTGTACTTTAACAAGTGATGCAGCAGTGGATACCGTATATCTTGGTAGACCTTGGAGGCCTTATGGAAATGTAGCTTTTATTAACTGTTGGATGGGTTCCCATATTAAAACAGAAGGTTGGCATAACTGGGGGAAAGAAGAAAATGAAGGGACAGCAAGATATTATGAGTACGGTACAAAGGGACCTGGGGACAATATGGAAGGACGGGTTCAATGGTCTACTAAGCTTGAAGAAGAAGTGGCAAAAAAAATGACCATTGAGGCCATATTGTCAGGAGATGATTCTTGGAATCCGCTATCATGAAAATAATACTTTTACTAACATTTCAAAAATGGTAGTAGAAGAGATGAATAATAAGAATCTACATTTTATTTATGGAGATGAGATCCTGACAGATTTTTCCCGATTAAGTACAGATCTGCTTCATCCATCAGATTATGGATATATAGTCATGAGTGAAAATGTAAGCAAAATACTAAGAAGAATACTAAAAATGGAGGATAGTTATGCAAAGTAAATGCAGTGAAAAGTGGTCAGTAAAAATGACAGAAACAATGATGAAAAGACATCCATCTCTTACAAACGGAAAAAAGTGGGGAGTCTATGATTGCGGGGTTATCTATAAGGGAATAGAGCATTTATATGATTATATAGGAGATGAAAGATATTTTTTATATATTCAATCCAATATAGATGAATACGTAGATGATCAGGGAGACATTCCACTTTATGATCCAAAGGTCTACAATATTGATCATATTAATAATGGAAAGCTATTATTTCCTTTATATAGAAAAACCGGTGATGAGCGATATAAAAAGGCAATTCTTAAGCTTCGAAGCCAGTTAGAAGAGCATCCACGAACAATAGAAGGAGGATTTTGGCATAAGAAGATTTATACCCATCAAATGTGGCTAGATGGGTTGTATATGGGAAGTCCTTTCTATGCAGAATTTGCTAAAGAGTTTAAGGAGCCCCATCATTTTGATGATGTGGCTAAGCAGATTTTCCTTGCAAACAAGCATATGAGAGATATGAAAACTGGATTATTATATCATGGTTGGGATGAGAGGCGAGAACAGAGCTGGAGTGATCCTGTTACGGGATGCTCTCCCTGTTTCTGGGGTAGGGCTATGGGATGGTATGCTATGGCTCTTGTAGATACCTTAGACTATTTTCCTACAGATCATCCTCATAGGGACACTATATTACTAATCTTAAAAAATCTGTTAGAAGCAGTGGTAGCTGTTCAAGATAAAGAAACAGGTTTATGGTATCAGGTACTAGACCAAGGAGGAAGAAAAGGCAATTATTTGGAAGCCTCCGCATCTTGTATGTTTGTTTATGCTATGGCGAAAGCTGTAAATCAAGGTTATGTAGAACAAAAATATAGAGCTATTGCTGAAAAAGGGTATGCAGGAATTATTGATCGCATGATAGAAGTGGATGGGGATGGATTGGTAAACTTAAAATACGCTTGTGAAGTGGCCGGTTTAGGGGGAGATCCTTATCGTCCAGGAACCTACGAATATTATATTTCTGAACCTATAAAAACAAACGATTTTAAAGCCATAGGAGCTTTTATATTAGCAGCAGTGGAAATTGAGTTTGGATGTTAATACGTATTTATAAAGATATTTACCTAATAGGAGGAAAAGAAGATGACAATAGAAACAAAAATAGCACAGTATAGGCAAGATGGCTTTCCAAAAGTTTGGGTATCAGATCAAGGAGATGGGACCTATACAAACCCTGTTCTTCATGCAGATTACTCAGACCCAGACATTGTACGTGTAGGGGAAGACTTTTTTATGGTAGCCTCTAGTTTTAACTGTATTCCAGGTTTTCCAGTTCTCCATTCAAAGGACCTAGTCAACTGGAAAATTATAAATCATATTGCAGATGAGATTCCTTTTCCCAATTATGTGAAACCTGAGCATGGAAAAGCAGTATGGGCACCTAGTATTCGTTACCATGATGGATACTACTGGGTTT
>JAAZLH010000139.1 GCA_012799415.1 Candidatus Epulonipiscium sp. | reverse complement strand
TTATTTGATGAAGCAACGGCAGTCATTTCTTTAACATGTTAATATGGATATGAAACAGCAGAGGCCGTTTTTAAAGATAAAAAAGTAATCCGAGTGGTAAAAACCTTAGGTGTCGGAAACTTTTCCATGGATCGAGGTCCTATCTTAACCGCACCCTTTGAATGGACAGAATTAGAACAAAATGATCAAGGGTATTCATTCCCGGAAGTCGCAGAAAAATTAAATCTTTATCCAACATTCTTTGATAGAAACGAGGCAGCACCTGATAGTACAGATGATCTCATTCATATTACAATCAATCAAAAAGAATATCAAGTAAAAAAAGATATTACTATTATGCAAGCATGTGAACAAAATGGCATTAAAATTCCTCATTTATGCCATGAATCTGATCTAACGCCAGATGCCAATTGTAGATTATGTTTAGTGAAAGTAAAAGGAGAACAAGAATTAGCCCCTGCTTGTGGCACAACCGTTAAAGATGGTATAGAAATCACTACAGAAGATGATGAACTCAACCATAATCGCAAGATTCTTCTAGAATTACAAATGGCTTCTCATGAACATAATTGCCTAACCTGTCACAAAGGAAATCCATGTATTGCAGGTTCTTGTGAACTACAAGAACTCATTCGAGAATTTGACATCAAGGAATCCAGGTATGAGCAAAACAAAGAAAAACATCCTATTGATAACACCAGTCCTGTACTTTCTTATGACCCTAATAAATGTATTTTATGTGGGCGATGTGTACGTGCTTGTAGAGAAATTGCATGTCAAAATAACTTAGGATTTATTAATAGAGGTGCTGATACATTGGTAGCTGCAGGAGCCAATAAGGATTTTGATCAATCTGCCTGTGTTACCTGTCTTGCTTGTATCTTTGCTTGTCCTACAGGGGCCATGACTGAAAAAATTGCTCACTATGAAGGGGAAGATTGGGAAGAAAAGTTAATTTTTCAATCCTAAAGCCTATATAAAGACTCCTCTTATAAATTAATCATTTTTCTTCGGTATTGAATAGGATTCATATGATAGTATTTTTTGAAAAAGCGTATAAATCTTTGTATATTATTATATTCAACCTTGATAGCAATATCTTGAATTTTGATATTGCTATCTTTTATAAGCAAATTCTTTGGCATATTTTCCATTCGTAAGTCTGTAATATAATCAAAAATAGTGCTTAAATCATTTAGAAGAAGTAGTACCTGTTGAAAATAATAAGAAAGAACTTATAAAACGTATTTCCCTTGGATTGAAATGGGAAATTTTTTAATTTATGAAAGGCTTGCTTCAAGGGAATCATCTAGTTCTCTTTGTAGCATAAAGCAAGTTCTACTGGAACATCATGGAACTTTTCAACCTTTTATGATTCGCATTTTAAGAGATAAAAAAGAAAAATATCTATTTAATCCTTTTGACATGGATGAATTTTATAGTATAGAGAAAGATCCTGAAGAATTATACAATCGAATTCAAGAGGAAGAATATGCAAGTATGATACAAGAGTATCGTAATCGAATTTTGGATGAATTAGAGATAGAGTAGAGGTAAAGGCTGAGTCAACATCTTTAAAAATAGGATTTTATAGGATTTTTGATAGTAATAGGGATAATCATATTAAAAATATAAGAAATTGATGATGTTTATAGGAAAGTTGCAATGGATTCATGGATAATTTTTATTATACTAATAGAGTATCTATTAATAATAAAAGGAAGTGATGACAAGATGAGTACAACAAACAATTGGGTAAATGAAGCATGGGAACAAGTTGTTAAAAAAATTGGGAAAACCAGCAAACGAATCGGAGCTACTTTTCCTCATGTATCCATTGATGGAAAGTATAATAATGAAAGAGTAGGTTGGTGGACTGCTGGTTTTTGGCCTGGTATTTTATGGTTGGTTTATCGAGAGACGAAAGATAATGATCTTCGAGATATTGCCATCTCCATTGAAGAGAAATTAGATGAACCTCTCTATGAGTTTACTGGAATTCATCATGATGTAGGTTTTATGTGGATTCCTTCCGCTATTGCTCATTATAAATTATTAGGAAATGAAGAATCCAAACGTCGAGGGCTGATTGCAGCCAGTCATTTAGCAGGGCGGTTTAATACAAAGGGAAATTTTATTCGAGCATGGACAGACAAAGTATATCCTAATGGTCAGGGAGTAGCTATTATTGATTGTATGATGAACTTACCACTGCTGTATTGGGCATCAGAAGAAACGGGAGATCCACGATTTAAACATATTGCTATGGCTCATGCAGATACAGCGGATCGGGAATTTATTCGAAAGGATGGTTCGGTACATCATATTGTACGTTTTGATCCTGAAACAGGGGAACGTATTGAGGCTCTTGCAGGTCAAGGATATGCACCTGATTCTGCTTGGTCTCGTGGAGTTGCTTGGGCCATCTATGGTATGGCTTTAAGTTATCGATATACAAAAGAGCCAAGGTACTTAGAAGCGGCTAAGCGAGCGGCTCACTTCTTTCTTGCCAATTTACCAGAAGATCAAATGCCTTATTGGGATTTTAGAGCTCCTGTAGAAGAAGATATGGCCTATGATTCTTCCGCCGCTGCTTGTGCAGCCAGTGGACTCTTAGAGCTAGCTAGATGGGTAGAACCCAATGAAACCAGAATGTACGAGGAAACAGGGACTCGTATTATAAAATCTTTATATGAAAATTATGGTGCTTGGGATGAAGAAGAAGAAGCCCTCATTAAAAAAGGAACAGTGAATCGTAATACCAATAAATATGTAAATACACCGATTATATATGGTGATTACTTTTTTGTAGAAGCTTTAGCAAAATTAAGAGGGCAAAAAGATTTATTTTGGTAAAAATAATGATTGTGTTTTATAATAGGGTTTGAAAAGAATATAAAATATAATAAAATTATTAAAAACATATTGACAATTTAGGAATATATGTATAAAATAAAGATAATAGTAATAAATTGAATAACTAAGTGTGTTACTGAGTAAAATCAGGCATAAACTTTTTCTCTATCATATCAGAGAGGAGGTTTATGCCTTTTTTGTTGTAAATTTCAGTTTCATATTTTATAAATCATAGATATCCAATCTCATAGACGGAATAGACTAGAAGTAAGCTGTATGATAAGGAGGAATACAATGAAAAAGTTTAATACGGTAGTCCATATGCCATTAGGTCTTCATGCTAGGCCTGCCAATCGTTTAATAAAAACCGCCTTACAATTTAAATCATCCATTCAAATTATTAAAGGAGATAAGGAGGCTGATGGGAAGCGTTTATTGTCTGTCATGGCACTAGGGGTTAAACAAGGAGATGAAATTACAGTGATTGCAGAAGGGGTTGACGAAGCAGAGGCAATTCACGCAATTCGTAAACTTTTCTATGATAAT
>JAAZLH010000138.1 GCA_012799415.1 Candidatus Epulonipiscium sp. | reverse complement strand
CCGCATTACTTAAAACCAAACCTTCACTCGCTAGCCGATCAATATTAGGTGTGATCACCGGATCTTGATTTAAAAAACCCATGGCACTTTGGCGAAATTGATCTGGCATAATAAAAAGTATATTTGGTTTCTTCATATGTGTAACTTTCCTCTCTATATTATTATAAAATCTATCTAGTAAAACCAAAACCTAACTCATCTCTCCGATTCCTAAATATAGGTAACATCTCTTGGTATCTAACATGATCTACCAGATTTTGCTTTTCAGTTGAATCTATTTCAAGATCAAATAATACTTCTGATTGATCTTCTTCGTACCATTGATATTTTATATTTTCTTTTTTTATCATGATATTTTGTCCATTAAACTGTGATATGGTTTCATTTTCCCAAGAGGATTCATTTCCATCTAATAGAGGCACTAGGCTACGACTATCTAAACCTGTAGGAATCTCTGTCTCTGTAAGTTCACACAAAGTAGCAAATAAATCTATTAAATTTACATTTTTTTTGATGATCTTCGGCCTAAATTTTTTAGGATATCTTATAAATAGCGGTACTTTTACACTGCCTTCAAAGAAACGTTGTTTTTCCCAAATTGCATGTTCTCCTAGCATTTCTCCATGATCAGAAGTATAAATGATAATCCAATCATCTAGGTTTTGACCTGCCTCTTTTAAAGACTTTAGAATATCTTCAAATTGACTATCTATGGTTTCTATATTGGCATAATAAGCTGCCATGGCTCTCTTTATATCTCTTAAAGATATATCTTCTCCTGGTATTAAGGCCTTTGTATTTGCACACTTTCCAAGAAAGGGATGATCAAAGGGCCTTTGATTTTCGTAAGGTTCAACCCGATTTAAATAATAATCAAATAATCTTTGTTCCGCAATATATGGATAATGTGGATTTAATAAGCCAACATACAATAGCAAAGGATGGTCAGGCGTAGCTCGATCATAGTAGCTATCTACAAAATATTGATAGATAAAATCCTTTGTTCCTTGGACAACTAGCTTGTCTTTTCTCGCATAAACAGACTCCCCTGGTCCGGCCCGTAATATCTCTTTTTTCTCATCCCATTTCATTCCAGGTCCTAATACTCCTGATGATAATTCACAATCTCCAGCAATACGCATTCGCCATCCTTGCATTTGATCAATACCAAAATGATGAAGTTTTCCTGCTGCTACTGTTTCATAACCTACTTGTGAAAGAGTCTTCGCAAAGGTTTGATAATTTATAGGAAGGTCCTCCCCATATCTTTCTACACCACAAGTTTTTGGATATTGGCCTGCCGCTATACATTGTCTAGCCGGAATACATATGGGTGCTGGAGTATAGGCATTGGTAAATACTACTGCATCCTTAGCCAACTCATCAAGGCAAGGAGTTCTTATAATCGAATTGCCTGAAAAACCTGAAATATCAAATCGATGTTCATCACTCATTAGAAACAAGATATTTGGCTTTTTCTTCACATCATCCATCCTTTCCTTCTTGATTTATTTTTAGCCTTTCACAGACCCAATCATAACTCCTTTAACAAAGTGTTTTTGTACAAAAGGATATAATACTAAAACTGGCAAGGTAGAAACAATAATAACACCATATTTAATGGTTCTTGCGATTCTTTCCATTTCAAGTATATATTCTATATCTGTCGTATCCGCCTGAACATTTTGTCCACTAATAAGAATATCTCTAAGGATCACTTGTAGAGGATATAAGCTTTGTGTATTTACGTACATCATACCGTTAAAGAATGAATTCCAATGTCCAACTGCATAATAAAGCAACATAATGGCTACAATGGATTTTGAAAGTGGTAATACGATAGATAAAAAGAACCTTGGAATACTGCAACCATCAATTTCTGCTGCTTCTTGTAGTTCTAAGGGGATGGTAGCTTCAAAATAAGTTCTGGTAATGATTAGGTTAAATACGGAAAAGGATCCTAATACCATCAACACATAAGGTGTGTCAATAAGGCCTAATGATTTGATAACCAAGTAAGTAGGAATCAATCCACCGCCAAAATACATGGTAAAAATCATATAGCCCATAATATATTTTTTTCCCTTTAAATCAGGTCTAGATAAAGCATATCCTGAAGGAATAGTTAAAAATAATGCAAAAATAGTCCCAAAAAAAGTATACAATATTGTATTATAATATCCTTGCCATATTCGTTGATCCTTTAAAATATATTTATAAGCATCAAAATTGATTCCTTTAGGGATAAACAACACTTCTCCTGATGATACCAAGTCTGGATTACTCACAGAGGCAATAACAATAAAATATAGTGGATATAAAACTAAGAGCATTAAGATGATAAACAACGTGGTGACAACAACATCAAAAACCTTATCTTCCCTTGATTCATTCACAAACTTTAATTTCATTATTTATCCCTCCTTACCATAAACTATTCCCATTGGCTTTTCTTGCCCCTGCATTAACTAGTGTCAACAAAATAAAGTTTGTTATATTATTAAACAATCCAATAGCTGCGGAATAACTAAACTGTGCCCCTTGGATCCCCTTTTTATATACATAGGTTGAAATAATTTCTGAAAACTCCAAGTTCACTGGCGTTTGTAATAAAAATGCTTTTTCAAAACCTACATTCATAATTTGTCCTGTATTTAAGATTAATAAAATCACCATGGTAGGGATAATGGATGGCAAGTCGATATGAATAATTCGTTGCATTTTTGTAGCCCCATCCACCAAGGCAGCTTCATGTAAATCTGGGCTAACAGAAGCTAAGGTAGCAATATAAATAATAGAGCTCCAACCCATTCCTTTAAACACGCCAGACCATACGTAAATATGTCTAAAATATTCTGCCTTACTCATAAATATAATCGGATCAATTCCAAGGAAACCTAAAAAATGGTTGACAATCCCATCTACAGATAAAAACATAAAAATCATCCCGCAAAAAACAACGGTAGAAATAAAATGTGGTGCATAGGTAATCGTTTGCAGGCTTTTTTTCAATTTTGGAAATCTACAATGATTTAATAACAAGGCCAAAATAATAGGAATTGGAAAACCAGCTATAAGAGAATAAAGGCTTAAAATAAGGGTGTTTTTTAATAGTGACCAAAAATGATAAGACTCAAAAAATGTCTTAAAATGAGCAAATCCTACCCATTTACTTCCCCATATCCCTTGAGCAGGTCTAAAGTTTTTAAAAGCAATTTGTATACCATAGAGAGGAACATAGTCAAATATTAATAAGTAAATGATAGGTGGAAGAACAAATAAATATAATATCCATGATTTCTTCAAATACTTCCATGTGTTTTTTATCTTACTATTCTTCATAGGTTTGCCAGAATGGATCGGTACTGTGTGATCTAACGCCATATTCTTTCTCCTTTCTTTAACTCATGATTTGAGAAAAACGCCAACCCAAATTTGGGTTGGCCTAATAACTTATCTTATTTTGCTAACCGATCTACATACTCTTGAGAAATTTCAACATATTCATCTACTCTTAAATCTTTTAATGCTTTTAAATGTGCTTCCCATTTTTGTTCATCAATACCATTGATCACAGAAGTAGCAATAAACTTTGTGATGTAAGTATCAATATCTGCCGATAACATAGATTTTCTCTCAGTATTTTCAGGTGTATCAGAGCCAGCAGGTAATCCAGGTATTGCATAAGGTAAAGACTCAGTAATGGCTGCTTTCTTAATATCTTTTGGTGAATTTGGATTTGGAACGATTCGATCTTCCATGGTGATTGTCCAAAGAGAAGGAGATTGTCCACCAAAGGTGAAGTTATTTTTCCATTCTCCTGCATTTACATCTGCTGGACGGTTTTCTGGCGTAAACATAAATTTATCACCTTCCACCTTCTTCCAATGCTCATTTTCAACTCCACGACTCCATTTTAATGTCATTTCCATACTTGAATTAATATAATCATACCAACGAATGAGAGCTTCTGGATTTTTACATGCAGTAGTAATCCCAAATCCACTAGTTCGAACAATATTATTTAAACTAACCATTTGCTTGCCTTCTGGTCCTTTTAGAGGAACAACATGAGTATAGTTATCACCTAACTCTGGACCCACGGTAACATCAGGGCGCCAATTTACTGTAGCACCAATGATATCTTTTCCTTTTGCTTTGGAACCATATTGCTCTGCACTATGAGAGAAAGCTTCTTGGTCAATGAGGCCTTCTTTAAATAATTTATGCATCCATTGGAGCGCATCATAATATCCTTGTTCTCTTGCTGCAAATACAACTTTATCTCCATCCATAAAAACATGACTTCCTGTTTCAAGTACTCCAAAGGGTCCAAAAAGATTACTCATTCCTGTTGCCCATGTAGTAATCCCTTGGAATGTTAGTGGAATTTCATCTGCTTTGCCATTTCCATT
This sequence comes from Candidatus Epulonipiscium sp., assembly GCA_012799415.1. GTDB lineage: Bacteria > Bacillota > Clostridia > Lachnospirales > JAAYNZ01 > JAAZLH01. The sequence goes on along the minus strand of JAAZLH010000138.1, from coordinate 1,004 downwards.
GGGATCTTTTTCTTTAAATGCTTTTAGTACATCATAAAACTCATCTGTAGTCGTAGGCATTTTAAGGCCTAATGTATCTAACCAAGCTTGGTTAATCCACAACGTTTTATCCATTTGATTGTTAAATGCTTCATCTCCACCTGGAAGTTGATGAATTTTCCCATCTGGTGCTTTTAATCCTTGGGCATATCTAGGGTCTTCTAATATTTTTTGTACATTTGGTGCATATTGCTCAATTAAATCATCTAATATAAGAAATTGTTCATAATGTAAAGCTGTATCAATACCACCAGATGCAAAAACATCTGGTAAATCTCCAGAAGCAAAAGCAATGTTTGTCTTTTCCTTCCAGCTAGATTGTGGAACCTCAATCCAATTAATTTTTATATTCGTTGCTTCTTCTGTTTCTTTTACAATAGGTTTATTTTCTGCTGGGTGTGTAGTACTTTGCTGCATAACCATAAAAGTAAATTCTTCTGGTTCATTTAAAATAGGTAATCCTGTTGCATTAAAATTACCTTTTTCTTCTGCTGTTGTAGAATTATTCGTTGTTGTGCCGTTTGTTGTTGTACCATTTTGTGATCCCTCATCCGGATTCGATGGTTTTGCTCCTTTACCACAGCCACTTAAAAGGCCTAAAACTAAAAATAAAACTGTAAGCTTTGCTAAACCTTTTTTTGCGTTCATAAGAAAATCCTCCTTTGATTTGTGTTCTAGGCTCATCATATCAATTTCATATTTTTTTATCTATGTTCAATAATTTTCGTATTATGTATATTTAACTTTACGATGCTCTATCCCTCAGTATTTATATAATTTTAAGATATATAAAAACCGCCCCTACAAGACCTTTATTATCAATTTTTTTAAGTTGCTTTTTTTTTACTCTTGCTGACAAATCCTTGTTTCTAGGCATTTACAAAGATATCCTTGAAATAGAATCAACTTTTTGGCTATTTAATAAATGTTAGGATGTATAGAGTATGACTTCATCACCTCAGTAT
>JAAZLH010000137.1 GCA_012799415.1 Candidatus Epulonipiscium sp. | reverse complement strand
TTTTGAATATTGATTTAAAGGTCTTTTTAAGCGAAACTGTATTCTCGAAAAGCACATATACAAGGTATGCAAGCGATCAGATGCTTTCGACGTACCGAAATGAAATTTGTAGGTCTTTTATGAGTTAGGTAGCAATGGTGGAGCCTTTTTAATGAGAGTTTGCAAGGGCATGAACACAATACTGCAGTTATGCCTTAAATTATGCAATTTTCCTCACCAAGTCATTACATTGTCCCTAACCTCGTTAAAATTAGAGATAGTGAAAGTCTGGAGATTGGTAACAAGGGTATAAACGAGGACATCCGCGACATTCGGCGAGAAATTCTTCATATATTCAATCGTGCGAAATTATAGTTGTAAAAAGTCACCGTGGAGCAGAATTATATGGTGTAAGTGCTAGAGTATTTCATGCGGGTAGCGGAGACTAGATTTTAAAGAGTAATCTAGAGCTTATCGGATTGATTATTAAGGCTAGCACTGAAGATGTCATGAGGAAACTAGAAGTATTAATCATGCTTTTGTCCCGATACGCATCGTATTAGAGCATGTTGAAGAAAAGATGAAACATGCTGCTATCTTTACCATCGGGATATTTTGGAACTAGCGGACTAACGGATAAAAAGCCGTTTAGTCGACTAGCTTAAATTGTTGGAGAATAATTTATTAAGTTAAGGAGATTAAGCATGGTAGATGTTAGTATAATCGTACCTATTTACAATGTGGCTAGCGTATTAAATCGTTGCATAAATAGCCTAATAGGACAAAGCCTGAGAAATATCGAAATAATTCTTGTTAACGATGGTTCGACTGATGAAAGCCTCAAAATATGTCAGAGTTACTCAAAGATAGATTCTAGAGTTAAGGTCGTAAATAAGGTAAACGGGGGCGTGTCCAGTGCCCGAAATGCTGGTCTAAGAATTGCTACCGGCAAATACGTAGGATTTGTTGATGCGGATGATTGGGTAGAGTCAAATATGTATGAAATGATGCTCAAATCTCTCGAAAATAAAGATGCAAGTATTTGTATGTGTGAGTATTTCGTAGATAATGCAGGCAAATCTAACAGGATACGGTTACCCTGTAATGAAGTGTTATCAAAGCAGTCTGATGTTGCGGTAAAATTAGTAGGTAGCATGCTATCAGATATAACCCATAATAGAACCTCTAATACGATTATGGGCACAGTTTGTCGTTTGCTAATTCCAAGAAGTTTTATAGAAGAACATCAATTAAAGTTCCGAGAAGATATTTACTACAAAGAAGATTTGCTATTTTGTGTGCAAACATTTTTAAAAGCAAAAAAAATAGCAATAGTAAACGAAGCTCTTTATTATTATGTCTCTCGCGATGGTTCAGCTGTAAGACAGTATAGAGAAGATTTGGATTGGCAGATTGATAAAGTTTATGTAGGAATAAAAGAATCCTTGGACGAAAACGGTGTACTCCATAAGATGGAGAGACATCTGAATTTACAATTTGTAAACGATCGTCTAGAGTTAATAGCAAACGAATGCCATCCAGATAACGTAAAAGGAGTTAGTGAGAAGCTAACAGCAATAAAGAAGCACTGTAAAAATGAGCATCTTAAAATGATACTTCCTGGGCTCATTATTAGAAATCAAGCTTTTCACAAGAAGTTATTGTTGCTTTTTTTAGAAAAAGAGTTTCATTTTCTGCTTTTCTTCTACTACAGATTATTCAATATACTTATTAAAAGATGATTTCCACAAGCCATAATAAATAAAATCAAATGCGTCTTTGCATGGCGGAACTTGGGGTGGATTGTCAATACTGGACTAGCCAACTGTTTTAAGGTTCTGCAGTTTGTAGGTTCTTGCGGTTAAGTAACCTATAGTGTATCTTGATGCTATTAAACGAGTTAACATAATCAACTAACATCATCTCCAATTGTACCAAATCACCAGAAATAATAGTTCTTTATTCGGCCTTGAAAATTTGAATGTTGGCGTATTAGATAGCAAAAGGCTAAAAGGCCGAGTAAAATACACGAAATAGTGTCCGATTATCTGAGAAAGGCTCAAATAGGTAAAGCGTAATTAATGAATATACCAAGGAAGGGAAGGCAAGTAAGTGAAAAAAGTTGGGATAATAACTTTGAACGGATACTTCAATTACGGAAACCGACTTCAAAATTACGCACTAGAACGTGTGTTAAGAAGTTTTTATTGTGATGCAAGTACAATTAAAGTTCAAAATAGAAGTGCATCTATCTCTAAAGATACTGGTCTTAGTAAACTTCAAAGGATAGCAGGCAAAGATGTTAGAGAAATTATTGATAAAGTACAAAGAAAAACCTGGAATATTATACATAAAAATGAAGTTAGAGAATCTGGCAGAATTAGGACTGATGTTTTTAAAGATTTCACTAAAAAGCATATACGTGAAACAGATTTTGCTATATCTGATGGTGCTATAAACAAAGATATAATAGAACAGTATGACTTCTTTGTCGCTGGTAGTGATCAAGTTTGGAACCCGTACTACGTTCAAGGTTTTTCGACTTATTTTTTAGGTTTCGCTCCAAAAGAAAAGAGAATTTCCTATGCCGCTAGTTTTGGGGTGTCTTCGATACCCAATGAATACAAAAAAAAATATCGAGGGTTTCTTAAGGACATACCGCATTTGTCTGTTAGAGAGAAGAATGCTACTCAGATCATTAAAGACTTAACAGGAAAAGATGCACTTGTCCATGTTGATCCTACTATGTTATTGACCAAAGATCAGTGGTTAGGTATTTCAAAGAAAGCCTCCAATAAACCAGATAGTGAATATTTATTAACCTATTTCTTAGGAGGTATTCCGAAGGAGCATGAAAGAAGGATCAAGCAAATTGCCCAAAGCAAAGATTTGACAATTGTTAACCTTGGTGATATTAGAGAAAAAGACACTTATAGAAGTGGGCCTAGTGAGTTTATTGATTATATTAATGATTGTAGCATCCTTTGCACTGATTCCTTTCATGGAGCAGTGTTCTCCATCTTGTTAGAAAAACCGTTTGTCGTATATGACCGTGTTGCGAGCAATTCGATGTATTCTAG
>JAAZLH010000136.1 GCA_012799415.1 Candidatus Epulonipiscium sp. | reverse complement strand
ATTATTCTTACATAACGTAGCTAACTCACCACAGCTAACTGTGTACTGGATAGCTTAGGCTAATCAACTGGGCTTAGTAGATTTACAGACGATGCTTTGAGGCACCATCTTCTACAAGCCTACGACTTTAGTCGTGGGTAGTTGACTTATATATATTATGTGCTATATATTATATGCACATAATTGTATTTATATTACTTATAGTCATCGTGAGTCCTACATAGAGCTTAGGTTCACCATTGCATGTAAAGTTGGCAACCCAAATACCAACAAATTACATATTAACAATGGAAATTGGATTAAGATTCCATAGACTCTTCTTTTTTCAATTTTAGCAAGCATTACATCGTATAACATTTCTTGCACTTTTTTGGCTTGAGATTCAAACCCTTCTTTCACACTCCCACCTTGTTCCAATGAGAGTCTTACTAAAGCTACGAATTCTTTGACCTCAAAAACATCAACTTCTTCTGCCATTCCTTCTAGTGCTTTATCGATATTGCTTAATTCTGCTTCTACTACAAAATTTTCAAGTATCGGTTGCCATTCTTCTCCCACATATTTAATGCTTTCTGTTACAGATTGGGTGAACGGCATTCCCGAGGACAAATATCCTTGAGTTACTCTTATAAAATCAGGAAATTCCATCATAAGCTTTTCTCTTCTATTTTTTGCTGAATTTTTCATGAGAAATGAAACAGATTTAAAAAGTATAATTCCCCATAAGAAAGCCATTGGTTTGGAATGTTTAAAAAGTAAAAGAAAAGCTAATATCCCTAAAAATTTTGTTATTACATTTAATGCAATATATTGCATTGCATCCATCTTTCCATCCCATTGTGCCATTTGTAAGTCTTTTTCTATCTCATTTAAATTTTTTATTTTTAATTTTGGGATGATTGTTTTTATTACAGGTTGAGTTACCTTATCTATCAGTTCGTTAAGTTCTTCGTCACTAGATTTTTTCTCTTTAAATTGTAATTGCTTTAATCTTTTCTTATGGAGTTTGTAATTCTCCATAGAAAAAATCAATTCAAGAATATTTTTTAAAAACATATATAAACTTATAGCAAATATTAATAAATAAGCACGATTCATTTAATCACAGAATCTAGTTACAAATTTACTTTTTAAGTTGTAAGTTTGTACTGATTCTATTTCCTCCCTTCTTGTGCATATTTTGATTAAAGCTAGTTTCCAAAACACTAAACACAAAAACTATTTCTTCTTTTCTTCATCTATTGGTGCCCCAATTTTCGCATTAACAAACCATATAATAAGTATCAGGGTACCAATTATCCCAGCAGTACCAATTTTACCTGTAGTAGTTTTTGTCATAAAAGTCGCATAATCGTCATTTGTTATCAATTGATATATTGCAAACATTGGAACTGAAAATATCATTATTTTAGCATCTTTCACAGGACCAGATATTTTTTCATCTAAAGCTCTTTTTAGTTGTCTATTTTCTTCATACTGAATATATGCTTGCATTAATAAATCTCTTCTCAAATCATCTGTGCCAACTTCAGAAGCAACTTTATAATAAGACACAAATCTTTCCATGTACTTATTCCCTGTTCTTACTGCCATATTGTCTAAGGCTTTTGCAGTTGGAACTCCTAAATCTATTTCTAATACAGTTTTGTTAATTTCACTAGAAATTGGTTCTTCGCCATGAAATTCTTTTGCTGTCATTTTTAAAGCTGTATGCATATTCCTCGTATTTTCATATCTTTTAATTACCATTTGCATAAAAGCTCCAACTTGTTTATCTAGTAACTCAACTCTTCTATTCCTTACAAAAGAAATAAATTGATACGGAGCTAAAGTTCCGAAAACAAGGAATAATACAGCTAAAAATGGATTTGTCATAAGTGTACCAAAAATCACAGCCATAAGTATTCCTGAAAAAATACTTATAATTACAAAGTCAGTAAAACTAGCATCATATCCAGCTTGTCTTATCTTATCCTCCATGGCATTTCTCTTACTGAGCTTTACTTTTTCTTCCAAAGTCTTGTCTAGTTTTTCTCGTAAAACATTTTCTCTAAACATTCCCTCAGTTTGTTTTCTCCTAGCAGATAAAGTATCTTTATCTCGAGAGAACTCTATGCCATTTATTAATATTAAAACAATCATACTTGTTGCATAGAAAAAGAGTATCTTCTCCAATTTAACTCTCCTTTCTTTTTAATCTATTTTCATTTCTTGTTTCGTATCATCATCCATCCAAGGAATTAATTCATCTAAAGGGATTCCTCTTCTTAGCATTTTGTCTACTTTTTCTTTTCCTAAATTATTCTCCCACACCCATGTTTCCTCTTTAAAGTCATACCTAAAAATCACTTTTGAAACTACCCTTTTCTTGTCAAAATCATAAGATATTTCATTTAAGCTTGTTATTTTTCTTCCTATACCAGGAATATGGTCTTGAATAAATACATAATCAATCCCAGAACCAACTATCCTCTCAACAACATCTATCCCTATATTAGGCATAGCTGTTAAATATTTTGTTACTATTCTATTGATAACATTCCATGTAGTTCCCCCATGAATTGTGAATATTGTACTATGCCCAGTTTCCATTGCTTCAACTGCTGCTTCGGCTTCTACTCCTCTGACTTCCCCCACCACAATGTATTTAGGTTTTAGCCTAAGAGATGTAACTATTAAATCTCTTAAAGAAACAGCAAGTTTTTCATCGTCTGATTTAAAAGTAACAAGTTCTAGTGTATGGTCATTCTTAGGGAATAATTCTTGAGTATCTTCACATACAAGCATTCTTTTGTTTGCTTTTGTAACATAATAATCTATTAAAGCTCTTACTGTTGTGGTCTTTCCACTCCCAGTTAGTCCAGCACAAACCAAATTAGTTTCTCCCATTATTAACATACCTAATAGGTTTGCTATTTTTTCATCCATAACTTCCCATTCAACAAGTTGGTCTCTTGTTATATGGTCTTCAGCATGTTTTCTGAGAGTTAATGAATAATCCCTAGGAGAAACTGCTGGTGATGTAGCAGCTCCTCTATCTTGATAAAGCTCGAAGTCTACTATTTTAGAATCTCCTAAGTTTATCTCTTTTCCAGCTTCATCTAAAAATCTTTTTAGTACATTTTCAAAGTGCTTCGGACTTCTAAATGTTTTATGGTATTTTTGGTTTACTCCAGCTTTTTCTATATAGATAGTTTCCCAATCTATAACATAGATATCTGAAACTTCAGGGTCATTAAAAGCATCTTCTAATATTGAGTAACCAGCGAACTCTCCAACCATTTCATCTATGAAATTATTTATTTTATCGTCCTCATATCCCCTAACTCTAATTTGCCTAACTCCAATTGCTTCTATTATAAGGTTTCTGTATTTAGCTTTCTTTTCTCTTAAATATTCTTTATCTTTAACTATCTCTTTTTCTTCTTTTATCTTTATTTCATCAGAAAGTTCTCCACTCATCTTTTCTTGAAGATAATCTCTTACCTCATTCATAGCCTCTTCATATTCTAAAATCATTCCAGAAGTACTCTTATTTGTTGCTTTTAAAATATCTCTTCTAAAACTTTTAAAATCTTGCTCCAACTTACCTCTCCTTTCTTTAGCTATCCAAATAATCCCTTACTTCTGTGGTTTTGATTGTTTATTTTTTCTTCAATTTTATGAAAATCCTTTATAGGATATATTTGATTTGCAATTTTAAAAATTTCATACCTAATGTTGTCATTTTTGCCGTTTTCGTCTAAAATAATAGGTGTTCCTTCATATAGTCTATTTAAAAATATGGTTTTTGGGATTATAGGTATCCTTGCCTCAAGTTTGAACCCTGAATCCTCTAAGTGTTCAGCTGTAAAGATTAATTCTTCTGAGGAATCCTTTAAGTGTCCTCCTGGGATGTCTTCATTTAAT
>JAAZLH010000135.1 GCA_012799415.1 Candidatus Epulonipiscium sp. | reverse complement strand
TATAGATCTACAATCTGTTGTTTAAATTCATCTGAATAGCGGATAACGTTCTTGGACATTGTTTAACACACCTTCTTTGTAATTATTTTACCGTGTTAAACTTTTCGTGTCCACATTTATATACTAATATTAGAGAAAAAATATAATAAAAAGGAAATAAAAAAATTTAGATTTTAGAGATAAATTAAGAAAGATATTTATAAAAAATTAACTAGATATAGTATATGTTTATATGATATAATATCTTTAGATATCTAAAGATATTATAAAGGGGGAAAAATTATGTCCTTTGCATATGATAACTTATGGAGAATATTGGAAGAAAGAAATATGAAAAAGGAAGATTTAAGAAAAGCTACAGGAATATCAAGTGCAACTTTAGCGAAATTAGGTAAAAATGAGAATATTAATATGCAAAGTTTAGAAAAGATTTGTATAGCTTTAGAATGTGATATTGGAGATATAGTAAAATGCAAGTATGACAAGGAGGAAAAGATATAGTGAAAGTCTTGGATTTATTTTGTGGGGCTGGAGGATTAAGTTTAGGTTTTCAAGAAGCTGGATATGATATTATCGGCGGAATAGATTTTGATAAAGATGCTATAGAAACACATGATTATAATTTTAAAAAGTCTAAATCTTATTGTTTAGATATTTGTACAATTAATAACGAAGAAATAAATAATTCTTTTAATAATGTTGATGTAATAATAGGAGGTCCACCTTGTCAAGGATTTAGTACTGCAAATATGTGGCAAAAAGATGAAGAAGATGAAAGAAATAAATTGTTTTTTGAATTTATAAGATTTGTTGAAGTTGTTCAACCTCAAGCCATTTTAATAGAAAATGTTCAGGGAATATTAACTAAAAATAATGGTTATGCAAATAAGAAAATTACTGAACTATTAACTAAAGAAGGATATAACATAACGTCAAAAGTATTACTAGCTTCAGATTATGGAGTACCCCAAAATAGAAGGAGAGCATTTTTTGTGGGTATAAAAGGATATCATGGTAAAAAATTTAATTTTGATAAGATTCCTAAAAAAAAGAAAGTCACTGTGAAAGATGCAATTAGTGATTTATATGATATAACAAATGATGATAAAAAAATAATATATTCACCAAAAAGTGAATATCAAAAATTGATGAGAAAATTTTCTAATGATTATATATATAACAATGAAATTATATTTCCTAATGAAAAGGTTCAAGAGCGAATGAGTTATGTTCCTCAAGGAGGAAACTGGAGAAATGTACCAGAGTATTTATGGGATACTGTAAGGAGCAATAGACATAGCTCAGCCTATAGAAGACTGAAAGAGGAAGATCAATCTATAACTATAGATACTGGCCATATGAATTATTTTCATCCATTATATAATAGAGTTCCAACAGTAAGAGAATCTGCTAGAATACAAAGCTTTCCAGATGATTTTATATTTAAGGGAAATAGAACAAGTCAATTTAGACAGGTAGGTAATGCAGTTCCTCCTTTATTAGCAAAGGAATTAGCATTAACATTAAAGAATTATTTGGAGGGATAGTATGGAATTAAATATTATAGATTTATTTTGTGGAGCAGGTGGTATGTCATTAGGGTTTAAGATGGAAGGATTTACTCCTATATTAGCATTAGATAACTGGGAAGATGCCATAATGACATATAATTTTAATAATGAAAATAAAGTGGGTGAGACTAGAGATATATATGATTTTTCAAATGAAGAATTACAAGAAATAGCTAAATATAATAAAATTGTTGGTATAATAGGAGGTCCACCTTGTCAAGGGTTTAGTATGGTAGGAACTAGAGATTCTGCAGATGAAAGGAATGATTTATATTTAGAATATGTAAGATTTGTTAAAAATATAAATCCAGATTTTTTTGTATTAGAGAATGTTAAAGGATTATTAACATTAAAAAAAGGATACTTTAAAAAAGACATAATAGAAAGATTTTCAAAGTTGGGATATAATGTAACTTATAAAGTGTTAAGAGCATGTGATTATGGAGTTCCACAAAGTAGAGAAAGAGTATTTTTTGTAGGGTTAAAAAAAGAAAGATTTAGAAATAAATTTTTCAAATTTCCAGAACCAACAGTAAAAAAGCCAGTTACTACAAAAGATGCATTATCTGATTTACCATCACTTGATAATAAAGATAATCCAGAAAAATATAGGTCAGAACCTAAGAACAATTTCCAGAAACTAATGAGAGGAGGTATGAATAGAATATATAATAATGAACTAACTAAACATACAGAAAAGACCAAGAGAATTATATCTATGGTTCCAGACGGTGGAGGAATAAAAGACTTACCAGAAGAATTTTATAAAGTAAGAAATTATAATAATGCTTTTAGAAGAATGAATAGTAAGTTACCGAGTAATACAATTGACTGTGGGCATAGAAACTATTTTCATTATGAAGAAAATAGAGTTCCAACAGTAAGAGAATCTGCTAGAATACAAAGTTTTCCAGATAGTTTTATCTTTAAAGGTAGCAAAACAAGCCAATATACTCAGGTAGGAAATGCAGTTCCACCTTTGTTATCAAAAATTTTAGCATATAAATTAAAAAAAATGTTAAAAGGAGAAAATAATGAATAGTGATCATATATTAAAAGATACTGTTGAGACAATGAAAAGCTTTTCAAAAAAAGAACAACAAATAAAATTGTATGTTGTTGATAGAATAGATGTAGATGGTGGTGCTCAAGGATGTTACAATATTCCTGAGAGAATATTTGATGAAATGATGGAACACGGTATTGTGAAAGAAGTTTACCTAGGATTTTTTGATAGAAATGGAAATCATATGACTTCTTATACACTTGTTGAAGATTATACATTTATTTTATCTGAAAATATCAGAAACTTAATAAATTATAAAGCAAATAATCCAGGTATACTTTTTATTAAAGGTGAAGGAACTAAGATTCAAATCAATAGAAAAAGGTGCAAGGATACTAAAAAAATGCCACAATCAAAATTAGATCTGGAGTGGTTTGTAGACTTATATGATCAAAATCCTAGACCTTCTAAAATTATATATATATTAGACAAAAATTTAAAAATATTTAAGATGGATATTGAAATAAATTATAATTTTAAAAATTTAGATAAAGTTGATAAATTAAATGAAGATATAGATTATAAAAAAATGATAAAAGAATACATACCACCATATAAATTAAATGTTAAGTCAAAACACAAATGGGTTCAAAAAATATATTTCGGACCTCCAGGAACAGGCAAAAGTTATAATGTTACTGAAGAAATCCTTAATTATCAAAAGGATGTAGGAATTATTTCAAAGGATAGTAAAGAATATAATAGTGATTATGTATATAGAACGACTATATATCCAGAATATAGCTATTATGATTTTATAGGTAATATTATGCCTATAGTAGACAAAGAAGGAAAAATAACATACGATTTTAAACCTGGTGT
>JAAZLH010000134.1 GCA_012799415.1 Candidatus Epulonipiscium sp. | reverse complement strand
CACTTCATCTCCTGTATAGTGCCCACGTACAATAAATTGAGCATAGTTAATATCAAATCCAAATAAGGGTGATTTAGCAAACCCCTCTGCTTTGCTAATTGCTTCTACTTCTTCTTGTGCTACAGATAATAAATTCTCTGGTATATTTCCGTAAGAGTTATTTACAAGTTGATTGGCCACTGAAAAATACACCATAATCTCACCTAAATCCTGTTTCAGTAATGGATCTTTTTCAATTTTATAAAGATCTATAGTCTTGTGTATCATATTTTCTGTTAATTGTTGCAAAACTGGAAACAATTCTTTCTTCTCTATAGATTTTAATGTTTCACCAAAGAACTTATGATAAAAATGAAGGGCCACATCCACCGTAATAAAATTAGGGATATCTTTATATTCATTATCTTCATATAGATCATACATCCTCATGTGTAAATAGGCTCTTTCAGGGTTAGGATCTAAAATGATAAAACCATTCTGAGCTAGCTTGCTCATCTGCTCTGTAGATAATCCATAAAACTGATGAATATTTTCTATGTTACTAAGTTGGGAATCTACACCATAGTGGGGAACCTTGGGCGTATAGGAAGTAGATAAAAAAGGAATATTTTCATTTGAATATTCGGACAAATCCTTCCATACTAATAGATTTTTAGATGCCTCGCTTTCTATCTGATCTTGTATGTCACTTTTCAATTCCATTTCTTCATTCTTTTTAATATTTTGTTTGCACCCTACTAATAAAATGATCAAAAATAAAAATAAAATTATATTCATCCTCTTCATTGCTATTCCTCCCTTTCTTTTAATAAATAAACGCCATTTTTGGTTTGCTCCTTAGATGGTTCTAATTTTCTTTTAGTCTTCTTTTTATGATTCCAAGTTTCTACCACTAAAAAGGTGCTTTTATCAATGGTTTCTGTTCCAACCAACTCAATTCTATCATAATTTTCACTTTCCCCTTGTAAAATAAAACCAAATCCAAACCAATAATAAACAGCTACTACAAATCCTCCTTCTTCTGATTCCTCAACAACAATAAATTCATCTCTTCCATTTCCATTCAAATCTGCGAAATACACATCTGTAAAAGAAGACCGAACTTTTGATCCTGTCCATTTCTTGACTAACATATCATTTTTAAAATTAAAAAAGAAAGGCCTATTTTCTATTTCTTCATAATATTGGGTTTTTTTATTCACTGCAATAAAGATTTCTAACTCCTGATCCTGATCCAATTCACAAGCTTTAATTTTCCAAGGCCGAACCACTTCCATGTGATTGCGATATTTCTCTTTCAATTCAAGTCCATTTGAATCAGTTAAAATATCATAAATAACGAAATCCTGCCCATAGGGTAGATTTTCTCCCTCTAGTATAAGAAGATTATCATTACCATTTGAATCAATATCTCCTATGGCCATATCAATAATTTTTTTATTCTTATCTGTAGAAAAATAATATGACCTACCTTCATAATCAATATGTATATGACTATTGTTATAAGACAAATGATATTCTTGTCCTTCTAAACAAACTACCATGTGGCTATAGAGATTTTGACCCTTAACCATTAAACTCATAGTAAAGAAACCAATCAATAAAAGGACAAGTATCCAACTTTTTTTAAACTTCAATATGATCCCACCATCTCCAATATACTCAGTCCATTATAGATACCTTTATTTTACACCAAAAAAAGAAAAACTGCTACCCTATCGTAACAGTCATTCTTTTTTCTAATACTAAAATTCTCTCTTATTTTACGAATAAAAAATATAATAATACAATCACACCTAATAAGATTCTATAATAGCCAAATACTTTAAAATCATGTTTTTTGATATAGCCCAGTAAAAACTTAATAGATAAGATGGATACAACAAAAGCAACAATCATCCCTGTTAAAAGT
>JAAZLH010000015.1 GCA_012799415.1 Candidatus Epulonipiscium sp. | reverse complement strand
CCATGGTACTAGTAATGTAAAAAAATAATGTACATAAAATGATAGATACAATGATTACCATCTTTTTTCTTTGACCTTGTCTCATTAACATCCCTCTTTGTCCGTTATTTATCTTTTTAATTATATCATATTCTACGATTAGCTTGATTAAAAATTATAAGAAAAATGAAAAAATGCATTTTAAAATTCATAGTCCTAAATACTACCCAAATAGATTTAAATATGTTATGCTAAAAGCAGTTATATAATGTTTATCAAATTAGTTCTTGCCGTATTTTCCTATTCTTAACTTACAGACATTACTATCAACTAGATAAAATGAAACTAGAAAGGATGAACATTTTGAATCGCACTGTAATTAAAAAATCATCTAAATTTATAAAAACCAAAAGGTTGAATAGAAGTGTTTTCTTAATTTTTTTAGTTTCTTACATATCCGTACTTGTCTTATCAATGATGATCAATATCTTCTATCATAATCGAATAGAAAAAAAGATGTTTGAACAAACAAAGCGTTCCAATTTAGCTATGCTTGAACAATTAAAAATTGATCTTGATAATAAAATTACACAAGTCAATGAATTAAGTAATAATATTGTATTCAACACAAAAGTAAATTTACTTTTAAAAGGTAATGATACAGTTTATTCTTATTATGATTTAAAAAAAGAATTGATGGCCTTTCCTAAGAGTGAATTTATTTATGATTATTATATTTACTTCGCAAGCACAGATGAAATTTTAACTGCTACTTTAAAAAGTAAATCAAAAGAATTTTATGATATGATCTATAACTTTGAAGATATGTCCTATGAAACATGGCATCAAGACTTTTTAAATCAATATCATTTTCAAGTGTACCTACCTACTCGCCAATTAAACGCATATGGCTCCTTACAGCAGCAAATACTTACCTTTGTTCAAACAATTCCTATTAGCTCTAATCAAAAATTATTAGGTCAAACTGTTATTTTAATTGATGAATCTAAATTTACCAATATTATTGATAAACTAAGCTGGGGAACTAATGCCCACATTTATGCTTTAGATAAACAAGGAAATGTAATCCTTTCTTCTAATGGAGCTACGCCTTTGTCTGATAAAGTTAAAAAAAAGCTTACTACATCTGTAGGCATTTTTAATGATATTGAGAACAAAGAAAAAGCTACTGTATTGTACCATGTCTCCCAAGATACTCAATGGAAATATGTAATGGTTATACCAAACAGTACTTTCTTATATGATATTCAGCAAACAAAAACCCTTGCTTTTACCTTATTAGCTTTTTTAGGTGTCTTAGGCTCTTTATTGGCCTATGTATATTCTTATCGTAACTACCGTCCTATTAAAGAAATTCAGGACCTATTTGCTAAAAAAGGTGCCCATAGCAATCTTCATTATAGAAATGAATTTGAATATATTAAAAATTCTATTACTGATGCCCTAGAACGCCAAGATCATCTCCATAATATGATGAATACACAACTTCCTGTTATGCGCTCTGACTACCTGTCTAAATTGTTGAAAGGATATTTAGGTGGAATTGATATCGATAAAGAAGCATTAGATTTTATGAAAATCCATCTATTATCCGATCAATTCATTGTTATTGTTGGACAAATTAGTAGACAAAGCCCTTTTTTAACTGATCTTTCTGAAAAAGAATGGGCCTTATCTAGGTTTGTCTTAACTAATGTAACCAATGAATTGATTCCTAAAAATTATGAAAGATATTTTATTGAGCTAGAAAGAAATCAGATTGCTTTCATTTTGAATACTCCAGATCAGACCACTCCAGAAGTAGCCCAAAATAAAATAAAGGCTCTAATCCCCCTTTTTGATAATACGTTAGGTCAACAATGTGGATTATATGTTACCTTTGGGGTTAGTACCATCTATACTGGTATGGTTCAACTACGACAATGTTATGACGAAGCTATGAAAGCATTAGAATATGGTATTCTTAATAATGAACAAAGTTTTACTTTTTTCGCAAATATTAATACTCAAGAACAATACTATTATTATCCACTAGATATTGAAGTGCAGCTCATCAATATGATTCGGGCTGCAAACTATGAAGATGCAGTTCAAACCATCCATATGCTTTTTGAGGTGAATTTTATATCAAAGCAAGTTACTCCAGAAACAGGACGTTACTTTATTATTGATCTTTCTAGTACTCTCCTCAAAGTTCTAAATACAGTACTAGCTAAAAATAAAGAATCTTTGGTCTCTATAGAAGATCTAATTGATCAAATTTTTATTTACGACGGGATTGATAAAATACAATCTGAAATCGAAAAAATTATTTTTGACATTTGTGAACTCATACAAGAAAGTTACCATCCTACAAATGACCAATTGATTCAAAATATCATGATCTACATTACTGAGAATATATCTGAGCATTCATTAAGTCTAACCTCTATTGCCGAAACATTTAATATGACGCCTCAGTATATTTCTACACTTTTTAAAACCCATACCGATGAAAATATAAAAGACTTTGTTTCTAAAGCACGAGTGGAAAAAGCAAAAGAATTACTTGCAAATGAACAACTTACTCTTACTGATATTGCCAACCAATTAGGCTATGCTAACGACATGGGGATTATACGTCTCTTCAAAAGATATGAAGGAGTTACACCTGGAGTATATCGCAGACAATTAAAAAGTTAAATACCTTGCTAGCACATAAAAAAGTATAATAATGTACTTTTTCAACTCAACTAGGAAAACTTGGTATATTATAAGCAAGACGAACTTCCTTAGTTCAAAATGCACCGCGGCTTTTATTAGATCGGTGCCTTTTTACGCATATTTTAAATTGTTAAGTAGAAATCTTAATAAAATAAGGTCTTCTTAAATATAGGCTATTCTTATTTCAGACCGATTTCTTAAAAATTGATGATGTTTCATAATTCCGTATCATTTACTCTAATTACGGATTCATCTATACTGGAACTAGGACAGGACACTAAATAAATCAAAAGGAGGTGAATCCACATGGGGGATCAAACTACAACAATAAGAAAGAAGCCACCCATAAAAAATCAGTTTTCATATCAAAAGATACAAAATAAGTATCTTAAAGGAATCGTTAAAAACTGGCAGTTATATATTTTTATCTTACCTGCTTTACTCTATTTCCTCATTTTTTCTTATGGCCCTATGTATGGGATTCAAATTGCTTTCAAAGACTTTATTGCAACAAAAGGTATTTGGGGAAGCCCTTGGGTAGGATTCAAACATTTTAAAAATTTTATAACCATCCATTCTTTTAAGGTTGTTATTAAAAACACTCTTACCCTATCTATTTATGCTTTAATTGCTGGTTTTCCAGCTCCTATTATTTTAGCTTTACTACTAAATGAAGTGAAGAGTACTAAGTTCAAAAAACTTGTACAAAATGTTACCTATGCACCTCATTTTATTTCTACAGTAGTTATGGTCGGAATGATCATTATGTT
>JAAZLH010000014.1 GCA_012799415.1 Candidatus Epulonipiscium sp. | reverse complement strand
ATTATTTTCATATTATCTATTGCTTCTACCGGAATCATAATTTTAACAAACGGTATCAATAATGCCATTGCATCATTGGTTATTATACTATTATGCGTCGTTAATGCAGGATATGGTGGTGGATTTTCTAACCTTCCAACATTGTTATCTGACAGATTTGGTATGAAGAGTATCAGTACAGTTCATGGTTTAGCCTTGTCAGCTTGGGCTTTTGCCGGACTTTCTGGTAATCAATTAAGTGCCTTTATTGTTTCAAAGACACAATCATATAATAATGTATTGTATGTAACACTTGCTCTTTATGTAGTAGCTATGATTGTCAGCTTTGTTATTGTAAAACCTGGGAAAAATGATATTTAGCAGTCAAGTAAAATAAATATTGAATAATAATATACGTCAAAATCCTTTGAAACAGCAGCTTTGTTTGTTTCGAAGGATTTTTTTATTTTAAACTGGAAAGTTCACGTCGCTTGCAAAAAAATCAAATTTTCCTAGTTCATTTAAAAAAGTAGGTTTACATCTTTTGTTGGAGAAATATGTTCTTTTTCAACCCTAAGTAAGAAGCCATCATCTCCTGCTTGCATTTATATTAGCTACATCATTATATCAATTAAGTTAAATTTAGTATTATTAAAAAACTGATACAGTAAAAGTAATTTCGTCAAAAAGCTAATTTCTCAAATTAGTTTATCATAGCTGCATGAGATCTGAAGATTCATATATCTGGGTGTATGGGGAAATACTAAAAATATAATAACTTTTATCTCATGGATTACAGCTCTAAAGTTACTAACTTTTAAATTTTAAAATGTGAATTGTAGGGTCCTTGGATAAGATATTAGCAGGGTGCTAGCACAAAGATACATCGCACCTTTCTTGCTCAACAAGAGTTAAAGTTTTTGCTGAGCTGAAACTTTATTTATATTTTTATTAAGATCAAGTAGATTTAATGAACAAGAAGAGATAAGATTACTTTTTTATTTAAATGGAGGTATAGTAATGAGTCAATTGGAACAAGTAGTTGAAATGAAAAATCAATCATCGCTTCAGTTTACGCAGGATCAAATAGAATTGATGAAAAAGACTGTAGCTAAAGGTGCTACAAACGATGAGTTACAAATGTTTATTTATTTAGCAGAGCGATATAATTTAGACCCCTTCCAGAAAGAAATCTGGTTTATTAAGTATGACGGAAAGTCACCAACAATTATGACCAGTCGGGATGGATATTTAAAAATTGCCCAAGAAAGTGATGATTTTATTGGCTTGATTTCTTTTGTAGTTAAGGAAGGAGATACATTTAGCATTGATGCAGCTAATTATACTGTAAATCATCAATTTGGAACAAAACGAGGTCCCATTGTAGGGGCATGGGCAAAATGTGAGAGAAGAAACAGAACCCCTGTTGTATGTTTTGTTGACTTCAGCGAATACAATCAAAATAGCCCAATGTGGAGAAAATATCCTAGTGCTATGATTCAAAAAGTAGCTGAAGTATTTGTTTTGAAAAGACAATTTGGTATTAATGGACTAGTCACTAAAGAGGAGTTAGATACAGGAGAATTGGAGAATATGCAAGCGGTAGAGCTAATGGTAAACAAAAAGCATATAGATAGCCTTTTAAACTTAGTAGCAAAGAAGGGGCATACAAAAAAGCAATTAAGAGCAGGAATCTATAAGGCTTATGGAGTTTCGGAAGTAGATGAACTTACCATCAACCAATATAAGCAAGTGATGCATGGATATGAATCATTGCCAGATGCAGAGGATATACACAAGGAAAATTCAAAAGAGATAGTAGAAGAAGTAGGTACGCAACTAAATCAGAAATCAGACCAAGAGGAACTAATGAAGTCACAGGAAGCCTCACTAGTGTAATAATTATAATATTTATTCATTATAAAGAAGGAAGTTAATACTATTTGTAGAATATCTATAAGTAGAAAGGCTGATACAGATATAGTGCAATTTGCACTATATCTGTTAATTTAAACATAAAAACGAGGTGCAGAAAATGAAAAAAATTATTAAATGTTTTCCGGGAGGAAAACATAAAGTACTAACCATGAGTTATGATGATGGGAAAATAGCTGATAGAAGATTAGTAGAAATATTTAATCACTATGGAATTAAGGGAACTTTCCATATTAACTCAGGCTTGTTAGGAGAGACGGATCGCTTAACGGAAGAAGAAGTAGTAGAGCTCTATCGAGGGCATGAGGTATCAGTACATACAGTAACACATCCAACCCTTGCTAGATGTTTTAAAGAAGAAATTGTACAACAGATTTACGAGGATAGAAGAATGTTAGAAAGCTTATTTGGTTATCCAATACGAGGGATGTCCTACCCAAATGGCTCTTACAATCAGCAGATTCTTGATATGTTACCCCATTTAGGAATAGAGTATGCTAGAACGGTTGGAAGCAGTAAAAACTTTGAAATGCCAAGAAATTTCCATGAATGGAAGGCAACTTGTCATCATAACCAAGACTTAATAGATTTAGGTAAGACGTTCGTAGAACTACATAAAAAACAATATTTCTATATGATGTATGTTTGGGGACATAGTTATGAGTTTGATAATGACAATAATTGGGGACTAATAGAAGAATTTTGTAAGCTTGTAGGGAAGAGAGAAGATATTTGGTATGCTACTAATATTGAAATTGTTGATTATCTGCATGTTCTGGAGAACCTTAGATTTACTATTGAGAGGGATAAAGTCATCAATCCGTCTGCTATGTCAGCCTGGCTTCAAGTAGATGGGAAGATTATTAAAGTAAATTCGGGAATTACAGCACTCTGATTGATTGTTCTTTAAGCAAGAATACAGTAACTTAGAGGCAACCATTTGAAAAGTATATATTGATTTATTAAAGGGGCGAATTAAGGCTGTATTTACAGCTTTCCTAATTAAATAAGATGGGGTTAGAACTTGCATAGCCCCTAGACAATATACTATAAGAGTATTAGTGTCAAAGACACGTCGCGGTGGGAGTTAAAATTTCCCCTGAACTGAGTTTTATTTTATAGAGGCTGGGATGAACATATGTATCATCCTAGCTTTTATTATGAACTAAGAAAGTTCGTTTTGCTTGTAAGGGACCAAACTTTCCTAGTTGATTTAAAAAAGTACGTTTTTTGCATTTTTCTTATGAAGAAACATTTATTTTTATAGAAAAATGCTTTTTAATTAGATACTTTTTATTTCAATAGAAGAAAATAATTATATCAATAGAATTTATGGTATAATAAGACATAAAAGATGTCCCAAAGATGTATAACATGACATAATATAACAAAAATATCTATTTAAACAAGCAGGTGGATCATATGAAAAATAATAAATTTTTTCCAATTACTAGAGAGGATATGGTAGAAAGAGGCTGGAAACAAGTTGATTTTGTTTTAGTAACAGGAGATGCTTACATAGATCATCACAGTTTTGGGACAGCTATTATTTCACGAGTATTAGAAAATGCGGGCTATAAAGTGGGAATTATCGCACAGCCTAATTGGAGAAGTAACGATGATTTTAAAAGATTAGGGAGGCCACGGCTAGGCTTTTTAGTTAATGCTGGGAATATGGATTCTATGGTAAATCACTATACCGTAAGTAAAAATCTACGAAAAAAAGACTTATATTCTCCAGGAGGAAGAATGGGATTACGACCTGACAGGGCCACTATTGTATACTGTAATAAAATTAGGGAAGTGTACAAAGACATACCTATTGTTATTGGCGGTATTGAAGCAAGTCTACGACGATTCGCGCATTATGACTATTGGAGCGATCAAGTAAGGCGTTCTATTCTCATTGACAGTAGTGCTGATTTGCTGCTTTATGGTATGAGTGAGAAACAAATTGTAGAGGTAGCTAATTATTTAAATGATGGTTTAAATATACAATACATTCGTCATATACCGGGCACCTGTTATAAAATAGGTGATTTAGAAAATGTATTAGATTATATAGAAATTCCTTCTTATAAAGAAGTAAGTACAGATAAAAAGAAGTATGCAGAAGCTTTTAAGATTCAATATCAAGAACAAGATCCAATTAGAGGGAAAACCATTGTGCAAAAACATCCAAATACTTATTTGGTACAAAATAAGCCAGAAAAGCCTTTAACGAGGGAAGAACTTGATTTAGTATATACTCTCCCATACCAAAAAACATATCACCCTATTTATGAAACTATGGGGGGGATTCCAGCTATTGAAGAGGTTAAGTTTAGTATTGCTAGTTCTAGAGGATGCTATGGTAATTGTTCTTTTTGCGCCATTACCTTCCATCAAGGGCGAATTGTGCAAAGCAGAAGTGAGGAATCTATCCTACAAGAAGCTAAAGAGATGACAGAGTTTGAAGATTTTAAAGGATATATTCATGATATTGGAGGCCCAACAGCTAACTTTAGAAAACCTGCATGTGCAAAACAGCTAAAGATAGGAACCTGTAAACATAAGCAATGCCTCTATCCAAAAGTATGTAAAAATATAGATGTGGATCATATGGAATATTTACAAGTACTGCGAAAAGTCAGGAAACTACCAAAGGTTAAAAAGGTCTTTATACGTTCAGGTATTCGATATGATTATGTTATGGCAGATAAAAATGATACTTTTTTAAATGAATTGATTGAACACCATGTTAGTGGTCAATTAAAAGTAGCTCCGGAGCATATTTCTGATAATGTTTTGAAGTATATGGGAAAGCCTGCGGGAAGACTTTATGAACAATTTAGAGAAAAATTTTTTAGAATTAATAAAAGACTAAAGAAAGAACAGTATATCATTCCTTATTTGATGTCTAGTCATCCCGGTAGTACATTAGAGTCAGCTATTGAATTAGCAGAGTATTTACGAGATATAAATTATCAACCAGAGCAGGTACAAGACTTTTATCCTACACCAGGAACATTATCAACGACAATGTTTTATACTGGTTTAGATCCTTTAACTATGAATGAGGTTTATATTCCAAAATCAAAAAAGGAAAAAGCAATGCAACGTGCTTTACTTCAATTTAGGAACCCTAAGCACTACTCTCTAGTTTATGAAGCGCTAATTCAAGCAGGGCGAGAAGATTTAATAGGTTTTGAATACAAATGTTTAATTAGGCCAAAGGGAAATCAAAAAAATAATAGAATTCAAAGGAACTTTAAAGCTCAGAATAGATTACAAGGTAAAAATAAGAATAAAAAAAAGAAATATTCCTAAGGAAGTTCTTCTTTTGATATATCAATTATATAAAAAACTAACAACTGATTGAGTTTTCTTTAAAACTCAATCAGTTGATGAATAAGTTCCATGTGGCAGTTATATACGGCTTGCTTTTAATTGTTCATTTTAAAAAATATGCATATCTGTGTAAGTATAAGAGGAAAAGGAGGAGAGAATAATGAAGTTAAAAATAAAATCTAAGAAATCGAATAAAGAAAACTTTGATTTTTTAGAAATGGGACAAGAGATAAAACCTAAACAATCTGCAATAAAAGTAGCATCTATCTATGCTGTATGTGGGCTTATATGGATTACCATAGGTAGTAAAATCTTAGGCATCGGGACTGATAGTATTCAGTATTTGATTAATATGGAGATAGTAAAGGGAGGAATCTTTATCCTAATAACGGCAGTAACACTCTTTTTTGTACTTTATCGTCATCTCTTATTACTAGAGCAGGTTTCAAATAAAAGGTATGAAAGTTACGTAGAAATGGCTGCTTCACATGAAGAATTGATTATGGCTGAAGAAGAATTACGCCAGCAGTTTGAAGAAATACAGAAGCATCGAGATGCTCTACTTCTAAGCGAAGAAAGATATGCTCTAGCGGTGGCAGGTGCTAATGACGGAATATGGGAATGGGATTTAGAAAAAGATCGCTATTTTTTCTCCTTACAACAGAAACCGGCATTTAATTATGAAGTAGGGGATTTGGAATTGAAATTGGAAACATGGATAGGACTTCTTCACCCAGATGATCAACAAGATGCTAAACAAAGGTTAGACAATTATATTAAGTCTAAGGAAAAAGTATATGAAGGAATGTATCGCTTGAAGACCAAGGATGGAAATTATCGCTGGGTTTTAAGTAGAGGGCAGGCCATTCGAAATCAAGAAGGACGTGTTATTCGAATGGCAGGGTCACATACAGACATTACCAATTACATTCAGCTGCAAAATTACTTAGAGCAAGAGACAAAGTTTTCAGAAGAAGTTTTAAACCATGCCTCTGTTATTATTTTTGTTTGGAGTCAGGATGGGAAAATTATTCGATATAATACTTTTGCAGAAAGACTTTTAGGTTATTCTAAGAAGGAAGTGTTAGGATGCAATTGGATAGATATTATTATTCCAGAAGGAGATCGTAAAAGAATACAAGATCATTTAATTAATCCATTAAGTAAAGGCAAACTTGTATCTAAGAATGAAAATAAAGTACAATGTAAAGATGGGAAATGTTTAGATATATTTTGGCATAACAGTTTTTTAAAAGATAGCGCAGGAAATATTCTTTACATTATTTCTATAGGTGAAGATATTACCAATAGAAAGGAAATGGAACGTCAAGTTCGTCGATTGGCTTATTATGATAGTTTAACTCAATTGCCTAATCGTACATCTTTTGAAAAGTATATCAAGCGTAATATTCAAATACGCAGTGATACAAAGACACCTTTTGCTATATTGTATCTAGATATTGATAATTTTAAACATATCAATGATACATTGGGACACGAAGCTGGAGATCAATTACTCATTCATATTGGGAAAATTTTTCGAAACTATATGGATTCTACAGATTTTGTAGCTCGTATGGGAGGGGATGAATTTGTAATAATAGTTTCTTATATTCCAAATGAAGAATATATTATCCAAAAAGTAGAGCAAATTTTGATGTTGTTGCGTAAACCCTTTGAGATACAAGGATTTGAATTTTTTGCTTCAGGTAGTATAGGTATTGCTTTATATCCAAAACATGGTGAGGATATAGGAACCTTATTAAAAAGTGCTGATACAGCCATGTTTGCTGCCAAAGATGCAGGTAAAAATACCTATTCTTTTTATACAGAAAAAATGAAAGAAGATACATTACATAAAATTCAGATGTTACATCAGTTACGATCTGCCATTCAAAATGAAGAGCTTATGTTATATTATCAACCACAGGTTAATCTTTCTACAGGAGAAATAATGGGAGTAGAAGCACTTATTCGATGGAAACATCCAGAAAAAGGATTTATTTCTCCTCAAGAATTTATTCCGCTAGCAGAAGAAACAGGAGATATCCTTGCTATTGGTAAATGGGTTTTTGAAGTAGCTTATTTGCAGAAAAAAACATGGGAAATTCAAGGGTATAAACCTATACTGATGTCTATCAATTTATCTGCAAAACAATTGATGCAGAAGGATTTAGTATGCTCTATTAAAGAGTTGGTTAATCGATTACAAATTCCTTTTAAGGAGTTGCAGTTAGAAATTACAGAAACAGCTGTTATTGGAGATGTAAAAGCAGTTATTCAGATTTTACAACAAATTCGTGAACTTGGCATTACCGTTGCTCTAGATGATTTTGGAACTGGATATTCTTCTTTAACATATCTTAAACAGTTGCCTATAGATGTATTGAAAATAGATCGTAGCTTTGTTTCAAACATCAATATGTGTGGGGAGGAAGAAGTGATTGTAAATTCAGTGATCCAAATTGCCCATGATTTAGATTTAGTTGTTGTTGCAGAGGGAATAGAAACAGAAGAACAGTTAGCCTTTTTAAGAGAATATCATTGTGATATTGGACAAGGATATTTTTTCAGTCGTCCTCTTCCGCCGGAAGAGATAGAGAAGCAGTTTAGTAAAACTCATCAGTAATGATTTGCCTAACAGACTTTCGTTGCTATAAAGCGTATGTAGTAATGAATAATATTTATATGGATGAAGGAGAAAAAAAGATGAAAGAAGAAAAATGGATAGGATGGATTTTTTTATTGCTAGGACTTTTTTGGGTAGGAAGAGAAATGCATTGGGTATCTTTTTCTTTGTCTAATACAATGATTATTGGTTTGTTTTTATTAGCCCTCTATATAAAAAAAGGAGGGAGACGGTATTATGGGAATTTGGGCTTGCTTTTACCTGGATTGATTTTAATTCTTTCTGGCTTAGAGAAGCAAAGCTTCTTTCATGGAATGATAAAAAGTCACGGGATGGTAAGATTCTACCAAGCAGATTTTTTTAATAAAAATACTATTGTTGGATTTGCTTTTCTTCTAGTTTACATCTTGCATACAATACATTTTAATCAAAAAACAATAGGAGAAAGATATTGGCCTCTTGTTGTTGGAATGTTATTGATAGGAAGACAGTTGCCCATATTAAGATTCGGAATGATCTCAGTAGCTCCTTTACTATTATTAGGATTAGGTTTGTTTATTATTATAAGGGGAATGAGAGGAGAAAACAAACAAAATCATCAAGAGTTTTCTGATCAGCCTATGGATTATCGAGACCAATATCCTGATAACTAATAGGAAACCATCTAACTAAAGCCATCATACTTATACGCATGAATTTATTACTTTGACATATACTATCAAGGAAAAATAAAAGTTTGCTAGAAGGAGTGTTGATGGTGGACAATAATCAATTTCAGCGGCTTAAGGAAAAATTTCAAGCAGCCACTGTAGATGAGAAGATTGATTTATATGTTACTACAGAAGGACTTACTCAAAATCAATATAAAGAATTACTTCGCGTATTTCCTTTAGACCAAATATCAAAATTAGAAGAAGCATTGTGAAAAAAATCGGCATATATCATTTGTATATGCCGATTTCTTTATTTTTCTGTTGGTTTTTCCAAAATATTCTGTTATAATAGGAATGATCCATGGGGTATGAAGGTGCCGAATCTTGGATAAAATGAAAAGATATCTATGGAAAAGAGAGGTTGTATGAAATTTTATAATACCTTCTATATAGGTAAAGGTATCAATAAAAAGAAAAAAAGAAAAATTTTAAAAGCATTAAAAAAACAAGAAACATTACAAGGAATTTATCTGCTTTGTGCAAGATATAAGGCTCCTCATTTGTTAGAAATTATGAGTATGGAAGAATTGTTTCGAGGACATTATGATTTGAAATCAGTGATAATCTTTGGTTTTACTGATGATCAGTTAGAATCTTTTTTTATGGCAAGAGACTTAGTAGAAACTTGGTATAAATCAGAACAACTAGAGAAAGGAAAACAGCATTTATGGGCATCCTATACAAAGTAATCGGAATTGGAGCTGCTATTTCTCTACAGCTTGTCATTGGATTAACCTGCATAGAGATAATTGCTTTTCGTGTACCCTATTATGAAAAACAATATATAAAAAATCAAGTTTTTCAGGCAGTAGAAATGGAACCAGAAGAACTTTTGTGGGTTACAGAAGAAATGTTGCTATATTTAAAAGATGAAAGAGATACTTTGGATATGATAGCAACAGTGGGAGAAAATCAAAGAGAATTTTTTAATCAAAGAGAAAAGCAACATATGGAAGATGTAAAATATCTCTTTATAAAAGCCTACCAATTGCGTAAAGTGAGTATTATTCTGTTTTTTTCTTGTGTAGTATTTTTAGTTTATCGACGTATTAAATGGCTTCATGTACTGCTTAAGGGAATTCAGTGGACGACAGGAATTTTATTAGGATTTATCATTTTACTTTCTGCTATTATAGCAATAAACTTTACAAAAGCTTTTACAATTTTTCATGAGATTTTCTTTTCTAATGATTTATGGTTGCTAGACTATGAAACTGATTGGCTTATTCGCATGGTTCCTGAATCTTTTTTTGTAGATATATCTGTTAAAATAGGGAGTTCTATCTTAATAGTCTTGTTTTTACAATGGATAGGTACTAGTTTTTATTCTAGACATTTGAAGATGAAAGAAAAAATATGATATAAGGAGAAGATAATGAAGCTACTATTGATATTATGGTGGTTCATAAAGATTACCGGTATTTTATTAGGTATTTTACTAGGGCTTGTTCTTCTTATATTATTAATTATTTTGATCAGCCCTATCCAATATAAAGTGAATTTAAAGAAAGAAGGAAGTTTTTTTGCCCAAGTTCAAGTTATTTGGTTGTATAAACTAATTTATTACCGATATCGTTGGAAACAAAATGGAAAACAACAAATAGATTTATACCTGTTGGGGCGAAAAAGGTCTAAAAAGCAGCCATTGGATTCAGGTGAAATAAAAAAACGAGAAGAAAAAATAGAACAAGAAATAAAAGAGGGAGAAAGTAAGAAACAAGAAAGAACAGAGCTAGAACAAGAAAAATTGGAACCAGAATGGAGAGAAAGTGCTGAAGAAGTAGAGAGTAAAACTAAAGAAGTCGAGAGTAAAAGTAAAAGGGAAATAAAAGAAGAGAGAAGAGGGCAAGGTAATAGTAAAGAAAAAAATCAGAATGATTTGATTAAGGAAACACTGAAAAAATATCCTTATAAAGTAGATTTAATAAAAGAGACCTATAACTTTATGAAAAAATTAATTATTTATATTTTACCTAATGATTATCAAATATACTGGGAGTTTGGCTTAGAAGACCCTTCTGAGACTGGGTATGTACTTGGGATCATAAGTATGATTACGCCTTTTTTAGGAGATGATGTACATATAAAAGGCAATTTCCAAGAAGAAATTATGGAAGGAAGGATTCAAGCTACAGGGAAAATACAAATAGGTGTCATATTGAAAAAAATTGTAGTATTTATATGGAGTCTACCTGTCAGAAAGTTAATAAAAATATACCTAAAACAACGAAAGGAAGGCGAGTAGAATGGAAAAAAATTTTACAACAGCTGTTCAAGCCCTTTTTAATGAACTGGAAGGATTTATATCAAGTAAAACTGTCGTTGGAGATCCGATTCATATAGGAGATACCATTATTTTACCACTTGTTGATGTAAGTTTTGGGGTAGGTGCTGGTGCATCAGGAGCTGCGGATGAAAAGATAGGGAACAAAGAAAGTGGTGGTGGTGGTCTGGGGGCTAAAATTACTCCAAGCGCAGTTATTGTAATTCATAAAGGGGAGACACAACTCATTAATATTAAAAATCAAGATAGCTTAAATAAACTAATTGATATGGCTCCAGGCCTTTTAGCGAAATTACCTTGGATGAAACCAGATAAAAAAGATAAAAAGAAGGCAGAAGAGAAGGAATTAGCTGAGGCAGTTAAAAAAGATTTAGAAGATTATTACGAAGAAACAGATGGAATGTAGAAATTTTAATAAGAAGTTCAGTAGCTTACTCTAAATAAGCTACTGAACTTCTTATCGTTTGATGTATAAAGCTTAATTATTTATCACATTACAAATTGAACCCAATTTTCCTTATTGTAAAAATAAGCATTTAGGCTATACGTTAAACCTAAACAAAATTACATCCCCATCTTGTACTACATATTCCTTTCCCTCTAATCTCACAAGTCCTTTTTCTTTAGCTGCTGCATGACTTCCAGATTCAGTAAGATCCTTGAAAGCAACTACTTCAGCACGAATAAAGCCTTTTTCAAAATCTGTATGAATTTTTCCAGCAGCCTGAGGAGCTTTTGTACCTTGTACAATGGTCCATGCCCTTGTTTCTTTTGGCCCGGCAGTCAAATAGCTAATTAAACCAAGCAAACGATAACTAGCTGCAATTAAACGGTCTAACCCTGTATCTTTAATGCCTAACTCCGCTAAAAAGGCATCTTTCTCATCATCTTCTAGTTCGGCAATTTCTTCTTCAATTTTAGCACAGATGGTAAAGACTTCAGATTGCTCTCCAAGTGCAAAGTTTTTCACTATTTGAACGTAAGGATTATTCTCGGCATCTGAGATCAAATCATCTTCTGTTACATTGGCACCATATAAAACAGGTTTTTGTGTCAGCAAATTTAGGGAATTAACAAACTCTTTTTCTTCTGGTGAATCCCATTCAATTAAACGTGCACAAACACCATCTTCTAGCTTTTGTTTAAGTAACTCTAGTATTTTAAGTTCAATAGCTAAGTTTTTATCAGCCTTAGCTGCCTTTTGCGTCCGTTGAATTCGTCGTTCGATAATTTCTAAGTCTGAAAAAATCAATTCTAAATTAATAGTTTCGATATCACGCAGGGGATCAACAGAGCCTTCTACATGAACGATATTGGGATCCTCGAAACATCGGACAACGTGCAATATAGCATCAACTTCACGTATATGAGATAAAAACTGATTTCCTAATCCTTCACCTTTACTAGCTCCTTTTACAAGACCAGCGATATCGACAAATTCGATGGCAGCAGGTAAGATTTTTTCAGAGCCATAAATACTTGCAAGAACCGCTAATCTAGGATCAGGAACAGTTACAATACCTACATTAGGATCAATGGTACAAAAAGGATAGTTGGCAGATTCAGCCTCCCCTTTTGTTAAAGAATTAAATAATGTACTTTTTCCTACATTGGGGAGTCCTACAATTCCTAATTTCATTCTATGTCTTCCTTTCTTTCTTCAAAGGTTTCAAATTGTATGCATTAGAGCATCTTGTGTTATTATACTGAAAGAAGATCTATTGTGCAAGAGATAAAGAAAAGGAAAAGGCACAATGATTACAATCATTGTGCCTAAAACTTATCGTTTGGAAGAAAAAATATGACCTATAAAAACACCTTTTATAAAGGAAAAAATCAAAAGTCCTACGCCTAAAACAATATAGTGATTCTTATTGTCTTTTGTAATCGAAAAACAAGTATTTTTTGTCTCTTCCACTTGTTGCTTAGCAACACGATATGGTCTGCGTTGATTTGTTTTTTGCATTTGTGTCCCTCCATTTCTAATACCATTGGTCTTATTCATTTATTTTACCATACTTTTGTAAAAAACAAAAGAGAACTAGTACATTATAGATAAATTATGTGCTAAGGAAATAAAACCTATACTACAAAATACTTTTTAAAAGTGAAAAAATTCATATATTAGCACCCTTTACTATCGTAAAATAACATAGATTGTCTCATACTAAAGATGGAGGTGTAATATATGCGAAAAAATTTTTTAATTGCTCGATTTATACTAGGATTTATATTTATTATCATCTGTTCTGGCTGTAGAAATATGGATCATCCAGAAGAGAAAGGAACAGATGAGACTATAGAAAATAATTTATCAAATCTGATTTCTGATGGTTCTCAAAGGATGTCTGAACATAAAACCATTAGCCCTTATCGTACACCAGATACTGTAATGGAAGCAACTCAATATACAGAAACCGCAAAAAAGCTGGCAACTATTATTGTTGAGATGCCAGAGGTGGAAAAAGCTACGGTATTGATTACAGGTAATACAGCTTTAGTAGGAATTGGATTAACCCAGGAATTATCAAATGAGGAATTAGATATGTTGAAACAGGAAATCCAAGGAAAGGTCCAAAAGCAGGAAGGAAGAATTGATTTTGTATCAGTGACCAATGCAAAAGAATTGGTAGAAAAAATGACGATGATTGCTCAAGATGTAAGTGGAGGACGCCCTATACAGGGATTGGCAGATGAAATAGGTGCAATATTACGTAGAATTACTCCGACTATTTAGGAAATATGCTGCAATCAGGTGTATTTACTTAAAAAAGCATGGAAGAAAGAACCATGCCTTTTTAAATTAATATCTCTATGCTTTACAAATAAAAGGAAGATTGCTATAATAAATAGATGCTTTTGTAGTAAGGTTAGTTAGTGTATGGGT
>JAAZLH010000133.1 GCA_012799415.1 Candidatus Epulonipiscium sp. | reverse complement strand
CTATAAAATCCATTTTTCTCTGGATGTATTCAATCGTAGTAGGATGGGTAGATTGTACACCTATTTCAAACTGAAATTGTTTCGGGCGTATTGTTGTTAAAAACTCTAACATATCTGAAGTCATGATATCTGCTGACATTTCAAAATGAAAGTTTGTAACACCATTATCATTTTCTTTTAAATATTCCCAAATAGCCAATGCTCGTTTAGGATGACAATTAAAAGTACGATCTACAAACTTAACCTGTTTTACTTCTTGGTCCAAAAACTTTTGTAGGTCTAAAAAAATCTTTTCTAGAGATCGATACCGCACTCCTTGTTCTACAGAGGAGAGACAATACTGACAACTATATGGGCATCCTCGACTTGATTCATAGTACAAAATTTGATTTTCAAGGGCAAGAAAATCTTCTTCATTATAAACAAAAGGAATATCATCCATCTGAATAGGTGATCTAGGAGATGTTTGACAAATCTCGCCACCATTGCGGTAATAAATGCCTGAAATGTCTTCAAGGGCTTTGATATGATTGTTACCTTGAAAGTACTCCATGAGTTCTAATAAAGTTGCCTCTCCTTCTCCTTGAATAATTAGATCTACCTCTGAATGTTTTTTCATCCAATACTCACTATCATAGGAGACCTCAGGCCCCCCTAAAAAAATAACAGTCTCAGGCATCACTTTTTTGATGACCGAGACCAAAGATAGGATATAATCAATATTCCATATATAGCACGAAAATCCTAAAATGTGAGGATTTCTTTTGTAAATGTCTCGTAAAATAAAATCTGGCTGATGATTAATAGTATACTCTGCAATTTGAATTTGCTCTTGGTAAACAGAGCAATAAGACCGTAATGATCGTAAGGCCAAAGAGGAATGAATGAATTTTGCATTCAGAGCCACTAAAAGAACTTCAGATTTGATTGTATTCATATAAAAACTCCTTTGTATGAAAGTTTAGTTCCTAGCATAAATTTTGTTAGTTCATAAATAAGTATAATACATTTTTGACTTTTTTAACACCCTTTCTCTTTTACTCATGTATGATAACCATAGTACCATGTGGGATGTTATCATAGAACCATTTTGCATCTTCTTCACTAAGCCGGATACATCCATGACTAGCAGCACCACCTAGTTTTTTTTCTTCTTCTTCTATGATATTCCAATTTTTGTCTCGAGGGATGCCATGAAAGAGATACTGATCAATAATACGTACCCAGTAGGTTGCTCCCTCTCCAAATCGTTCGGAAAAAAAATAAGGTCCCCGGTCTTGCAAATAAAAAGTCCCTAACACAGTGGGCTCTTCTGGACGTCCTCCTGAGGCTTTCATTCTTCGTATTTCCTTCGTACCTTGATATATAATGACCTCATTATATTCTTTAAGAGAAACTTCTACCCAAAGAAAATCTTCTTTAAGTGGCATTGTTGTAAAAGTAAAGCTACTAATATCACTTTTTTCTCCTGCAAAAGAAGTAACTTGAGCCTGTACTTGATAAATATGATCTGGACGCAATACTCCTTCTGGTAAAAACTCCATCTTATTACCTTGAATTTGTATCTTTCCTTTCATTTCTTCTATAAAAATATATCCTTTTTCAATAGGTTCACTGGTTTCTATTCGTATTTTTGGGTATAAAGATACCCATGTTTCATCTTCTTTAGGAGTAGTCTTTACAATCTGCGGTTTAGAAACAGTATGAAACTTCTTTATCATTGTCTCCTTCATCTTTTTTCCATTTTGGGCTTCTAATCCCTCTTTAAATATAACTGTGTAGCTTTGATCGTTTTTTAATTTTTGATTTGGATACAAAAGCCACTGGCTATAATCTGTATATTTTTTATTATCAACCACAGTTTTTATCGGTTCCAATATCAGATTCATACTAGATTCTATATATTCATCAATGGTTTTAGGATCCATAAAAGTATTAAAAGATACTTTTATAGGTCCTTCTGTTGATATTTGCTCTTCAGGATGTATTTGCTGAATCATAGGCTCTATTTGAAAAGGTATAGTCATCGAAAAATACTTTTTTAGAAAGGGAATATAGGAAGGTGCTCCTTCTACCTTCAAAATAATAGTTTGCCCTTTAGGATATTCAAGTTCTGCAATTTTTAGTCGAACCTGAGTATTGCTTTCCCACTTATAATCCAATAAATATTTAGTTTTAGGAATCTGAGGATAGACCTTAAGATAATTTTCTATTTTTTCTTGATTCATAGGTAACATAAATTGAATAGAAAGTATGGCTTCTCCATCATCTACTTCTATCTGATATCGATGATAGCGTTGAAAAAACAAAGTTAAACATAAGAGTAAAATAATAGCTCCTAAGGCTAGTATATACTTTTTAATATGCTTAGAAAAGATCATTATTCTACCTGCTTCCCCAAATATACATTTATATTAAATGTATGAACCAACCTTTCTAAATAGAACGTAAGCTCAAGGTTTTTGATATCAAGGAAGATGATGATATCTACGATCATAACCGAAGATTGGCAAAGTGCATGCCTATAGATTTATAAAAACTTGAGATTAAAAAAATCACCTTATAGCATTATATCTATAAGGTGATTGAAAACTGGGTAGGAAGGATTCGAACCTTCGCATACAGGAGTCAAAGTCCTGTGCCTTACCGCTTGGCGACTACCCATTATATATTTTAGAAAAAAAGAAGAGCGCGAAACGGGATTCGAACCCGCGACCCTCGCCTTGGCAAGGCGATGCTCTACCACTGAGCCATTCGCGCTAATAAGCGGGTGATGGGAATCGAACCCACGTGGCCAGCTTGGAAGGCTGGTGTTCTACCATTGAACTACACCCGCATATTTCTATGTACCAATGATGGTGCCCAGAGGCGGAATCGAACCACCGACACGAGGATTTTCAGTCCTCTGCTCTACCGACTGAGCTATCTGGGCT
>JAAZLH010000013.1 GCA_012799415.1 Candidatus Epulonipiscium sp. | reverse complement strand
TGTATTGTTGATTGGTAAAACAATGTATATAAAATAAACCCAGTAATCATCCAAGGCAGGAAAGGTATTAGTTCTCCAGTACTGAGTTCAACATCACCTCTAGCTCTTATACCATAACCAAATACAAACCAATAAATTAAAACTTGGATGAGTGGATTCAAGAATTCCCACGCTATACCTAAGTAGTTACTATTGTTAGCACTTTTAAGTTCATAAAATGATAACCGTCTTATCAAATAAAAATGTGTAATTTGTTCTTTTAGTACTAAATACAAAGATTTCATAAATATTCCTCTCTAACTAAAGGCTTTAACTAAATACAATTAGTGAAACTATTATATTCTTTATTTTCTTGATAGTCAATTAATTCTATAACTGCTTATGTCACTCTGATTTGTCATATTAATGGATATGATTTGTTTGAGGTTCAAATAATGAGAGTCTTGAATAAAGCGCTCAATTACAATAATATTTCTAATTAAAACTAATTATTAATTCCCTTCGTTTTAATAGATCTTATAGTGAAAGTAAAAATGCCATCCTAGTACAGTTTCAATCATTACATAGTTAATTCTGTTCACTCTTTAATTTATATAAATTTGATTTTAAATATGCCAAATCTATGTTTGATTTTATTTTATTTACGTTAAGCGAAACATTGACTTACTTTAGCAAATCTAATATAAATCCTTCGTTTCTTTCTTTTGAAGCCAATATATACACTTACATTATTTCATATCTCCTTTACAGATGAGACATCATACCATTATACTATATTACATACTAAAAAGGAGGTGAATGTAGATGAAACGGTTGAGTATTTACTTATTGATTTTTAGTTTGGTATTTTCCATGATACCACTACAACCATTATCTACATTGGCAAAAGAAGTAAGTGAAGACACAGAAGAAGTAAGTAATTTTAAAGGTGACTTAATTCCTGTAAACGGGGAGACTGAGGATTCACTAGTCAATGAAGAAAATAGTGAGACAGAAAATGCTGGAGATGAAGCAAGCACGACAGACATGAAAGATGAGACTGAAGCTAATGAAAGTAATTCAGAGGTTGATGCAACTGAAAATGAATCAGCAGAAGAGTTAGATGCTGACGAAAATACACCAGAAGACATTGAAAGAGTCAATCCATCTGAAAACAGTATTCAAACACTTGCTGAAGAAAAGAAGCCTAGTATTAACGAAAGTAACACTAGTTTACTAGGACATTTCAAAAGTGGAAATGCAAAAGTATACAATAAAATTGGTGAGGAACATACACTTGTAGCAACCAATTTAACAAATGCTGTCTACTATATTAAAAAACAAGCAAATTTTGATGGTGATACTTATTATTTAATTAGTACAAATCCTAGTGCTACAAAAGGTGTTATCGGTTGGGTGAAATCAGCTGACTTAACTACTCACACACATGTTGGGGTTGATAAAAAAGCCAAAACTTTCTATATCAAAGGTAATGGAAAAACAACTACAAAAGCATGGGGTGGTAGTAAAGATACTGTCCATGCAAATCTTTCAGGTTATAAAAACAAAGCCTTTCAAGTTAATCTGACAGAAAAAGTAGGTAACAATATCTGGTATCTCGGGAAAATTGACGGCAAAGGAAATAACGTTTGGGTACACTCTAGTTATGTACAAAATATTCAACAGAATAAAACTAGTTTATTAGGACATATTAAAAATCGTAACGTTATTATCCATAAATCAATTGGTGGCGACACATTCAAAGCAGGAGCAACATATACAAATGCTGTTTATTACATCAAAGCTCAAACTACTGTTGGAAAAGCTACTTATTATTTAATTAGTAATTCGCCTAGTAGTGTGAATGGGGTGGTTGGTTGGGTTAAATCAACTGATTTATCCACTCATAAGCACGTTGGAGTAGATAAAAAAGCGAAAACATTCTTTATTAAAGGTAACGGTAAAGCAACAACAAAAGCTTGGGGTGGTAGCAAAGATACTGTCCATGCAAATCTAAGTAAATTTAAAGATCAAGCTTTCCAAGTGAACTTAACTGAGAAAATTGGTAATAATACTTGGTACCGTGGGAAAATCAATGGTCAAGATGGCAATGTCTGGTTACATTCTAGTTATGTTTTCTCTGAAACAAAAAGTAAAACAAGCCTTCTAGGACATATCAAAAATGGCAATGTTAATATTTATGAAACAGTAGGTGGAAAAGCATCTAAAGCAGGTGCTGAATTTACAAACATTGTCTACTATATTAAGGAACAAGCGGTTGTTGGTAAAGATAGATATTATTTAATCAGTAAATCACCAAGCAACACAAAAGGTGTGGTTGGTTGGATCAAATCAACTGATTTATCGACTCATAAGCATGTTGGTCTAGATAAAAAAGCAAAAACTTTTTATATTAAAGGTAATGGTAAAGCGACCACAAAAGCTTGGGGGGGCAGTAAAGATACTATTTATGCAGATATGACAAAATACAACAACGCTACTTTCAAGGTTCACTTAACTGAAAAAGTTGGTAACAACACTTGGTACCGTGGAACACTTGATGGCAAAACTGTATGGCTACATTCAAGTTATGTCTACTCTGCATCAAAAAGTAAAACAAGCCTTTTAGGACATATTAAGAGTGGTAATGTAACAATTCACGAAACAATTGGCGGAAAGACATTTAAAGCAGGTGCTGATTATACAAACGCTGTATATTATATTAAAGAACAAGCAGTTGCTGGAAAAAACACCTACTATTTAATCAGTAAATCACCAAGCAACACAAAAGGTGTGGTTGGTTGGGTCAAATCAACTGATTTATCAACTCACAAACATGTTGGTGTTGACAAAAAAGCAAAAATATTCTTTATTAAAGGTAACGGAAAAGCAACATCAAAGGCTTGGGGTGGAAGTAAAGATACTATTTTCTCTGATATGAAACAATACAAAAGCGAACCTTTCACAGTTCATTTAACAGAGAAGGTTGGCAATAATACTTGGTATCGTGGAACACTTGATGGAAAAACTGTATGGCTACATTCCAGTTATTTAGAAAAAACATTTGAACAGGAAGTAGCATATTTAACAAATCAAGAGAGAATAAAAGCAGGATTAGCACCATTGAAATTTGACGAAAAATTAAGTGATGTCGCAAATGTTAAAGCACGTGATATGTATGATAATGATTATTTTGACCATTCAAGTCCTGTCTACGGAAGTCCTGGCGATATGTTAAATGCTTTTGGTGTCAGCTATAGTGCAGTAGGCGAAAATATCGCATGGGGGTATCGTACCCCAAATAGTGTTGTGACTGGTTGGATGAATAGTCCAGGTCACAAAGCTAATATCTTATATGAAGATTTTACACATATTGGCATTGGATATGATAAACGAGATAGCCATTGGGTACAAATATTTATATCTAGATAAAATAAAAGCTCTGAACTGTAAATGTTCAGAGCTTTTATCATTTATTGTAAATCTTCCAACCGACTTTGATGTACCCAGACAAACTCACCTTTTAATTCATCATAATACCAATTATTGTTTCCCACTTTATCAGTTCTAGTTACTTTAACCTGGATTATTCACAGCCATATCAAAAACCTTAAAGAAACTGTATCAAATCAATTAAAAATAGCCAATCGATCTTTCACTAATTAAGTGAAAAGGAGCCCGATCTTTGATATTGTATAAGTGA
>JAAZLH010000132.1 GCA_012799415.1 Candidatus Epulonipiscium sp. | reverse complement strand
TTTGCTTACAAAAGCTCACTTTCTGAGCTTTGTAGATTGGTTAAAAAAATTTATTTTATAAAGCATTTAATTTAAGAAGGATAGATTTTAAAATATTGAGTTGTAAGATATATATCTTACAACTCAATATGATAAATCAATTTATTTTTGTGTGTCATAATAATCTTGCCATAATTGAACGTATTGATCTACATTTAGTGATTGGCAAGTCTTTAAATGTTGTTCCCATTGGGCATCGGTAATACCTTTTAAGGAGCTATTAGCAATGAAATTTGAAAGATAGGCATCAATTTCTACTAAAAGTAAATTTTTTTCATTTGCAATGGCTGGGTCTTCAAAATTGATTTGTAAAGTTTCTTTAGGAAAATACTTTTCATATAAATTAGTAATAGCATCTAATCTATCTTGTGTACGTGGGGCCAATAATCGTTTATGCAATCCTTCTTCTGCAGTCATAAACCAATTTGCTTGGGAAGCGGGTGCTACAGTATGCCGAAGCTCACCCCAACTAGCACCTTCTGGTAGATTATCATTATTTTGAATCCAAAGTCCATTTTCGTTAAATTTCCAAGCTTCATTTTCTGGACCAAAGGCCCAGCGCATTTTGTTTTCCCAGGAACTATTAATATGGTCATGCCATCTAACCATGGCAGCTGGGTTTTTGCAAGATTTTGTAACAATAAAGCCAGTAAGGTTTCCACCTTTTTGGCCTTCTTTATTCCATAATGTTTTATTATGAGGTCCTTGTAAAGGCTCAATAGGTATATAATGGCTGGCATTATCACCCGTAGCAGTATCTGCATTATAACTTAAAAAAGAACCTAATAGTATTTGTGGGTCTTTTCCTTTTGCTTGCAATTGTTCAAGGGTCTGACTAAAACCTTCAATATCCATTAAACCAGCTTGTACTAAGGAATGAAACCAGGTAAGTGCTTCGCGGAATTCTGGTCTAGTAGCAGGGAAGATAATTTTTCCATCTTCAACCATTAAATGATGGGAATTATCAAGAATTCCAAAGGCTCCAAAAAAGGAATTGAGTGCATAGGAGGCGTCTTGTTGGCAGAAAGAAAAAGGAATTTCATCATTTGGTTTTCCATTTTTATTTACATCCTTTTCTTTAAAAGCTGTTAAAGTATTAAAATATTCTTCTGTAGTACGTGGTATTTCTAGACCCAAATCATCAAGCCATGTTTTATTGATATATAATAAAGAGTTTGTGACCCCCCAAGCAGATTCTTCGCCTGTATTAAAGGAGTAGATCTTACCATCAGGTGTAGTTAAGGCGGTACGAATGTCAGGCCTTTTTTCCCAAAGTTTTTTAATATTAGGAGCATAATCATCAACATAGTCCCCAATAGGAATGAGAGCTTTTGTATTTTGCATGAGAGTTGCAGCATTGATACCACTAATAAAAGCATCTGGCAAATCATTGGAGGCAAAGGAGAGGTTGACTTTTTCAGTCCAACCGGAAGGTGCTATTTCTTGCCATATGATTTCCATATTGGTTTCAGACTCTACTTCTTGAACAGGTATTTTTTCTGGATAGGAGTTTTTACTCAAACTGTTTTTTCGAATCATAATGGTGAATTTTTCTTTCTCTTTTAAAATAGGTAAACCTGTTTTATAGAGATTCCCTTCCAGATTAGGATCGGCTTGTGGCTCTGTTTTTTGTGCTGTATTATCTTGACCCTTTGGTTGGGTTTCTGATGTAGTGGCTTTTGTAGCTTCTTTTTTACAGCCAGAAAAACTGAGAATGAATAAAGTCATTGCTAATAGTGAAATAAGTATTTTTTTGATCTTCATTTTCATCATCCTTTCTTTTTGAATTTATTACCCTTTTACTGAACCAATCATGACCCCTTTGACAAAATATCTTTGTAAAAAAGGATACATAATTAGGACAGGAAGTGTTGAAACAATAATTACTGCATATTTAAGAGATTCAGCAATTCTTTGGGCATCACCGATGGATTCCATATCTGTAATGTCACTTACAAGCATTTGGCTAGCGATTAAAATATCTCGTAAAATAAGTTGTAAAGGATAAAGTTTTTCATTGTTTAGGTAAATTAATGCGGTGAAAAAGGAATTCCAATGTCCTACAGCATAATAGAGGGCAAGGACAGCAACAATAGATTTAGATAAAGGGAGTACTATTTTTAAAAAGAACAATCCATTTCCGCAACCGTCAATAAAGGCAGCATCTTGCAGTTCAGATGATATTGTGTTTTGAAAGAATGATTTTGCAATAATAATATTATAAACAGAAACAGAACCTAATAAAATCATAATAAAAGGTGTGTTAATAAGATTCAGTTTATCTACAACCATATATCTAGGAATTAAGCCACCGCTGAAGTACATCGTGAATACAAAGATAGCTGTGATCAAGTTTTTACCCACCAGATCTTTACGAGAAAGAGAATAGCCTGCAAGGGTAGTTGCCAAGAGGCCTATGAGTGTACCGAAGAAAGTGTAGAGGATTGTATTATAGTAGCCGAGCCATATGCGGTGGTCTTTAAATACTCTTATATAGCCTTGAAAGTTTATTAAGCCGCTTTCTTTATTTATAGGATATAAAAGCATAGCACCAGAATTAACAGCATCCGGATCACTGAAGGAAGCAATAACAACAAAATAAAGGGGATATAGGGCAACTAATAGTATAATAATCAATATTAGATTAACAATAAAATCAAATAGGGTGTCTGAAAGATCTGAAAAATTGCTACATGGTTTTTTAAAAAAGATCATGTTATACCTCCTTACCATAAGCTTGTATCGGAAAGATGACGGGCAGCTCTATTTACTAAAAGTAATAGTGTGAAGTTAATAATATTATTAAATAGTCCAATAGCAGTGGAATAACTGTATTGAGCATTGAGTAGGCCTACTTTATAAGTATAGGTAGATATAACCTCTGCCGTATTTAAGTTTAGGGTATTTTGCATCAATAAGACTTTTTCAAAACCAATATTCATAATTCGGCCTAGTTGCATAATGAGTAGGATTGTGGCTGTAGGTAACAAGGCAGGAATATCAATATGCCATATCCTTTTAAGTTTGGATGCCCCGTCAACAACGGCGGCTTCATGTAATTCAGGGCTTACATTGGTCAAAACGGCTATATAGATGATAGAGTTCCATCCTGCGTTTTGCCAAATACCTGACCATACATAAATATGTTTAAAATAATTTTCTTCTCCCATAAAAAAGTAAGGGCCCATATTTAAATAAGAGAGGAGTTTATTAATAATACCATTACTAGGAGAAAGGAAAAGAATTAACATACCTACCATTACAACAGTTGAGATAAAATGAGGAGCATAAGTGGCAGTCTGAGCAAATTTACTCATTTTTTTCATTGTACTATAGTTAAGGATAATGGCTAATAAAATAGGAATAGGAAAACCAGCAATAAGTTGATAAAAGCTTAGGATCAGTGTATTTTTCATCAATGTCCAAAACCGATAAGATTGAAAAAAGGTAGTAAAGTGTTTGAATCCTACCCAAGGACTGTTCCAAATTCCATCAATAGCGGAAAAATCTTTAAAGGAAATCTGAATCCCATACATAGGCCA
Organism: Candidatus Epulonipiscium sp.; assembly: GCA_012799415.1. Classification (GTDB taxonomy): domain Bacteria; phylum Bacillota; class Clostridia; order Lachnospirales; family JAAYNZ01; genus JAAZLH01. Next base: position 5,128 of record JAAZLH010000132.1, on the reverse strand, counting down.
ATAATCAAAAATAATTAAGTAAATGAAAGCAGGCAAAAGGAAAAGATAAAGAACATAATTACGATAAATCATTTTCCAGTTGATTTTGACTAAATCATTTTTTTTAGATATAGATGATAAGTTTTTTGGGGGTTGGGTTTTTGTAGCATTCATAATAGATACCTCCTCAAAGTAAGAACATAGCTAATGATAGAACCATATTTGAAATATTACTATATATCTATTCATACCGCGTTTGATAAGAAAAGTAAATATGCAGTTTCTTATCAAACATATACAATTTTTGAATATATCCGTGAGGATTTTAATATATATACCATGTTTGAATTTGTCATAAGCATTATTTGAAAAAGGAATCTATAAGGGCTTTTATAATTGTAATCATCTGTTATCTATGTTAATGTAAAAATAAGATTACTTAGTAAGGAGGATAGGGATGAGAAAAAATAATCTTTTATTAAAATATATTTTTTCCTACGTATCAGTTTTATTTATCCCTTTGCTTATATTAGGCATCATTATAAAAGGTTATTTTATCAATACATATAGTCAATTTGTACGTGACCAAAAAGTAGGACAGGTACAAAAAATAAAAGCATCTCTTGATATGCAGATCCAGCAGCTTCATAATTTTGCTTTACAAGTTTCAAATAAAAGCACTTTCTCAAGATATAATATAGAAAATAATCCATCAGCTTTTAATGAGATTATGAAAGAGTTTCGTTATTTTATTCATATTAACACCAATTTACAAGAAATTATATATCACCTAAATGACAGCAATGTTTATTATATGAGCACAGGTACTAGTAATGATCGATATTTATTTAAGGATATTATGAAATATGAAGAAATCCCTGGCGAAAATAGTAATGAGTTTTTTATAAATCTTAAAGTTCCTACATGGCTTAAATCCCAAACAGTATATAATCCAACTGTTAGTTGTGAGAATACGATAACATACTTAATTCCTTCGACTCTAAATAACAGTACAATTATGTATCAGCTTTCATCATCTTTTTTTGACCAACTTTTTACAGAAAAAGATAATAACATAGGAGCCTCTATATTTTTATTGGATCCGGAGGGCAATTTAGTTTATGAATATAATATCCATAAAAATTTGTTAAACAGTCTAGGGAGGCTTACTAATATACCCAATGACAAGATTGAGCCCATATCTATTGATAATGAAAAATACTATATATATAAGACAACTTTAGAATCACGATTTGGCATATTAGTATATATGGTACCTGAGCTTTTTATTAGGATGCAGGTAAATAAATTTTCAAGAGTTTATTATGTAGGTTTAATAATGATAGCTCTTTTAAGTTCAATAACTATTTACTGGTACATAAAGCAGAATTATAATCCTATTAAAAAATTAGGGTATGCAGCACGTATGGGGAGTTTAAAGATTCCGGAAAATTTAAATGTACTTGAATCTATCGAATTTGCTATAGACAATTTATCAAAAGGTTTTGTGGCTATTTCTGAAGTGGATAAAAAGATGATGAGGGAATCAAGATTGTTTTGCCTTTTGCGAGGACAATATAAAACGATTGATGAATTTAATTATGATTGTAAAAATTTAGATTTATTTATTTCAGGAAGCAGTTTTCGGGTAGTAATCTTTTTAACAGAATTCAATAGTGGTTTACCCATACCAGAACCACAAATTATAAATCAATTATGTGATATGCTTATTTCCTATGAAGTGTTTGTGGTAGAATACTTGGAACAATTTAGCTATATTCTTATTTTATCAGGGGATGGAGGACAAGATGAAGATTTATCAAAAAGGTTACGTTTTATTCAAATGCATTATAAAGAAATGACAAAAAGCAACCTTACGATAGGGATTGGGAATGAATATAATCAAGTGAGCCAAATTTTTCAATCTTATACTGAAGCACAGTATGCGGTAGAATATAAGTTAGTACGTGGATCTCATAGTATTATTTTTTATAAAGATATCTATGAACAACAAATGCCTAGTCGATACACTTATCCTAAGATTGAACTAGATTCATTGTATTATGCTATTATTAACGGGAATATAGCTAAAATTGAGTTTATTATTGATATGTTAATTAATTTAATACGAAAAGAATATCATAGTCTTTTTCTTGCAACATGTTTATGTTACGACATTATTAATACAGCTTTAAGAGCTATTCATGATATTACATTATCAATTTCTTTTTCTGACAAATATAGTTATATAAAATTTACATCCATTGATGAATTTGTTGAAGTAGTGGAGATGATATGTGGGGATATTATTGAATGTTTAGAAAAAGATAAGAAAAAAAATTCATCTTTAGAGATTAATGCGGTTATAGCTTATATTAAAGAAAATTATACAGACCCCAGCTTTTGCGTAAGTAGTTTAGCAGACCATTTTAATATGTCTATATCTAATTTTAGTCATCAATTTAAAAGTCAGATGGACCAAAATGCATCAGCGTATATTAATAATCTTCGTATTCAAAATGCAAAAATATTGATTACTTCAACGGAGTTATCTATCAATGAGATTGCATTAAAAGTGGGTTACCATCAACCATCAAGTTTTATACGTATGTTTAAGCAGAGTACGGGTAAAACACCTGGAGAATATCGGATGGAAAATGATATTGAGCTATTGCATGAATTATGATGCCCCAGTGAAGGGATGTATTTTTTAAAATTTTATGATATAGTACTATTTATATGAGATATAAATGCTATTGTTTGAACTAGATAAAACAGTTGTTTTAAGCAAGAAATTCAAGTTACTTGGAAAGGATATCCTATACATGATTCGAAAGCAATTATTATATTCTTTGATCTTTTCTTATATTGCTATTTTTATAACAGGTATTTGTTTATATTTATCATTGAATACGTTAACGATAAAAAGCATAGAGGGTGAAATTGAAAAAAATTATTCAGCAACTCTTACAGAAGTAACAAGTAACATTAATTATATTGTTGATGATATGAAACGATTGACGATTGAGACAAAAGAAAAAAATAGTGTAAAAGAAATTTTGTTTTTAGAAAAAGAGTTATCCTATCAAGATTATTATAAATTTATTTTAGCATCACAGGATTTATCTAAGATCAATAGTTACAATAGTTTTATTGGTGAAACGTATATTTACTATCCTCAATTTGAAATGCTTCTTAATAAAAAAGGAACTTATTCTTTAGAAGTAGGTTATGATCGATTTCATCAGCCTTGTCAAATTTCCTATGAGGAGTGGAAAGAGGATCTTCATCAACCCTATAATAAAGGTACTATTATCAGTTTAGGGGGTAAGTCTGTATATATTCAATCAATTTTTTCTTACGATTTTAAAAATTATGCTAATATTGTGATTCTATTTAATGAGCAGAGAGTACGAGAAATGATTATGCATTCTTCAACGATTTTACAGGGAGATATCTATATTGTGGATATGGAAGAGCGCATTCTTTTTTCTAATGTAATAGAAGACTTAGGTGCCAATTCAAATATTCTTATAAATGAAAAGCAAAATAAAAAAGGCAAATATGTTTTTCTTCAAAATGATCATAATGATCATCAGTTAACGTACACAGGGGTTATACCAAAACAAGTTTACAAACAAAAAATTAGTTATATCAATCAAATGTTTATTTTATTTACCTCTTTTTTTATTGGACTTATATTATTGGGACTTTATTTGATTTATAAAAAATATGATCATATGAAACAAATGATTGATCGATTAAACTTGTCAAGTTTTGTTATGGGGAATCAAAAATACGCAGAATTAGATTATATTGAAAAAGCAGTTCTAACAATGCGTCAAGAGTTAGATAGTGGTAAGTCTTTAATATTAGAAAACATTTTTAGAAAATCCTTACATGGAATAATGAGTAATGAAGAGGAATTAGAAAAATATTTAGGGACTACGTTTACAATGTCTTATTTTATTTTGGGCAATTTAACAATAGACACAGAGCTTAAAAATATATATGAAAATAAGCTAAATGAATTTATTATAAGAAATGTTTTTCAAGAGGTTTTAGGGGAAAATTATGCTTTGTATGTTATTGAGCATTATAAAGGATATTTATTGATTGCTAATTTCTTAGGTAATACTCATGAATCTATATTTGAGGATGCCATTCATCGTTTAAACGTAGGTAGAAATTTTTTAGAGGAAAAAATACATCAATCCTATATATTGACGGTCTCAAATTTGCACTCTGACATTAAGTATCTTTCTAGTGCATATATTGAAACTCAAAAAGCATTAGAATATCGAATGTTCTTTAATGATAAAAAACTAGTCACTTATGATAGTATTTTGAAGGAGGACAAACCTTATTTATATTCTGTGGAAGATCAAGTTTTTTTGAGTAGACATATAATGGAGGGAAATAAAGAACAAGCATTAGCTTTATGCCATCAGTTATTTAAAAATGCTTTTAAAGATAGAGATACTTCTTTGGAGAATACCAAACAAATGATAGCAGATATACAAATAACTTTAGATCAGATTGCTTATGAATTAGGAATAGACTTAATAAATATAGATAGTAAGGCATACCATACAAAAAAGATAGAAGAAGTAGAAGAAACATTTAAAGATATGATCACTTTTTTATGTAATGACGTTCAAGAGCAAAAAGAGCAAGAAATAGATAAAAGAATTCAGTCCGTTATTTCTTATATTGAAAAACATTACACAAATAATAATTTGACTGTAAGTTTAATCGCAGATGTTTTTGGCATGCAGGTATCTTACTTATCACGTTTTTTTAAAGAACAGACAAATGAAAATTTACTTCAATATCTAACTAAGTATAGAATACAAAAGGCAAAGGAATTACTTCTTGACACAGACCAAAACTTAAATGAGATTGCACAACAGGTAGGGCTGTTGAATAATGTTGCCTTAATTCGGTCATTTAAAAAGTACGAATATATGACACCAAACGAGTACCGAGTCAAGTATAAAAACCGATAATGGGCAAGAAAACAAATTGATTAATTTATTAGTAGGATTAGAATGCACTTATAACAAAACTACTTTTATGTTTTCCCTGTGAATTAACATTTAGCAGTTTTGGCCTATAAGTGTATTTATTATGCAAAAAAATACTGAGG
>JAAZLH010000131.1 GCA_012799415.1 Candidatus Epulonipiscium sp. | reverse complement strand
CTACCTCCCCATAACCTTCTCCATCAATGCCCCATAACTACCCACAGCTTCATATTTCACACTGCCATTACTAATTTTTTTGAAATGTTCCCTAGCACAATGGATTTTAGCTTCTTCCACCTCATCAGTACGAAGTCTTAAGGAATCTAATTCTCCTTTAGTTTCTGCTATAAAATATATATGTCTTACTTTTCCTTCATCAAATACTATTGCCCAATCTGGATTGTAGTTACCTACAGGAGTTGGTATGAAAAATCCCCTTGGTAATTTAGCATATACAACTACCTCTTTACTTTTATCTAATTCCTCCACAAATTCTTTCTCTAGATCAGAGTCATATCTTACATAATCGTAAATATGTTTTTTAACCTCTATGGCATTCTTTCCTAAAGTACCTTTTAGGGTATTGTCAGTGAAAATATCTACATTAAATTTTTCATCTATTGGATTATAGCTAATGTGTTCTATTATCATACTGGCTTTTTCTTGATTTATTATTTTTGATGCATTTTGTATAAATTCTTCTGGATTTTTTCGAAATAAATAGAATGTATTTGGCTTTATTCCCTTTAGTATATCTACTATAGCTTTTCTTGTTAGCTTTGTTTCATCAACTAATTTTCCTACTAAATCATATCTTAAAGATGTGGATACTTTAGAATAATCCTTATCTATTTCTGTTTCCCTAACTTTAAAAGATTCCCCCTTCTTTAATTCTTCTTTAGAAGATATAGACTCCATTTCTCCTGTTTTTACATGGTAGGTTAGGTCTGATACCCTTAGATCTTTATCTAAAGCAATGATACAGTTTTTGATTAATTCTTCAGTATCAAAATCTACATAGAAGGCGGTTTTTATATTGATTTTTTTCCATAGTTCTTGGAATTCTTTCTTCTTGAAGTTCTCATTAACCTCTAATGCCTTTATATTTTCTGCCCTTCCATCTTCTACAAGAGGAGTCGCCCCTTCTGTATATATTTTTCCAACTAGTTGTATTATGCCTTCTTCAAACCCTTTGAATTCTTCTGGTATTTTAATTTTTCCTTCTTCTATGCCCTTGTAATAGTTGTCAGTTAAATAATCATTATCATCAACGTAGCCATTCCTAATAAAGGCGCGATGAAGAGTATTGGCTAAGCTATCATCTATAGTTAATTCCTCGCCTCTTGCATTTTTTACTACATTACCAACAAAGAAGTCCACATCTGCTTTCTGGGGCCTGTCTGATAAGGTTTCTGCTATCTCTGATTGCAAACCCTTAGCAAAAGATTCATAAGATTCACTAGCGATAACAGTCAGCACATTTATATCATGGACATTTATACCAGGTGTTTCGTTGTCTATTCTCTCACCATCTTGATTTACACAAAGCCTAAGCCCCCTACCTACCTCCTGTCTTTTTCTAATAATAGAATCACTATGTTTTAAAGTACAGATATGGAATACATTGGGGTTGTCCCATCCCTCTCTTAAGGCAGAATGAGAAAATATAAATCTTACAGGCTCATCAAAGCTTAGTAGTCTTTCTTTATCTTTCATTATCAAATCATAGGCAGATTCATCATCAGATAGCTTTTCTTTCCCTTTAGCTTTTGGATCTACCAGTCTTCCCGTTTTATCTATGGAAAAATATCCGTTATGGGTTTCTTTAACATCAATCCTTTTCAAATATTCTACATAAGGGTCATCAAGTAAGGTAATATATTCATTTAAAATGTTTATATATTCTTCTTCGAAAATTTGTCCATATACCCCATTTATCTGATTTCCCTCTTCATCATATTTCCTATATTTTGCAACTTCATCTATAAAAAATAGTGATAATACTTTTATGCCCTTATTAAATAGCTCTCTTTCCCTTTCAAAATGGGATCTAATGGTTTCTCTAATTTGAATTCGCCTAAAATTAAGCTCACTTACATCTCCTTGAACATCACCAGCATGTAAGGTTATCCCATTGGCAAAACTTATAGTGTTTTTATAACCATTAATTTCAGAAACCCTGTATCCCTTATATTGTTCCATCCCATTAGAGTGTTCGTAAAGGTTAAAACCCTCATCTACAT
>JAAZLH010000130.1 GCA_012799415.1 Candidatus Epulonipiscium sp. | reverse complement strand
CTCTGATATTCTTTCAAAAGAATTAACTTTTTCAAAACCTGCCTGCTGATATACTTTTATTGCCCGTTGATTAAAAGTTGCTACCGTTAAACGAAACCTTTTTGCTGATAGCTTATTACTTGCAAAACCTAAACCACTATTAAAAAATTTAAGCCCTAATCCTTGGCCACATAAATTGGGGCTCATCCCTAAACCAATATCGGTAATATCTTTGAAATCATAAACACTAAACTGATTTCCCGCTGAAACTTGAGCAGGTGCACCAAAACAATAGTAGCCTATAAGATAACCATTTTTGTCAGAAACCGAAAAATAATTTTCATTAAGAAGTTCACCTATACAGTTATCACTTCCATCCATACTATAGATTGAATAGGGTTCTTTATAAACCCATTTTGAAATTTGCTTTGCTTCATCATAACTCATTCGCTTTATATTTAGTTCCATGTTAAATTCTCCATCCTTTTTTTATTACTATTGATCGCAGGTAACAGTTTCATAATATAAAATAAATATATTAGATAAACAAAAAATATATAATGTGAATTATTGTGTAATAGTACTATTCTCACTTGCAAGATTCTTTTTCCGCATCATAAATAAAGCAGCAAACACGAGTATCATTGCTGTTATAGCACCTGTCTCTCCCACAAAATAAGGACTCTTTTCCCCAGTAGTTAATGGAGAAAAAATAATCTGGTCAAAATAATTATGACTTGCATGAAGAATAATTGCCGGCCATACACTTTTAGAATTTAACCGGATAATCGCCATAATTGCAGTAATAGCAATAATCTCAATAGTGAATATGGACAACTGATACCACAACAGTGTTCCAGGCTTATATACCCCTGCAATCATTAGAGGGAAATGCCATATCGCCCATATTAAGCCACTAACTATAACTGCAGTTCTTACATTCCATATTTCAGACATTTTAGGAAGTAAAAAACCTCGCCACCCAATTTCTTCTCCTGCTGCTGTGACAATTGATGAAATAAACAGTAAAATCAACATTCCAATTGAGTTTGCCTGTATTTCCCCAATCATTATGTCTCGATTTACAATCCAATATAAACCATAGGATAATCCTATATATATAAAAGGAATAAATAATCCAATTAGTATATAAGTAATTTTACATCGATTCCATCCGAGGAGCTTTTTTCTATGATAATATATTCTCTGTACGATGAATGCTGATATAGCAGGGCACCACATCAATATTACTGTCATACCAGCTGCATTATCTCCTCCTACTATTCTAACATAGTAACAAATTCCACTTAATACAAATGTAATAATTAAAAATAGTCTAATCGCCTTTTTATCTGTCATTTTCTCATCCCCCTCACTTACATAGTAATATTATCTGTCATAAAACGCTACCTTACTTCATGCATTTCTACAGATTTCCATCCTACTGTTTTGTTTCAAATCATTAATTATATAATTATCTGTACCTCTATCCCTTTTAACAATTCAATCCTATTTTCCCATTCTTCAATTTTTGTATCTTTTTTATAAAAAACATCCCCATAGCCCTTAACTGTCATTAACTTTTGTATAAAATTCGCATCATGAATTTCCATTTTTCTAAGAGCTATCAATTTATATGAGCATTTTTTATACCTAGATTCTTCATAGCGATCCTTTGGTCTTCTGCCATATCTCTAGTTGAGCACCCTTCTTCGATATGATTCTTTCTGCTAAAAACATATGTTTTATATTCTTTAGTAAATAGTTTATACATCAATATATTCTTCATTAAATCCCTCAAGAATCCATTTAAAACATTTACATAGATTCCCTAGATAAATAATATAATCAATTTTGTCATTTGTCAAAATTCAAACAACTTATCGAAAACATAAAAAAGGCTAGATTACTCTAACCTTCTAGCTTCATATTATTTCTTCTTTATTAAAAAGCCATATTCTAATATCAATTAGATAGCTTATCCTATTTATGGTACGGTTCTCCACTATTAATTCTAAAACTTCTATATATCTGCTCTAACAAGATCACCCTCATCAATTGATGAGGGAAGGTCATCTTGGAAAAACTTAATTTCATATCCATTTTTTCAAGGACTTTAGAACTAATGCCAAGGGAGCCACCAATAATAAAGCTTAAGTGGCTGTGTCCTTTGATACCTAAATCTGCAACAGTCTCTGCTAAAGCCTCCGAAGATAACTCCTTTCCATCAATAGCAAGAGCAATGGCATAAGATTGGGGTTTGAGATAACGTAAAATTTTTTCCCCTTCTTTTCTCTTCACTTGCTCTTCTTCTATTTGACTCATGGTTTCTGGGGCTTTTTCATCAGGCACTTCTATGATCTCTAGCTTACAATACTTAGATAAGCGTTTACTATATTCTTCAATGGCTTGTTTTAAATATTTTTCTTTCAATTTTCCAACACTGATAATGGTGATTTTCATTTTGTCTTTTCTCCTGATAATTTAAATACTTTTATCGTAAAGGATAAATAATTACGAACTTAAGGTATCCTCAACGATATCTGTTTTCCACCTATATGTATTTTTCTTATGTTTGATGTGATTTATTATACCCTTTCATAGTTTTCAAGTATGCCAATACCTACCGTGTAAAGTAATAAATTCCGATACTGGCAGCTATGGATAAATTCAAAGAATCTATGGTATCTTGATGCTGGATGAAAACAGCCTCTCCATACTTTTTACAACTGCTATCTAATCCTGAGGATTCATTTCCAAAAACCAAAGAATATAATTCATCTTTATCTAGTCTTATTTCTTCCATAGTTTTTGCCCCATCTAACATAAATAGAATCTTTTTGTGATTCTTATACATCTTGCAATACTTTCCAAATGAATCAAATTTTTCAATACGAACCCTGAATAAAGCTCCCATTGAACTTCTGACTACATTAGGATGGTAAATATCTACAGCTGGTTCAATAATAGCAATGTTTTTTATCCCAAATCCAAGACTAGATCGAATAATTGTACCTACATTACCTGAGTCACTTGGATTAACAAGCACAACATGAGGATTAGCACCTTCAATATGATCCGTATATTTCTCAAATACACCAATGACATAGTCATTTTCTTTATTACTGATTCTACTGATGGTTTTATCATCAGTAGCTACCTCAATCTTATTTAAATCACAAATCCTCTTAATTTCTTCCACAACTTCCCTATTATTAAACTTACTACTTATTAACACTTTTACAGCATTCTGACTTTTATATCTTAGTAATTCAATTGTAGGAAAAGCTCCAAAAGAGTAGGAATACCTACTCTTTTTATTATACCTTTTAAGTTTTTCTAACATAATAAATGACAGCTCTCCTTTATATAGGCTACAAAATTTTTATAATTTATTTTACATAAGTTTGGCTTGCCCAGCCAATTGTCCCATTTCCTAGCTTTACCTTATGCCATCCTGATTGACTCTCTAAAATGGTCACTGCAGTCCCTTTAGGGACTTTAGTTATGATGGTATAGGTTGTCCCTGGGCCACTTCGTATATTTAAAATACTAGCTGTAACAATTCCTGTCTTAACACTAGCCAATGGAACTGATTGATTAAACACTTTAATAACTTCTTTACAACCTGCCCTGCTATTTAACAGGTCCCTCATACTATAATAAAAACTTCCTTTTACTTCTGCATAAGCTTGATTAATTTTTAACTGTTTTTCTATTTCTCCTGCTACAACATCTTTATAAATACCTTGCCCAATATATAGTTTCACCTTAGAATCTTTTACTTCATTGCTCCACCATTTAACTAAGGTTTCATAATTTGCTGGTTGATTTCCTGTTTCCCAATAGAGTTGAGGTACTACATAATCAATCCATTCATTTTTTATCCAAGTTCTTGTGTCTGCATAAATACTATAATAAGATTCATTACCAGCTGTATTAGAGCCTGTTACATCAGATGTACTGTTTTTCCAGATTCCCATAGGGCTAATTCCGAATTTTACATCCTTCTCCACTGTCTTGATCACTGTACTTACTTGTGCAACCATCTCATTGACATGCTGCCTTCTAGTATTAGCTACAACGCCATCTTTTCCTTCTCCTTCTGGAAGTGGATACTTAGAGGGATAAAAATAATCGTCAAAATGGATTCCATCTACATTATAATTTGTGATAATTTCTTTTACCGTAGCTGTAATATGATTTTTTACTTCTAACAGTTCTGGATTATAATATAAAGCATTATTATGGCTAATAATCCAGTCTGGATGTAATCTCGCTGGATGATTTTTACTAAGAAGGGTTATGTCCGTTCCAGATGTAGTGACGCGATAAGGATTTAACCAAGCATGGAACTCCATTCCTCTTTTATGAGCTTCTTCAATCATAAAAGTCATAGGATCATAACCAGGATCTTTTCCTTGTATCCCTGTTAAAACATCCGACCAAGGATTTATTGTTGACTTATACAAAGCATCTCCTTTTGGTCGTACTTGAACTACCACAGTATTAATTCCAATATCCTGCAACTGATCTAAAATCTTTATAAATTCTGCTTTTTGAGCTGGAACATTGCTTTTTGTTTTTGGAAAATCTATATTATAAACTGTAGCAATCCATACAGCCCTCATATCCTGTGAAGGTCCCTCCGCTAAAACGTCTACCTTACAAATGCCCACTAACAAAAGTAAAATACTAATAATAGAAATAATAGGTTTCAATAGATAGCCTCCTTATGCTGCTCCTTATGAATTCGCTTTGAAATTATAAATGGGTTTAATAATATCAATGATCTCAATGGTTTCTTTTGTATGTTTTAACACTTCATCCATAGGTTTGTATGCCATGGGACTTTCATCAATGGTCTGTTCACTAATAGAACTTGTCCATATTCCTACCATGCTTTCTTGAAATTCTTCTAAGGTTATATTTTGCTTTGCCGTTGTTCGACTCATTAATCTCCCTGCGCCATGAGGAGCGGATTCGTTCCATTCAGGATTGCCTTTTCCCACTGCTAGGATAGATCCATCTCTCATATTCATTGGAATTAATACTTTTTCTCCTTCATGAGCAGAAATGGCTCCCTTTCGAACAATCTGATTATCCATATCAATGTAATTATGAATGGTATGAAAATAAGAATACTCTGCTAAAGTGTTCCCAAACAATTGTTCCAAAATAATGGTAGCCATTGTTTCTCTGTTTTCTATAGCGTAATTCTGACATATATTCATATCATGTAAATATCGATTTCGATAGTCACCTGATAAATAGCATAAGTCCTCTGGATACTTTGGAGATAAGTTTTCATATTTTTTATCCAACTCTTTTAATGCCCTCTGAATTAACTTTCGTTTTCCTTCTTTTTTGTAGCTTGTAATCAATTCTTCTCGTTGAATATAATAATCTTCTTTGCCACTGCATAAATCAATAGCTAGTTTTTGATATAAATGGGCTACTTGATTACCTAAATTTCTACTTCCTGAATGAATGACTAAATATCTATGCCCCTGACTATCTTCATTGATTTCAATAAAATGATTTCCTCCACCTAAAGTTCCTATACTTCGTTCTATTCTTTTTGTATTGTTTAGTTCCCGGTAACAAAACATGTCTCGTAACTTCGGAAACTGTCGTAATCGCCCTTCATGAACATTTTGACCTGCCGGAATATGCTTTCGAATGATTTGATCTAGTCTTTCCATAGAGATGGGGACTTTTCCTAATGATACGGTTAGCATCCCACATCCAATATCCACTCCTACTATATTGGGAATTACCTTTTCTCCTAAATTTGCTGTGAACCCTATAACACAACCTTTGCCTGCATGTACATCTGGCATAATTCTAATTTTACTGCCTTTAGCAAAGGGTTGATTACATAATTCTAAAATTTGATCAGCTGCTTCTTTTTCCAGTTGGTTTGTATAGATAATAGCTTCTGTATATTTACCTTGAATAATCTTCATTTTATCTTCCTTTTCTTTATCCACTTATAATACTACTATGAATCATCCGTAGAAACAATATCCTCTTCTCTCAATCGGTAGATAATAAACTTTTCATTTTGATCCTTTGCCCCTGGAACTCTTACTTTGTTTATAATTGTAAAGGGTGTACTTGTTTGAAGAAATTTTTTATATTCAGGCATTGGATAATAAAGAATCAGATCCACTGTTCTCTTTTCTTTTTCCACAGAACGCAAAATATTATTAACAACTTTTTTAAATATCTGGATAGAAAATGGATTGAAAAAATAAAAGCAATTGTCCACTTCTTTTACTTTGTAATGTTCTGCAAGACCATATTTAAGTTGAATTGGGGCACTTATATGCTTTGCCTTCTGTCTATACCTAGCTTTGTTTTCAAGTGCTTCTTCATAAGTTTGATCATTGACCTCTATTCCTGTGACTGGTAACTTAAAACGATTGTGTATATAAAAGGTTACCCTACCCCGGCCACATCCAAAATCTACGACTTTGTTAGTATTGTTTAATTTATACGATTGAAAAAGTTTATCTAGCGCCTGATACGGTGTTGCTTCATAGCGGTTATACTGAACTCTCCGATCCTTCCACTCTCTTATCCCTGCTGTTCTAATACCAAGCAATTGATCCTGTTTTCTTTCCCCCATAAAAATACCCCTTCTTTACTTTATATTTATTTTTTCAAATCACAGCACAAATTTTTTAATTGCATAAGCTACCCCATTTTCATTATTTGTTTTTGTGATAAAATCTGCCTTTTGCTTCACTGCTTCTAAAGCATTTCCCATTGCCACTCCCAAACCTGCTTCGGTAATCATTCGAATATCATTTAGATTATCACCAATAGCCATCGTTTCTTCTTTTTTTATACCTAATTCTTTTGCTATTTGCAATAAAGCGATTCCTTTATCCGTATTACTATGAAAAATTTCTAAATTCCCTCTAAAAGAAGAGGTGACAGTAAGGTCTTCCCTTTGTGACAATCTTTCTTGAATCCTAATTAATTTCTCCTCATCATGGCTTAAGATAAGCATTTTAATAGCCCCCATCCCCTCTTTTTGTAGAAAGCCTAAGACATCTTTTTCTACAATGCCGCCATCATATATCCCTTTATAGAACATTTCAGTTCTTTCTAATAAATTCTCTGCATTTGGATTATGCATTTTAACTATTTTCTTAAATTCATTAAAAGGATCCTGTAATTCGTTGGTGATGATATGCTCGCTATTATAAATTTGATAAATGGCTTTTTCTCCTTCACATAGATCTATAACTGCTTTTATACTCTCTTTTTCCATCCACTGAATATAAATTTCTTTGCCATTATGATCTAAAAATTCTGCCCCATTTAACCCAACTGCATCACATTCTAAACCATGCCGATTTAAAAATTCCTTTATACTTTTATGTTGTCTTCCTGATACAATAACCACCTTAATGCCTTTCTCCTGTGCCGCTTTTACAGCTGCTATATTTTCATCTGATATCTGGTGTTTTCCATTTAAAAAAGTGCCATCCATATCAATAGCGATTAACCTATACATCTTACGCTGCCCCGCTTTCTAGACTTATATATTTTAAGGTTTTATCCGATGACTTACAGTTCCTCTTATGTCTACTTTGATTACTATTATACCTATGAAAATCCTAACAGGCAAGTCATCAACATTCTAGCTTATGACTGTAAATTTATAAACCTAATAATTGTCTTTAATTATTATAAAAAATAAGACCTGTTTTAGGTCTTATTTTTTTAATACTCCTCTTGATTTTATAAAGCAAGCTTGTTTCTATACTCACTTGGTGATATCCCTGTTACTGAACGAAATATTTTTGTAAAGTGTTTAGAATTTTGATATCCTACTTTTTCTGCTACCTCATATATTTTATAATTAGGATCTCTTAAAAGCTCCATAGATTTTTTAACTCGGACTTCTTTCAAGTAATCAACAAAATTCATATTCGTACGCTCCTTAAAAAGTTGAGAAAAATAAGAATAATTTAGTGAAACATGATTAGCAACCATGGCCATATTCAAATCTTTATCATAATGATCCTTTATATATTTTATTGCCATGTCAATACCATTACTTGTTATTAGTTCATTATTCATTTGCCATAGATAATCGTTGATTGCAAAAACATAGGCCCTAATATCTTTTATATAATTAGATATATGTTGATATCTATAAACATCTGTAATATGTCTAAACCTCTGACTAAGGGGCTCCGTAAATTGAGGTATTATATTGTGATAATGCTGCACGATATATCGATTAATATTTTGAACAATTTCTTCTAAATAATGGATTTTACTTCTATTTATCAATTCTAAGTTGAATATATTTTTAAGTTGTATATCTATTTCAAAATTTGTTTTAGCTCCCATCATTTGTTGGGTTTTTATTATGCTATTTATGGGTAAATCATTATTAGAGGATCTACTATTTATTTCTTCATAGGTAATGATTAGGCTTTCTTTTGGGACAATAATTTTATATTTATTTGCTTCACATGCTTGATGATAAAGTTCTTTAATATCTGCTCCTCTTGAAGATATTTGACTAATTCCTATTACTAAATTATGAAAGTTATTTGTATTTAAGAATGCCACAAACTCTTTAAGCTCCAACCTTTGACTCACGATCATAATAAACTGCCCTTTGGCATCCCAAAAACAAACCATTTTAATGTTCAGCGAAGACAAATATTGATTTACCTGCTTTTTAAAATTTTCTTCCCACGGATCATTTGCTTTATTTGTTTTTAACGAAATAAATGCTACATAATAAGGATCATGTAATACATCCAACTGTATCGTATCTATAATTTTATCGATTTCTTCATTGGTTATATAATCATTGAGAAAAATATAATTCAACTCATTGTTGGAAAACTGCTCAATATATTTATTTATATGATCTTCTTTAGCAACCAAATGAGCCTCTTTATCCAAATCTCCTTCTACCTGCTTTATAAAATCAAGTAATTCATATTTATCTACAGGTTTAAGTAAATAAGCTGTTGCACCATATTTTAATGCTTCTTGAGCATAAGCAAACTCATCATATCCACTTAAAATAATAACCCTTATATTTTTCCCATTTTTATTCAACTCTTTTATAAAAGTAATCCCATCCATCTTAGGCATTTTGATATCTGTAATAACTAAATCTATATCTTTTTCCTTTACTAAATCTAACCCTTCCTCACCATTTTTCGCTTCGTATATTTTTGTAAAACTGGTGTTTGCTCTCTCAATAATAATCTTAATACCTGCTCTTATTACTTTTTCATCATCAACAATTAGCAGCTTTCTCATTTAGTACCTCCTCCTCAGAATCTAAGCAAGGTATAGTAAGTATTACTTTGGTATAGCACCCCTCTTTACTTATTACATCTAATTCATATTCTTCCCCATAAAAAATCTTTATTCTTTCATTAATATTAACAAGCCCTATACCATTAGAACCTCCTTCACTTGCATATATCTCAGCGACCCCTGATTCAATGCTATATTTGAGTTCTGTTAATTGAGTAGGGGATATGCCGATACCATTATCTGTGATTTCAATAACTAGTTTTTGTTCACGAATGTAAACCTTAATTTTAATAACCGAGTCTTCTGCCATCGGAACAATTCCATGCTTAATAGCATTTTCAACAATAGGCTGTATCGTCATTTTTAAAACTTCTCTTTCATATAAGGCCTCATCAATATCTAAATAAAGGTGGATATAATAATCATAACGAAGGTTTAATAGCTTGATATAATTTTTAATATAGTCTATTTCTTGCCTTAATTTTACCTGATGATTTTTCCAACGCATACTATAACGCATTAATTTTCCTAGTGATGTAATGCTATCTGATATTTCAAATTGCTCTTTTATTTCTGCATCCATTTTTATTGTTTCAAGAACATTATATATAAAATGGGCATTGATCTGTGTCTGTAAAGCCCTTACCTCTGCTTTCTTCTTTACCTCGTGTTTCTTCCTATCATTAATAATTAACTGATTGATCTGGACAATCATTTTATTAAAATGGTGTGCTAACTCTGAAAGTTCATCCCTTCCTCTAACAGGAATTTCTACTTGTAATTCACCTTTTTGTACCTTCCTCATATATTGTACAGTTAGTTTTAGGTTTTTGAGCATTTTCAACGTACTGATATATACTAAAAAGGAGGCAATAATCATAACTACAATAGAAATGCTAATGGTAGTAGAACGAGTATTTTTTATTTTTTCTAACAAAAACTCTGTAGAAACTACTTTATATACATAGATGTCTAATGCCTTATTATATTTATAAGCAACTGCTAAATCGATATCTTTCAGTTTGATTAAGAAATGACCTTCTATTCCATTTGTATTCTTAATTAACTCACTTTTTATGTAACTAATTGCAGATCTATTTTTTTTCACAAATTCATTTTCATAATTTTCGTACATTAAATGACTGTTTTTTGTAATAATGAAAACAGCTGAATTAGTATCTTCTGATTTATACATTTCCGGAAAGAAATCTGCTGAATTCATTGAAAGCTGTAAATATCCAATATCCTCCTTTTGAGGATTTCCTAGTTTTTTATAATATGAAACCTGTGGAGATGAATTAAAGACAGCCTCAACCTGTAAGTCGTCAATATGATTTAACTGCCAACAGGAGTTCTGTTGCCTATTTTGCAGTTTTTTATACCACATGGTATCTTTAATTCTATGTTCAGCAAAAAGAACAGACCATCTTTCCAGTATATACTTATTATCTGTGAAAATTCTGATACTTCTTATATTGGGGTTAGAGAATTGGAGCCTCTCAAGCTCCTTTATGTCTGTGTTTACAAAATCAATAATATCTATGGTTTCCATTTCTGTATTTGTATTTAAAAATTCTATTAAATCCTTGTTTGTACTTACAACATTTTCTATCCTTTGAAAAGTTTCTACATTAAAATTAATATTATTAGAAATGATATCCAAAGAATAGCGGGTATCATTAAAAATTTGCTCATAAAAACTTTCCTTTAAAGAATAAAAAGTATAGAAAGAAAGTGATAAAACAGGAATTGCAATAATTAGAATGTAAATATATATTAATTTTTTAGCAATTCCTAAACTTGAGAAAAAGTCAATTATTCCCTTTACTTTATTAGATATTTTATCAAATAATATCATAAAATACTCATCCTTTTTAGGAAGCTTTATTAAACTCATTATAATCCATATAGAAAAGTTACTCAATCCTTCTTTATAATTAAAACCCAGAGCTTTCTCTGGGTTTTAGACATTGTAGTAAATACTTATATTTATTACTTTAATCCTAGTTTTTCTTTATTGATCTTATATTTGTTTTGCCTAAATTGTTGAATTTTATCCCATCCCTGTTGATCCCTATATGCGATATAATCCTTAAAAACCTCATCAAATTCTGCTTCTGTTTTGGCTAATATCAGCTGTGGCAATACTTGCCCCCATTTATTATTAATCTTTGTTACGCCTATGCCCTCTTCAGATGTTGGGATAGGATCTGCATCATCATATTGACCAAAATAAGTAACATAAGGTTTTGTCCATTCTTGTGGCTGTTTTAAAGGTTCTTCTAAAGGTGGCTCCCATTTAGAAAACATAGCGTTATCTTGGAACATCCAATGTGTACTCATACCACCATATTGCTTTTCAAATGCATCATTATCCTTTTGTTTTAACTCATATATATCTGGTAAATAAGTATCTTTACCATTTACTGTTTCCCACATGACACCTTCCTTTCCAAAGTAAATATCATGCTGTCCTTCTTCACTAATCATATAGCTTAAGAATTTAATAGCTCTTTCAGGATTCTTAGTGTTTTTTGAAATCAGCGTAACTGTCCAACCTGCAATCCCCTGTCCTGCTAATGTAGGATTATCAAGATTTGTATTAGCAGGCCCTGGGACTGCAATATATACAGAGTTAGGATCTTGTTGATATAATGATTTTTGTTGCCCTTGGTAATCCCAATTTTGAACCATCATAGCAAAATATCTACCCTGTGCAACTTTTTCTTCCATTTGTGCTCTCTTGTCTATAAAAATATCTTTTGCAATTAAACCATCTTCATTAGCTTGTCTAAATGTCTTTAACCACATAATATAATCAGGATCCGTATCTCTATCATAAATTTTTCCATCCTTTTCAAATGGAATTGCTAAATGATTTTGTAAATATCCCTTAAAAGAATCACTACCAATATCAGAAAACTCCGTAGTTCCTAAAGGAATTAGTGGCTGACCGTTTACCATTGGGAATTTTTCTTTAGCCTTTTTTAATGCAGCTACAAAACCTTCTGGAGTTCTCATATCCGGACTACCAATGGCCTCATAAATATCCTTTTTAACAAGAAATGTCTGATTTGACATAACAGGATATTTATCATAGTCTGAAGGACTATAGGATGAATTAGGGTATGCATATGACTGCCCATCATCTTCTCTATACCATCCCAATTTTGCTTCATCTGCAACTTCATAAAAATATGGATCATATTGATCAGCTAGTTCTGTTAAAGAATATACAAGCCCTGATTCAATCATTTGCTTTACTTGCGGTTCCCACCAGCCCAATGTAACTAAATCTGGAAGTGTGTTAGAAGCAATCATGGAGTTCAGTT
>JAAZLH010000129.1 GCA_012799415.1 Candidatus Epulonipiscium sp. | reverse complement strand
TTTTTGCAAAATGAAAGCCATAAAGCAATTCTATTTCCATAATGCGAGTAACAAAATATATGATATTAGCAATTTCAGCAACAACACTTATATAAAAAAACTGTTCCTGAATCTTCAAGTGAAGATATAAGCTCATTATGTCCATATGTTTACCTCCGTTTTTTATTGACTATATGTATTATATCACACTAACCATATGATGTCAATATGATAATTATATAGTCAATAACCATATAATCCTAGACAATATTATATGTAAGCTAATTAAAGTCTATAAAAGCCCCTCTAACGACACAATAAAAATATATCTTAATATGAGAGGATTTGTTATTTTGTCTAAAAACGGAGTTAAGGCTAGTTATTATTTGTTTTTTAAATTTGTATCATATAGGAAAGGATAAGAAAGGAGCAATAGTTTCTATTGCATAAATAAAAATTAATAGTTAAGGAGTAAAGTTATTTAGATAGCTTTAACGAAAAAAAGGGGGAATTATAATGATAAATGAAATACAATTACAAAACTTTCAAATTGTTAAATTAAAGGATGTTCCAGTTGGAAGTATTATTTGTGATAATAGTTGGGTATGGGAACATAAAACAGGAGAAAATTATTCAGGTTATGGAGAAATTAAACCTGTTGAATGGATAGTTGTAGCCAAGAATTATTATAAAAATCCTAGCAATTCTATAACTCTAATATCAAAAGAGTTAGTGGGAAAATATAGTTATAGATATGAAGAATTTGATGAGTTTTTTGTTTCCGATAGTGGCTGGAGGAAAAGTAATATAAGGGATTGGTTAAACCAAGTATTTTATAACTCTTTTAGTGATAGTTTTAAGTCGAAAATAATAGAAACTACATTGATTTACGAAGAAAACAAAGGTTGTTTATCTGCAATAACGGATAATGTCTTTCTTCCCTCAAAAGAGGAAATGAATTTCTTAATTAAATATGAAAACAATCCTAAAAGGTGGAAATGCTTTACAGATGATGCTTCTAGAATAGCTAAATTAGGTAAAGAAGATTGTGTTTACTTAACTCGTTCACAAAATTTTAAAAAATTTAGCTATAGAGGTGATATCTACAGAATCAGCAAATTTGGTCGTTTCTATACTGATTCAACTAGAAGTAAAACTACAGGAATTCGTCCTGTTTTAAACTTCAATCCTGATACTTATTTAATGAAAATGGGAAATAAATATCAGATACTGAGTAAAGGGGAAAATAATAAAATAGAAAATAAGAATAATTCAAAAAGGAAAGAAATATTAAATTTCACTGATGTTAAAAGGAAACAAGAAAATCCTAAAAGGGTTAAAATATTCACTCACACAGATTTTGATGGAATCGGTTGTGGAATTTTAGGATTTTTAGCTTTTGAAGAAGTCGATATAGAATATTGTAACTATAACGATATTAATGAAAAAATAGAAAGTTTTATTAATAATGAGAAATATAAAGAATACAAGCATATTTACATTACAGATATTTCTGTATCTGATGAATTAGCTAAAAAAATTGATGAAATAGCAGAGCATTTTACTTTAATAGACCATCATTCAACAGCAACACATTTAAACAACTACTGGTGGTGTTATATTAAAGTCAAAAATGCAAATGGAAAATGTAGTGGAACTAGCTTGTTTTACCAACACCTAGACAATGATAAATTAAGAAAAGACAACATAATTGAATTTGTTGAAACTGTAAGGCAATACGACACTTGGGAATGGGCGACTATTTATAATAATGAAAATCCAAAAAAATGGAATGACTTATTGTATATTTATGGAAGAGAAAAATTTATTGAAAAAACAGTAGAAAAACTTAAAGGAAATAACAATTTTGAATTCGATGAAACGGATTTATTATTGCTAGAGTTAGAAGAAAATAAAAAAGAAAAATATTTCGAAAAGAAAAATGGAGAAATAATAGAAAAAGATATCGAAGAATATAACGTTGGAATTGTATTTGCAGAACAATATGTATCTGAACTAGGAAATTATTTGGCAAGCAAGCATAATAACTTAGATTTCATCATACTAATAGGAAGCCAAAGTATTAGTTATAGAGGGATTAAAAATGATATTGACTTAGGATTATTTGCTAAAAAATTTGGTGGTGGAGGACATCCTAAAGCTAGTGGAAGTGAAATTTCTTTGGAAAAACAAGTCAAATATATTGAAGATTTGTTTAGCTAAAAAAGGAGGAATATGTAAATAGCGAAGATAATATAAGGAAAATAGGAGGTAGTATTAAATATGTATACAGGGAAATATGAAAAGATAAAGAGTTATGAAGAGTATTTTCAGAAATTAGCTGACAATATGGTTAAGTTAGGAAAGAAAGGAAGGTTTAATTTCTTATAAAAAACAAAAAGAGAGCTTTTAAAGCTCTCTTTTTATTTTTGCTTAATTTTTAAGAAAAAACATGCAGAAGCTGAGTTTCTACATCTCTCCTCTTTGTTTAAGAGAATAAAAACTATTATTCCCAAATATTATGTGGTCTAGAACTTTTATCTTCATTAGTTTTCCAACTTCAACTAGTCTACTTGTTATCGCAAAATCCTCTGGACTAGGATATGGATTCCCTGATGGATGGTTATGAATAAGAATTATAGCATTTGCATTATGCTTTATCGCCTCTTTAAACACATCCCTTGGATGAACTATTGAAGCATTTAGAGTTCCTTTTGAAGTGTTTACTTTTTTTATTACATCATTTTTTGTGTTTAAAAGTAAAACATCAAAATGTTCTACCTCTAAATACCTGTACTCATTCATGTATAAATCAGCAATAGCATCAGGACTATCTATTTTTGGGTTTTCATCTGGAGATGAATGAGTATTCCTCATAAGTATTTCCCCTAATAGATTCAACTGATAAGCCTTTGTAGGAGTTATCTTTCCTCTCTCACTATAAGCATTTAAACACGCCTTTTGTATTGTCCCAAATTCGTCAACCAACTCAAGTACTGTTTCAACCCTAAGGTCTATTAATTCTGATACTAATTCGATTGTTTCAACTGAATCTGTACCATATTTTTCAATTTCCTCTCTTATAGTTAATATTCTTTCCATTATATATTCCCCCTTTTTAATTTGCAAAAATTTGCTCCTATTTTTTTTGCTTAATATATAATAGAAAAAACTGAACTAAATTATAAATACATCTTTAAAGTTATACATATAACTTCATGAATTGAAAAATAAAAAATAGAGGCAATCAAATGCCCCTATCCCTTAAACTTCCTATGCGATTTTTCTAATACCATAGTCTACTAATCTTTCTTTGCTTATATCATATAAGCTTTCAACTATTTCTCCATAGTATTCCATTCTTCCTGATGGAGCATTGTAGACTACAAAAGATAAGCCTCTCACACTCTTCCCCTCAAAAGCTTCTTCTAAAGAAACAGTTCTAGGAGCTATACCACTTTGTGTGAAAAACTCAATTCTGTTCCATCCTATTAGTGGATTTCCATTTGGAATTCTTCCATAAGAATCCCA
>JAAZLH010000128.1 GCA_012799415.1 Candidatus Epulonipiscium sp. | reverse complement strand
GTTAAGCACGCCGCCAGCGTTCATCCTGAGCCAGGATCAAACTCTCGTGTTTTGATCGGTTCATGATGCACTAGCATCTTGTTTGTAAATGGTTTGTTACACTGTTCAGTTTTCAAAGTACTATGTTTACATCTTTACCTTTGTTTGCCTGCCGCCTCATTTGGCGACAAAAACTATAGTAACACATCTTATTTTCTTTGTCAACATATTTTTTAAAAAACTTTTTATTTCTTTCTTGGTAGTTCCTTTCTCTCATTTTCTTGAGAGAAGTTTTTTAAAATCGCTGACAAGTTAGTATTCTATATTGTTTTTATTTCTTTGTCAAGAGTTTTTCTGTTTTATTTTGTTTTTTATCTTTTTTCTTTTTTACGATACATAAATCTCCTTGTAAATTCAAGTGTTTTATAGCATCTAACTACTCTAACACAATTTGACTTCTTTTGTGGTTTTTTATAAAGTTCATTATTCTATTCTTCCAAGAAAAAATTTATTTATCATAGTAGTTAATATTTAAGAAGGCTTCTAATAGCATTCTTACTCTTCTTTGTTCCATCTTTAATGTATGCGCAAAAACCGCTTGTGCTACTTCCAATGTGATTTGTGTTTTTATGTACTCCATCATTGTTTGGGCCATATCAACATCCCGAATGCGGCTTTCTGCTGCTGTTAGATTTTCTTCATAGTTCTCCAGATACCTAATTGTATGCTCTAAACGGTTATGCATAGCTCCAAGTGATGATCTACTTTGTGATACCTTTCCGATTGATTGATCTAATAGCGCTATGGATGATTGGGCATTTTCCAGTGTATCTATACTAGCATTTTCTAAACCTAGACTTTCTAAAGTCATACTATTGATACTTATTTTCATCATATCCCCACTATTAGCGCCAACTTGTAAATTTATTTCTAAAGCATTACCATCTCTCCCACCATCTAATAAACACTTCGTATTAAACTGTGTTTGCCTACTAATACTTTCAATTCCCTCTTTTAGCTGTTGGAATTCTAAATCTAACAGTGCCCGATCTTCATTTTGATATGTTCCATTACTAGCTTGAATAGATATTTCTCGCATTCTTTGCAGCATGGCATGAATTTCATTCATGGCACCTTCTGCAACTTGCATTAAGGAAATACCATCTTGAGCATTCCTTTGAGCTTGTCGTATTCCTCTAATTTGGGCACGCATTTTTTCAGAAATAGCTAATCCTGCTGGATCATCTGCTGCTCTATTAATACGTTGCCCTGTTGAAAGTCGTTCCCCTAAAACACCTAAACGCTGATATAAGTGATTCATATTGTGAACCATCCTCAACGATATTCCCTTATAAAGAAACATAGCCCTAGCCTCCTTATCCATATAACTAAAAAATCCTTCTACATTATACATCGACATTTTTCAAGAAATCTATAGATAAAAAAAATACATATGAGTAGGACAGGTCTTTCTCCCATCTCACTCATATGTATGACTTACTAATTAGCTTCTATGCTTAAAAATTATTTTTGTTGGAATAATCCTGTGGTTCTATTTACATCTATTGAAAACAAGATCCCTTTTCCAGGCTCATCAATATTTATCTTATCCTTAATGGCCTCAATAACATTTTCTACTTTTTCCGTTTCTATAAGAATCATTACTATTTCTTTTTCTGGTTCAATATTCATAGAGAAAAACATACTATGTTCATGTATGCCAGATCCTCTTCCATGAATAATAGTAGCCCCTCTTGATCCTGCTGTAGTTGCTGCATCAACAACATCCTGCCCAAGACCAAGATCTACAACTGTAAATATTGCTTCATATCTCATATTTCCCTGACCTCCTCTGTTTATCTCCCTTACTTCTAACTTAGAACTTCTACTACTTAACACTTGTTTAAGGGGTGCGGAAAAAGCTATTCCATGATTAGGACGATCTAAATGAAACTTCTTACTTAGCCCTTTATGAATCTTTTCTTCTAATTCTGCATCTGAAACTAATAGAACAATTTCTTTTTTAATCTCCTCTAAACCTAACAACTCTAAAATATGACTTTTAACCGTACCTTTTCCTAAAAAAATAGTTCCTCCTGATACCCCCAATTCCTTTGCTTCTTTTAGCACTTTGCTCCCTTGGCCTGCATTGATTACTACAAAGGTCAAATTATATTCATTTTTAATTGCTTCTTGTTCCACTTTCCTCAACTCCTTTTTTCGTTGCTTTTCGTTCATATACTAATCCTAAAAGTTGAAGTGCAATCAAAGGTGTTAATGCTACCATAGCAATCACCCCGAAAGCATCTAATAATACATTGGCTCCTTCTATAGATTCAGCCACACCTTGGGCAAAGGCCAATATAAATGTGGCAGTCATAGGACCGGATGCTACTCCACCTGAATCAAAGGCAATTCCTACAAATATTTTAGGCGTAAAATGTGATAGAATAATAGCAATGAGATAACCAGGTAGAAGATAATGCCATAGTTGAATGCTTGGTGTTAGTGTTCTAAGCATTGATAATCCCACTGCTATCGCTACACCAATAGATAATGTATAAAGAATTACACGTTTTTTAATATGTCCACTAGTTACATCCTCTATTTGTTCATTTAAAACATATACTGCAGGCTCGGCAAATATAACAGTGAAGCCAAGAACAAATCCGATGGGTATAACAACCCAGTTATTTGAAAGGGATGCCGCTGTATAACCAATGGCTGTTCCTGCCTCCATAAATCCTGCATTTACCCCTATTAAAAATAGTACGAACCCGATAAATGTATAACCTAATCCTTTTAGTATCTTTATAAATTGTTTTCTAGATAGCTTGAAAAAGAATACTTGGAATATACAGAATAAGATGAGTAAGGGTAGAAGAGCTAACGCAACTTCCATTAGCGTAATAGGTATTTTATGAATAAAAGGCTGTATAATCCCTTTTATTGGCCCTGCATGAGAAGGCAAGCTTCCTGTTAGTCTTTTTACTTTAGAAAACAGGCTCATCGTTAAAACCCCAAGCATAGGACCTGTAGAAGCCAATCCAACTAGACCAAAACTATCCTCTTCTGATTGCTTTCCCCCTTGAGCAGAAGATACTCCAAGGCCTAAGGCAAGTATAAAAGGAACAGTCATAGATCCTGTCGTAGCACCACCTGCATCAAATGCAATACCTAAAAATTCTATAGGTGCAAAAATAGATATAACAAAAATAATTCCATACATAATAGTTAGTAACCTAGATAAAGAAATTTGAAAAATGATTCTCAATAGCCCCACCATGACCATGACTCCTACTCCTAGAGACACAACTATAACCAGACTTAACTGTGATAAAGCCCCTGATGTAACTTGGCTTACTTGTTGGGCTAATACTTGCAAATCAGGCTCAGCGACACTAATTAAAAAACCAAGAATCAATCCAAATACGATAATAATCCATAACTTTTTCTTTTTTGTGAGAGCTGACCCCATGAGGCTGCCAAGAGGTTGCACGCCAATATCTGCACCAAATAAAAAAATTGTTAATCCTATAATAATAAAAATTGCTCCTACAAGAAACCTCCATAATAAATCTCTTTCAATAGGTGCTACAGTAAAATTTAAAATTAAAACGATCAAGGTAATGGGAAGTACAGCCATTATAACTTCTTTGAGTTTATTAGTAAGTATATTCAAATAGTATCAGCTTCCTTTCTACATTAGATTGATAGATTGACGTGTTTTATAGAGCAAAAAGGGGCCCAGCAACGACTGCTAGGGGCCCCTCCTGTTTGTAGACAGATGTTTATTTTATTCTATTATTGTACTTTTGTTTTTGCAAGTTCTACTAATTGTGTAAAACCTTCAGCATCATTCACTGCTAGCTCTGCAAGCATTTTACGGTTCATTTCAATTCCAGATAATTTTAATCCATTGATAAATTTATTATAAGATAATCCGTTTGCTCTAGATGCTGCATTGATTCTTGCAATCCATAGCTTTCTAAAATCTCTTTTTCTTTGTTTTCTTCCAGCGTAAGATGAATTTAACGCTCTAGCTACAGATTGTTTTGCTGTTCTAACTTGTTTTGAACGTGCACCACTATAGCCTTTGGCTAATTTTAAAATTCTTTTATGTCTTTTTCTAGCATTCACGCCGCCTTTAACTCTTGCCATTGTACAAACCTCCTGTAGTCCTTATCTATTTACTATATGGTAATAATCGTTTCATTTGTTTTACATTTGTTTCATCAGTCATAATTCCTGTTCTTAATCTTCTTTTTCTCTTTTGTGATTTTTTAGTTAAAATATGACTTTTTCCTGCACGATATCTTTTTAGTTTTCCTGTTCCTGTAGTTTTAAATCGCTTCGCTGCTGCACGATTTGTTTTTAATTTAGGCATAAGTCCAAATCCTCCTTCTTATATTGCGTCACAAGTAATCATTTATTTAGGCATAAGATACATAACCATGCTGCGCCCTTCCATTTTAGCTGGTTTATCAATGGCGCCTATTTCAGCTAAATCCTTAGCAAAGTTATCTAAAATTTCTTTACCAGCTGATGTATGTGCCATTTCTCTACCTCTAAAACGCACACTTACTTTTACCTTGTCACCAGCCTGTAAAAACTTTTCTGCTTGCCTCATTTTTGTATTTTTATCGTGTTCTCCTATATTAGGTGATAGCCTTACTTCTTTTACATGAATAACTTTTTGTTTTTTCTTTGCTTCTTTTTCTCTTTTAGTTTGCTCAAATTTGTATTTTCCGTAATCAATAATTTTACATACGGGTGGTTTTGCATTCGGGACAATTTTAACCAAGTCTAGATTTTTATCATAGGCCATTTGTTGAGCTTCCCTTATTGGTAAAATTCCTAGCTGGCCTCCATCTTCATCGATCAAACGTACTTCCTTGTCTCTAATTTGCTCATTAACCATTAAATCACTAATAACTGTACACCTCCATGAAATTTAGAAATAAATAAAAGTGGATATGAATCATATCCACTTTACTAACATGTAAAATTAATAAAAGACACTGCGTCCTTTTATTAACGATACTAATTATACAACCTTAGACATATAAACGCTAAGGTGAGAAGTGGATACTTCTTCTTGATTCTTGGTCATGATACCATTTTTTATCGTTCTTGTCAAGCATAAGTGAGTAAATTATTGAATGGTTTTTTTACTGTTAATTTCATCTTTGATACGCTCAATAAATTGAGTAATGTCTTGCTGGCCTTCATCTCCTGCTTCACGACTTCTAACAGCCACCTTATTTTCTTCAGCTTCTTGTTGTCCTACAATAAGCATATAAGGTACACGTTGCAACCTTGCTTCCCTTATTTTATATCCTATTTTTTCTCCTCGCCAATCAGCTTCTACTTTGATGCCTTCTTCTGATAGTTTCTCTACAACTTGCTCCGCATAGTCATGATATTTATCCGAAATAGGGAGTACCTTTACTTGTACTGGCGCTAACCAAGTAGGGAATGCTCCTGCAAAATGTTCGATAAGAATACCGATAAAGCGCTCTATACTTCCAAAAACAACTCGGTGGATCATAACAGGTCTATGCTTTTCTCCATCATGACCTGTATAAGTCAATTCAAATCGTTCAGGCATTTGGAAGTCCAATTGAATTGTCCCACATTGCCATGTTCTGCCTAAGCAATCTTCCAAATGGAAGTCAATTTTAGGGCCGTAGAATGCACCATCTCCCTCATTTAAAATATAATCATAACCTTTTTCTTCTAAAGCTTCTTTTAAAGCATTGATAGCTCGATTCCAATCTTCATCACTACCCATACTATTTTCTGGCCGTGTAGATAACTCTACATGGTACTTAAATCCAAATACATTGTAAAACTGATCAACAAGATCTATAACATTTTTTATTTCATCTTTAATTTGTTCTGGCAGCATGAAAATATGAGCATCATCTTGTGTAAAGTTTCTAACGCGCATTAAACCATGAAGAGCACCGGACAATTCATGTCTATGAACCAATCCAAGTTCAGCTAATCGAAGAGGAAGATCTCTATAAGAGTGCATTTTTGTTTTATAAACAAGCATCCCACCAGGACAATTCATAGGCTTCACTGCAAAATCTTCTTCGTCAATTTGTGTTACATACATATTTTCTTTATAATGGTCCCAATGCCCCGATTGATGCCATAGTTCTTGATTTAATATGATTGGAGTAGAAATTTCTTGATATCCTGCTTTTTTATGCTCTTCACGCCAATAATCGATCAAGGTATTTCTTAGTTCCATACCCTTAGGTAAAAAGAAAGGAAATCCTGGTCCTTCTTCTAGTAAAGCAAATAGTTC
The DNA here is from genome assembly GCA_012799415.1 of Candidatus Epulonipiscium sp. Lineage (GTDB taxonomy): Bacteria > Bacillota > Clostridia > Lachnospirales > JAAYNZ01 > JAAZLH01. Next base: position 19,411 of record JAAZLH010000128.1, on the reverse strand, counting down.
TAATTCTTTTCCTAGTTTGCGATGATCTCTTTTTTTGGCTTCTTCTAATCGATGTAGATATGCCTCTAGATCGGATTTTTTAGCAAAAGATGTTCCATAAATTCTAGAAAGCATTTGGTTATTTTCGCTTCCACGCCAGTAGGCCCCTGCTACAGAAAGAAGTTTGAAAGCTTTAACAGGCTTTGTTGTAAGTAAATGAGGTCCTGCACAAAGATCCACAAATTCACCTTGACGATAGAAAGAGATAACTTCTTCTTCCGGTAAGTCTTCAATTAATTCTACTTTATAACCTTCATTCATATCTTTCATTAAAGCAATGGCTTCTTCTCTTGGCAATTCAAATCGTTCAATTGGTAAGCCTTCTTTAACAATCTTTTTCATCTCTGCTTCAATAGCTACTAGCTCTTCCTCTGTAAAGGGTGTTTTACGATCAAAATCATAATAGAATCCATTTTCTATAGCAGGCCCAATGGCTAACTGTACATCTGGAAAAAGTCTTTTCACTGCTTGGGCTAAAATATGTGCAGATGTATGATGAAATGCATGTTGCCCTTCTTTATCATTGACAGTAAAAATTTGAAGTTCACTATCTTCTGTAATAATATAACGTAAATCTACTAATTCACCATTTATTTCTCCGGCACAAGCAACGCGAGCAAGTCCCTCGCTTATATCTTGAGCAATCTCTAGAACTGATAAACCTGCTGGATATTCTTTCACAGAACCATCTTTTAAAGTTATTTTCATATTTCTCAATCCTTTCTATTAGTTTAAACACAAATATTATGTTTTTTATTTTAGGTATTTATGGATACCTAGCCTCATAAACACAAATACTCTGGAGTAAGGATCTATACTTACTCCAACTGCGACTTCTCCCATATCCTTGCTGCTAATCTTTAAAGAAATGCTTCCTAAATAAAGAAAAACAAAAAACTCCCGTCCTTTCTATAATATGAAAGGGACGAGAGCCATACTCCCGCGGTTCCACCCTTATTGTTTCTTGGAAACCACTTGCTTAAAGATCTTAACGGTATCATACCGGACTGGATTAGAGTCACTCCGAGGTGGTCTTCAACCATGAATTTCTTAAAATGCTCTCAGCTATTGCATTTTTTCTCTGTAGAACTTTCTATGGTTTACTCGCCTCATCAACGTATTCAACAAATCAATTTTTTTAATTATATCATGCCCTCCCTACTTGTCAACCCCTATTTTTATCTTTCGAAATTTCTATGGTACAAATGTCACACGAAGAACAAAGCATAAGGTTAGTAGGAAAAAGCAATTGTAATGTATTCATAACCCTTTGATTCAAAATATATTCCTGCCGATGAATAATGAGTTGTCTTGGTACAAGTTGGATTACTGTACCTATTAAGATATCTTCATAACTCCAGTCTTTTATTTGCAATTCTTTTATAAACTCTTGTATACACCATGTTGTAATATCTCGCTCTTGTTCATTTAATATGATCATACTACCATCTTTATGCCCAACTACATGTAAGGTTTGCATTTCAGAAGGTTGAGTAGAAAGGAAAATCTGTAGTAGTTCAATGAAACGTACATATTCTTGTTGAACTTTCCAATGCTGTATCCAATGTTCTAAAATATTTCTTAAATATTCCTTATAGGGGGCCATTCTAAATTTGATAAAGCCTTCTAAATTAAAATTTTTACTTTCTTCTAGGCAATCTAACAAATTACTTAAAAGTTGTTTTTGAGCTTCCTGTTGTAATTCCTGATGAATAGGAGATCTTGGCACCCCCAAAATTCGTTTCACTTCTTTAAAAATTTCTTGTTTCTCTATATGGCTTAAAAAAGTACATTCTTTCTCTATCATTTCTTGTAATAAATGATATTGAATCGTGCTCTGAATCACCTTTAAAATACCTTCACAAACATGGATCCTGATTTTTTCTCCTAAAAATCGGTCATAAAATTTTAAAAAAATATGATCCTCTACGTCATAGCTGAAATACGTTACTTTATCTGTTTTTAGTATTTGACATTTTGGTATAAAAATAGGAGAAGAAAGTTGATTTAATTGTTCTTTTACCTTGTCTTCTAGTTCTTTAGCATACAAATACGTAGAAATGGTAGCTACATTCAAGGCCTTCCCTCCTTGTGACACACAGTTTCATGCACAGGTTGAATTCTCATTAGATAGTATATGCAAAGTAGCATTGTTCCTTACATTGTACTACAAAAATTTCCTTAATCATTTAATTTTTTGCTGCTTTATATAAATCAGATAGCTCTTGTACTGAAAACAGATAGTTTCTATTGCAAAAATGGCAATGTAATTCTATTTCTTCTCCATCATTTATCATATTTTGGAGCTCTTGATGTCCAAGACTTACCAACGCCTTTTCTACCCGTTCTTCGGAGCAATTACACACAAAAGCTACATCCCTTGTTTCTAATATAGAATAGTCTAGTTCTCCAACAATTTTTTTAAGAATATCTTCCGTTTGACATCCTGCTTCTAGAAGACTTGTAATAGAGCTAATAGACTCTAGATTTTCTTCTAAAGTTGAAATAACTTCCTCAGAGGCCCCTGGCATCACTTGGATAATAAATCCACCCGCTTGGCGAACTGAATAATCCCTGTCAATCAATACACCCAGAGCAACAACAGATGGGGTTTGCTCAGATGTAGCAAAATAATAAGTTAAATCTTCCGCAATTTCTCCTGAAATCAACTCTATCTGACCTACATAAGGATCTTTTAATCCCGTATCCCGAATAACATGGAGGGTTCCCGCTCCAACAGCACCCCTTACGTCTAGTTTTCCTACTTCGTTTAAAGGTAGATCCACTTGTGGTTGATAAACATACCCCTTTACATGTGATTGACTATCTGCTGTTACAACAATTCCCTTTAAAGGCCCATCTCCCTTAATTTGCAAAGTAAGTAAGTCATCGTCTCCTTTTAGCATGGCTCCCATCATAGATCCTGCGGTTAACAATCTACCTAATGCTGCAGAAGCAACAGGGGTTGTTTTATGTGTTTGAACTGCTTCTTGCACTAACTCCTTAGTATTTGACACAAAAATACGTATGCTATGGCCACCTGCGGTAGCTCGAATTAGTTGGTCTTTCATTGATTATTTCCTCCTTTTTTTCGGGTCTCTTTTGCAATAAAATATATTCTTTCGCTGTCAATAGCAGGAGGCTGAAATGTAAATGCATCATATACTTCTACAACTTCTAACCCTGCATCAGATAAAAGCTTTGTAATGGTTTCTATCTGATAGGCTCTTTGGTAATGGACTTCTTCAAAACGTGTATAGCTTGTCCCTTCTTCATCTTGCACAAAAAAATTGACTATATATTCATTAATCTGGGATTCTAGATCATAATTATTTTCCCAAATATAGGCAGTCTGTTCCTGTACATCAGTAAAGGTATTACTTGCTAAAGTTTGATGGTATTTATATTCTGTATTCATATCGAAAATAAAGAATCCACCAGGATTCAGATATGTATTTACAAGTTGAAACACTTGTTTTAGTTCTTCTTCTTCTAGAAGATAGTTCATTGTGTCACAAATACTAATAAAACAATCTACTGTGCCGTAAAGTTCAAAATCTCTAATGTCTTGAGCTAGGTATAAAATATCCATTTTTTTTTGAAGAGCTTTTTCCTTTGCAATCATAAGCATATCTTCTGATAGATCAATCCCTATCATTTCATAACCTTTTTGACTCATAATCTCTGTCATATTTCCTGTTCCACAACCGAGTTCTGCAATAATTTTAGGTTGTAACTGGTTTTGTAGAAAAAGCCTTTCTATATAGTTTCCCCACTCTTCGTATGGAACCTCTTCCATAAATCTATCATATACCCTAGCAAAATGACCATATGTCCCCATTCTATATCCCTGCCTATCAAATTAACTCATTTTATCCTATTATAATGATTCTATAAGATAAATGCAACAGACCCAGCTTTTTTTCTGGGTCTACTTATTTTTTTGTTGTTCCAGCTGCTTTTTCTTCTTAGTCATCAGCCCACCAATACGACCTGTTTCCTTGGCTGTTAAGCTTTTCCATCCTTGCTCCCTAACCTTGTCTAATAATCCTAGTTCTTCTGCAATTTCATATTTAAGTTGATCTTGTAAGGGGAGGTTTTCTATTTTAATACTCTTATTCGCTGGTACATTTTTACTCATTTTATACTTCCTTTCTTTTTTATAATATGTACTATCTAAAAGTATAACTCTTTTCTTATCTTTTATACTCCTTCCTTATGAAAAGCCTTGAACAAGAAAAATGAAAAAATGAACTTCTTCAAATGAATTAGGAAAGCTTAGTCCCATACAAACACAACGGACTCCCCTAGTTCAAAAAAACATTCAAATTTATTTGACTTTTAAGATGGCAGGTGATATGATATTTAAAACTTATATTAAAGAAAGATAGAGGCGCATTTTTTAAGAGTATGCATAGATATGGTTACAGGGACCGATGACCTATGCAAAAAGGGGAAAATGCCGAAGAAAAATAGGGCCTGACTCTATTTTTTCTGGTCGTCCAGTGAATAATTGGACGATTGTCATCAAAATCTATTTTTGGTGGAGTGCTATCTGTGTTATCGTTATTTTTATCGATCACAGTTGGCATCTGCCAACTGTTTTTTATTTTTAATTAGGAAAGTTCGTCTTGCTTGCAAGAGACCAACTTTCCTAGTTAACTTGAAAAAGTGCGTTTTGCACTTTTCTTGTATTATCATATTTGTAAAAAATAAGGAGGATATCAAAATGAAAAAAGTAAATTTAGCAATTGTAGGTGTTACTGGAATGGTAGGTCAAACATTTCTAGAAGTGCTAGAAAAAAGGGATTTTCCTATTGAAAATTTGTATTTCTTTGCTTCTGCTAGGTCTGCTGGAAAGACAATTTCTTATCGTGGTGTAGATTATGTAATTGAAGAATTAACAGAGCAATCCTTCGATCGTCCCATTGATATTGCATTGTTTTCTGCTGGCGGTAGTATTAGTCAAAAATTTGCTCCTATTGCTGCTAGCAAAGGTTGTGTCGTTGTAGATAATAGTTCCGCCTTCAGAATGGATCCTAACGTACCTTTGGTAGTACCTGAAGTAAATCCTGAAGATGTAAAAAAACACAATGGAATTATTGCTAATCCAAACTGTTCCACTATTCAAGCTTTAGTAGCACTAAAACCTATCCATGAATATTATACTATTAAGCGTATTGTTTACACCACATATCAAGCAGTATCTGGCGCAGGCCTTGCAGGCTGGAGAGATTTAGAAGAAGGATTAAAAGGAAACCCTCCTACTAACTTTGCACATCCTATTGCAAACAATTGTCTACCACATATTGATTCCTTCTTAGACAACGGATATACTAAAGAAGAAATGAAAATGATTGAGGAAACACGTAAAATGTTACATGCACCTGATATGAAAATTACAGCTACTACTGTTCGTGTCCCTGTGTTTAATGGACATAGCGAAGCTATTAACGTGGAAGTAGAAAAACCTTTTGAGCTAGATGCGTTAAAAGAAATTCTTCAAAATGCTCCTGGCCTTGTTGTGCAAGATGACATTAAAAATAATGTATATCCTCTTGCTGCAGATGCTACTGGAAAAGACGAAGTCTTTGTTGGACGAATTCGTCGTGATGATAGTGTAGAAAACGGTATTAACCTTTGGGTTGTGGCAGATAATATTCGAAAAGGTGCTGCAACAAATACGGTACAAATTGCAGAACTACTTGTTAAAGAGATGGAGTAAAGAAAGGATGTTGTAGGATGACTCTATTTACTGGATCTGGCGTTGCCATTGTTACCCCTTTTAATGAAGAGGGAGTGGATTTTGAAACCTTAGGAAAACTAATTGAATTTCATATTGAAAATGGAACAGATAGTATTATTTTTTGTGGAACCACTGGAGAAGCTTCAACTATGACAGATGAAGAACAACTAGAATGTATTCGCTTTGGTATCCACCAAGTAAATAAGCGGGTTCCAGTCATTGCTGGTGCAGGAAGTAACGATACGGTACATGGTGCATACCTTACAAGGGAAGCAATGAAACTAGGTGCAGACGGAGTCCTCTTAGTTACACCTTATTATAACAAAACCACCCAAAAAGGACTCATTGAACATTATACCTACATTGCTCAATCAGCGGATATTCCTATTATCCTCTATAATGTTCCTGGGCGAACAGGACTTAATATGCTTCCTAAAACAGTTTATGAATTATCTAAAGTGGATAATATTGTTGCGGTAAAAGAGGCTAGTGGAAATATTTCTCTTGTAACTGAATTGATGCATTTATGCCATGGTAGATTGGATTTATATTCGGGCAATGATGATCAAATTCTTCCTTTGCTCTCTTTAGGTGCTAAAGGTGTAATTTCCGTTATTGCAAACATTCTTCCCCAAGATACCCATGAACTAACTCAAGCTTTTTTTGATGGCAATTTACAGCGAAGTCTAGAATTACAATTAAAAATGCAGCCTTTAGTTAGTGCTTTATTCTCTGAAGTAAGTCCCATTCCTGTAAAAGCTGCTCTTTCTATGATGGGCTATAATGTCGGCCAGTGTAGACGTCCCTTAACAACCATGGAAGATGCCAATGAACAAAAGCTAAAACAAGCAATGATCGAATATGGGATCTCCCTACAATAAAGATCACTAGCTTAGAAGGGAGACTATATAATGATACGACTGATTATGCATGGATGTAACGGAACTATGGGGCAAGTTATTTCTAAACTAGTAGATAAGGATCCTCGAATTACTATTGTAGCAGGAATTGATGTAAATCTTCATCATTCAAACCCTTACCCTGTTTTTACTACCATTCAGGACTGTAATATTGAGGCTGATGTGATCATAGACTTTTCTACAGCTGCTGCTATCGATTCTTTATTAGATTATGCAAGAATAAAAAAGTTGCCATTGGTACTCTGCACAACAGGACTTTCTGCAGAATTGATTGAAAAAGTTGTGACAGTCAGTACTGATATTCCACTTTTCTTTTCAGCAAATATGTCCTTAGGAGTTAACTTGCTCATGAGTTTAGCAAAACGTGCAACTGAAATACTTTCAGATGCCCATTTTGACATTGAGATCATAGAAAAGCATCATAACCAAAAAATTGATGCGCCCAGCGGCACGGCTTTAGCTTTAGCCGATGCAATGAATGAAGCCTTAGATCATCAATACGCGTATAAATACGATAGGCACCTTGACCGTTGCAAAAGAGAAAAAAAAGAAATAGGTATTCATGCTCTACGAGGCGGCACTATTGTTGGAGAACATTCTATTATATTTGCTGGGCAAGATGAAATTGTGGAACTAAAACACACTGCCCTTTCTAAAGAAATTTTTGCAGTAGGTGCAGTTAAAGCAGCTCTCTTTTTAACTGGCAAACCTACTGGTCTTTACCATATGGAGCATTTAATGAATGAATAAAATAAAAAACCGCAGGGCGTATATCATAAACATGGTGCTGATTATAATATACGCCCTGCGGTTTTTTGTATTTTTTTAGTATTCTATTCCTTCTCTAGCTTCTAAACCATACTGCAAAGGATGCTTAACAGCCTCTATATTAGAGATATAATGAGCTTTACTTGCTATTTTTTGAGGTAAAATTCGACCTGTAAGAATCATTTCCATATCATCTGGCCGTAAAGTTAACATATGAAGTAAATCTTCTTCTTCCATTAAACCATTTTCTACTACTGCTAAAATCTCATCCAAAATTAAAACATCACATTCCCTCGTGTCTAGAATTTTTTTGGCAAAATTTACTCCATTTTGAATTTCATTTTTAAGTTCATTTTTTTGTTCTTCATCTAAATTCCAAAAAAAGTCTCTCGGTTTTTCAAAACGAAACACCTTAAAATCAGGTTCTAACTTTTTTAATGTTTGAAGCTCCCCTGTCGGATTTGATTTTAAAAACTGAATCATAATCACCTTTAAATCGTGTCCCACTGCTCGTATGCCCTGCCCAATTGCAGCCGTTGTCTTGCCCTTTCCGGTACCACAATATACTTGTATGAAACCCTTATCCAATGGTTCACCTCTTTTCATCTATCTGTACTTCAGCCTTACTACTTTATTATAGTGGTATTACCTAATTTTTTCAATCCAATTCTTCATTCTGTCCTTCACTTTCTTCCAACTTCTCCTCCAGCTCCATTTTTGATACAGAAACTTCATAAGCCATTCTTGCAACGCTCTCTCCATCTTCTTGTTTTTTCTGATATTCTCTGCTTTGAATACGGCCCCATATTCGAATCATTTCTCCAACTTCTAAATTTTGTGCATAACGTGCATTTCTTCCCCAAGCAATACATGGAATATAATCCGACTTGCTATAAGGTCGGTTTACAGCTAGCAAAAGATCTGCAATCTCTCGCCCAAAAGGTGTAGTTCGATAAACTGGCTTTTTACAAACAAAACCAGCTAATACAATTTGATTAGGATTTTTATAAATGAGATCATCCGTTAAAATAAAAAGTTCTCGGGCAAATACAGTTAACACCAATCTATTTTTCTCTCCATCATGACGATTATAAGAGCGAAATTGTCCTTGTATTTCTACTAAAGTTCCTTCTTCTAAAGTACAACCATGTAGCAATCTCTCTGAAATTGTGACTGGCAATTGATCTACAACTTCACTCAGTCTCTGCACCTCTACATAAAACGAATAAAATCCCTCTCCATATACTTCATGACTAAATGTAAATTCTGAAACCACTTTCCCGATAATCGTTACTTGATTGTTTTTCATAACCTGTTCCTTCATTGCTCTCCATCTCTCCCTTTCTTCAGTCATGGGTTTTGTATTCCATACTTATATCATTCTTATTCAAACGCAAATCATTTTAGAAGTGGTTTGTATTATTTTAAAAGATATGTGGTATGAGAGAGACAGATGCTATTTGCAGAGATGTTGCTTCATGATTCGAAACTAGATACCGGCTTTTTTTAGGAATAACTAATGTTGCCGTTATCACGCCCAATATAAGGTCTAAGTCCTCTTGAATAGGCGTTTGCATATGAACAGTAAATTCCTGTGGCTCAATAAGCTCTCCATCTCGTGTTATAAATGGCCTTTGGACACAACATTGGATCGTTGTATTCCCACTCATATCTTGCTGAATACTAGAAGCTGTTACACAGGCTTTCGGATTAATACCATATGTGATGATAGACATTGACTGATATTTGTGCCATGAAAAATAATTCATATTATCCCAATTCATAATCATAATCCCCTGCGTATCAAGTATGGAATCCATACCATAGTCTTGCCCAGGAGATGTTTTCCATTCTCTAGATGTATCTAGCAAAATATGAATTGGGCTCAAGAATATAGATGTAAAATCTATTGTCTTTGTAATCCCTACAATTTCAATGTTTTCCATAGGATGCAACAGAAATTGTTCTAATAGCCTCTTCACTATTTTTTGATGTTTTTCATTACCAACAATGCCTATTGTAATCATCGCATACACTCCTCTATATTTTCACCTATCTAATCCTTAGTTTGGATAACTAGCTTTGCTTTTATGTATTAAAATAAAAGGTGAAAATAAAAAAGCCCTTCATATTGAAGGACTTTTTACTAAAAAGCGATAACCAATCCACCATCGTCTGCATAAGTCGAACTTAACCCTGCCATTTCTACAATGATAATATCTTTGAAATTATATTTTTTTTGTACTTCTTTTTTAAATTCTAAGGCTCGGTCTAAACAATTGCAATGGGCAATACCCAATATCTTTTCTTCTAAATTAATGCCCTCTTCTCCAATGGTATCAACAAATTTTTGAAATGCTTTTTTATATCCTCTAACTTTATGAACCATTTGAATATTTCCATCATCTGTTGCACCCATAATAGGCTTAATAGATAGAGCGTTTGCAATTTTAGCAATAACAGGATGCAGGCGTCCTGCTTTAGAAAGATGCTCTAAACTTTCTAATAAAAAGAATGTTTTCATTTCTTGAATATACTTATTCACCTTTTCTACAATCTCCCACTCATTTAAGTTCTTCTTACCTAACTCATGAATTTTTAGGCTGATCAACGTTTCCCCGATACAAGCACTAAATGAATTAAAAACGTGAATAAATTTTTCTCCTACTTCCTCTATAAACATATCTTTTGCTAGTACTGCACTATTATAAGTTCCACTTAATGCTGAAGAAAGAGTAACAACAAATACACTTTCCTTTCCTTTATAAGCTTCCATAAAGTCATTAGGAGAAGGGCATGAGGTTTTAGGAGAATGCGACTCCTCTTTCATATGCTTTAAATATGCCTGAATATCTAAAGTATCATCATCTCTATAAACTTTATCCCCTAATTGTAAAGTTAGCGGAACCAATTCTATGCCTAACTCTTTACGCATTTCTTCCGTTAAATCACAACTACTATCTGCTACTATCTTTATGCTCATTCTTATACCTCCTCTATAATAAATACCTCTAATCGGCCTATTCCTTTGTTCCTAGAATATCATGATTTTCAAAAGAATGAAAGTCCTATGATTAAAAATATCAGGAAATGATCCTTTTAATGCTATTAGAATACCATGTTTACTATAAGAAAGAAAGGTATACTTTTAAATATCTCTAGTTGATTAAAATTATAAAATACGATAGGATCTAAGTAAAGGAAGAAATATATGCCAAAAGAAAAGGAGTAAATACATGATTTCTATAGATATCCTAGACCTTCGTAGTTTCATGCAAGAATTATTAAAAGGTACACTTTTTCACACCTTTGAAGTACGTACAGTTGAAATTCAAACTTTCACTACTTTTCAAATTTCTGGTCAGCTTCATAAAGATTTTTTTTCTTTAGATGAACAAGAAATCTTAAATAGAGAATATGCCAATTGGCAAGAGATACAACCTTTTATATTTCAAATTGTAAAAGGATCTCGATTACCTAAAAAATTAAAAATTGTTTTATCTTTGCCTAAAAATAAATGGAATAAATTCTTATCCCCAGAACAGGAAAATCAAACTAGTGCTCTTTTTATCAACTTTTTATATGAAGATCAAAAAATGATTTGTACAACAGGAGTAGGTCTCTCTTCTTTTAGTCTTGACAAAACCATAGAACATCTTTGGGATGACTATATACAGTCCTTTTTAAAACAAAATCAAATTTTCAGTGAAAAAAACTTTTAATTGCTTTTATAAAAATCAAAGCTGTAGTGAGTCAAACTAGGATTCATTACAGCTTTGACCTTAAACTAAGAAAAATTTTCTCACCTGTGAGGAACCACAACTTTCTGGTTCACTTAAAAAAATGTATTTTTCCCCCTTCTAACATTTCCTTTACTTGACTTACATCTTTATCACCGCGGCCAGAAAGATTTACGATAATCGTCTGATCTGATGATAATGTTGGCGCTAGCTTTATTGCATAAGCAACAGCATGAGAACTTTCAATGGCAGGAATAATCCCTTCCTTTTTTGATAGTAAAAAGAATGCTTCTAATGCTTCATCATCTGTAACTGCAACATATTCAGCGCGTCCCATAGCTTTATAATAACTGTGCTCTGGACCAACACCTGGATAATCGAGCCCTGCGGCAATAGAATGAACAGGTAAAGGTTCTCCATTTTCATCTTGCAATGTATAACATTTAAAACCATGAATAATACCAACACTTCCTTTGCTAAGAGCAGCTGCATGCTCTGCTGTATCAAGGCCTTTACCACCAGGCTCTACGCCTATCATCTTTACATCCGCGTCTTCTACAAAAGGATGGAATAAGCCGATAGCATTACTCCCCCCACCAATACAAGCAATAATATAATTAGGTAACTTTCCTTCTACTTCTAACATTTGCTTTTTAGCTTCTTTTCCTATAACACTTTGAAACTCTCTAACCATAGTTGGATACGGATGAGGACCAACGGCTGAACCTAATAGGTAGAATGTATTATCTGCATTCATAACAAAATCTTCTAATGCTGCATCCACTGCATCCTTTAAAGTAGCTGTTCCCGTCGTTACAGAGACTACCTTGGCACCTAACATTTCCATTCTAAAGACATTTAATTCCTGTCTCTTTATATCCTTTGCACCCATATAAACTGTACAGTCTAATCCCATCAAAGCACAAACTGTAGCAGTAGCAACTCCATGTTGACCAGCCCCTGTTTCTGCAATCACTCTTTTCTTATTCATTCGTTTTGCCAACAACGCTTGCCCAATAGCATTGTTAATTTTATGAGAACCTGTATGGTTTAAATCTTCTCTTTTTAAATAAATTTTAGCCCCTCCTAGGTTCTCTGTTAATCGCTGAGCATAATATAAAGGACTTTCTCTTCCAATATATTGTTTTTGATAATATTCAAATTCCTTTATAAATGTAGGATCTTCTAAATATCCATAGAAGCTTTCTGATGTTTCTTCTAAAACCTTTTGCAATGCCTCTGGAACATAAGCTCCCCCAAACTCCCCAAAATACCCATTTTCTTGTTTCATTACATATCTCTCCTTTTCATTTTCAATATGACTCATCTAACAATAAAACTTCTACCTGATTTTCTTATCTTTAACGAGTGTTAGCTTATTTTGGACACTTAAAATTTTTGTCCCTTGTAAGCAAGGCAAATCTTCCTAAATTAAAAAAATCCTCTATGCAAAATTAAATGCATAGAGGACGAATTATCGCGGTGCCACCTCACTAGGTTAATAAACCCACTCTTTCAGATACAGATTGAATCATCGATATCCTATCTCTATAACGGGAGAAACCCGGGTCGCCTACTCTAGCTTTCAGCTTCCACTCATAAGCCCATTCCGCATACTTTCCAATATCGGACTCTCACCAATGCCGATTCTCTGTAATCTTTTAGTATACATACTCTTCTTACTCAACGCTTTATTGTTTTTGAATTATTCTTATAATAATAGCTATTCTTTCTTTTGTCAAGTTCTTTTTATATTATATAGAGAAAATTAGCACTCTCTATCAAAGAGTGCTAATTTTCTCTTGACAGATTTTTAAAATCCTTTATCATATATAGATATACAGATGGTAAACTGTAGCAATAAAGTAACGAGTAAGCTAACTATATTTCCTAAAGATAGTTAGACCTATATTACTTTACAATTTGTTTATTATCACAGAGAAAAAGGAAGGAGAAAATAACATGCATGAAAATGGTAGTCTTTCAATTCATAGTGAAAACATTTTTCCCATTATAAAAAAATGGTTGTATTCTGACCAGGATATCTTTATTCGCGAGTTAGTGTCTAATGCTTCCGATGCCATTATGAAACTTAAAAAATTATCAGATATGGGGGAAGCCAACATACCTGAAGATACTGAGTTTGAAATTAAGGTCTTAGTGGATGCGGAGAAAAAGATTATTCAAGTCATTGATAATGGAATCGGTATGACTCATGATGAAGTCAAACAATATATCAATCAAATTGCTTTTTCTGGCGCTGAAGATTTCTTAGAAAAATATAAAGATAAAACTGATCAAGATCAAATTATTGGCCATTTTGGTTTAGGATTTTACTCTGCATTTATGGTGGCTGATCAAGTTCAGATTGACACCTTATCTTATCAAGAAGGAGCCGCCCCTGTTAAGTGGACTTGCGAAGGTGGTACTGAATACCAAATGGATGCTGGATCACGTAAAGAACGTGGTACTACCATCACTTTATATGTTAGTGAAGAAGGAAAATCCTTTTTAAATGAATATACTCTTCGAAGCACTTTGCAAAAATATTGCTCCTTTATGCCTGTTGAAGTATATTTTGAAAATGCCAACCAACCAGCGCCAAAGGAAGAGGACAAAACCAGTGAGGATATTGAAGAAATCATTCCTAAACCTATCAACAATCCAGCTCCCTTATACTTAAAAAACCCTAATGAATGTACAGAAGAAGAATATAAAAACTTTTATCGTGAGGTTTTCCACGATTTTGAAGATCCTCTATTTTGGATTCATTTAAATATGGACTATCCTTTTAAGATGAAAGGAATTCTCTATTTTCCTAAACTTAAAAATGAATTTGAAACAATGGAAGGACAAATTAAACTTTACTGTAGTCAAGTTTTTATTGCAGATAATATTAAAGAAGTTATCCCTGAATTCTTATTGTTACTAAAGGGTGTTATGGATTGTCCAGATTTCCCACTCAATGTTTCAAGAAGCTTCTTACAAAATGATGGCTATGTTACAAAGATTTCAAATTATATTTCCAAAAAGGTAGCCGATAAATTAAAATCTCTTTATAGAACTGAAAAAGAACAATACGAAAAGTTTTGGAATGATATTCATCCCTTTATTAAATATGGTTGCTTACGAGATGATAAATTCTACGAAAGAATGAACCCTTTTGTTATTTATCAGACAACAAAAGGTGATTATGTAACTTTAGAAGAATACTTAGAACGAAATAAAGAAAAACACGAAAAGACCGTTTTCTATGCTACCCACGAACAACAACAAAGTCAATATATTAACATTTTTAAGGAAAATGATCTAGAGGCCGTACTTCTTACTTCTAACATTGATCCTCCTTTTATTTCTCATGTTGAAATGAAGGAAAGTGGTATCTCCTTTAAACGAGTTGACTCTGATTTATCTGATGTACTGAGAATAAAAGAAGAAGGAAATGAAGAAGAACAAAAAGAAACCAATGAAAATATTGAGAAAATGTTTAAAGATGCTCTAGAAAAAGAAAATCTTAAAATCAATGTAGAAAACTTAAAATCTGAGACTGTGGCAGCCATGATCTTATTGTCAGAGCAATCAAGGCGAATGCAAGATATGAGTCATATGTTTGGCAATCTTCCTATGGATATGTTTCCTAAAGAGGAAACCCTTGTTATCAATAAGCGCAACCCTCTTGTACAAAGATTATTACAATTACAAGATGAATCCAACCAAGCTGATGACGTAAAAATGATTTGTGAGCATTTATATGACTTGGCACTACTTAGTCATAAACCATTAGAATCTGATCAAATGAATCGTTTTATCCAAAGAAATCAAGAAATTTTAAATCGCTTAGTAAAATAATTTTTAAAAGAAGGTTGTTCATAAATCAACCTTCTTTTTTGCCTTTTAATCTCTACAGATCTACACTCATCTCAATCAAATGTTTCCAATACTTCATAGGCATATTGCTTTTCTGCAACTTTATATTTCTCTTATTCTCAATGGATATATGCTTAAAATAAGATTTCCATAATTTTTGATATCTACATTCTTCTTCTCCTAATGGTACCTCTCCCCCTATATTAACCTCTCCTATCACCCATTCTTTCTTATTATACATAGCCCCTATACTTCGCCTCAGATCATGAATCATCCAATTTTCCTGAGGCATGCGATTGACAAAGTGAGGCGCCACCAATCCAAGAATATTATATTGTGGCTCTACAGGAGCGTATAGAATATTATTCTGTAACTCTCTAAAACGTATCAACCCAAGCATAAAATGCCTTTCTTTATTGACTCTCTGATAAATCTGGTGAATGCGTAATACAGAATCATTACCAAGATACTGATCTACTTCTTGTCCTATTTTCCACCCCAATTTTAAGTAATGATAGATATAGGTTCCTCGCTCTTCTAAATCTGAAAAATAAACATACAATATTTTTTTAAGGGCTTCCTTCGAAATTTTAGTTTCTATTGAGTGAAAAACTTTCTGCGCCTTTTCTTCATCTGTTTCAATGAGAATCCTCTGACTTATTAAACTTATTTGATATGTATCTTGAGAAACTAGGCGATTAGGAATTTCCTTTCTATAATATGCTTCATAGATAGCTGTTAACAATCCCTCAAAACTCCCATCATAAACATAATCCTTCATCTCACTGCCCCTCTCTTCTAAGATTAGGGTATAATTCAAAAAGAGATAACTGTTGATCTTTTGTTATTTGATTTATTGTTTGTCCTACTAAATGTTGTTTCAAAAGTTCTGGGTTCATGTAATGGAATCCATAATATTTTCCCTTACAAGTAATAAAATGTCTTGCTCTTTTTAATACAACTCCTAATTTCCTTAAATTTTCAAAATCCAGAATCGAGAATTTTCTAGCTGCTATAATGCGCTTTGCAGATGTAACGCCTATGCCTGGTATACGCAGCAATAAATAATAATCTGCCTTGTTAATTTCTATAGGAAATAGATTCATATTTCGCAAAGCCCAATCGCATTTAGGATCTAAATTCAAATCAAAATTAGCTTGAGCTTGATCTAGTAATTCATTCGCTTTATATCCATAAAATCGTAATAACCAATCTGCTTGATATAGTCGATGTTCTCTAATTAACGGTGGCATGGATATCATAGGCAAATAAGGATTTTCGGATACTGGTACATAGGCGGAATAATAAACCCTTTTTAAATGGTATTTCTTATATAGTCCTTCTGATAATGTAATTATACTTAAATCATTATCTTTCGTAGCCCCAATAATCATCTGTGTTGTCTGACCTGCTGGAACGAAATCCTTGGAAAAACGAAATTTATTTTTTTCTTCTATTGCTTGGACTCTTTGTTCTTTTATAAAGGCCATTGGCTTTATAATGGCATCTTTTTTCTTTTGGGGAGCTAATAGTTTCAATCCATTTTCAGAAGGCAGTTCAATATTAACGCTCATCCGATCTACATACATCCCTGCTTTAGAGATAATCTTTGAGTCTGCTCCTGGAATTGCTTTTAAGTGAATATATCCATTAAAGTTTCTTTCCTCCCTAAGCAACTGAACTGTTTTTAATAAAAGTTCCATGGTTACATTGGGATTTTGATACACAGCTGAACTTAAAAATAACCCTTCAATATAATTTCTTTTATAAAAATTAACAGTCAAATCAGCTACTTCACTAGGAGTAAATAAAGCCCTAGGTACATCATTAGAAGACCTATTTACACAATACAGACAATCATACACACAGTGATTTGTAAAAAGTATTTTAAGAAGAGAAATACATCTCCCATCTTCAGACCAACTATGGCAAATTCCACTTATACTAGCATTGCCAATCCCACCTTTATTATTTTTTCGATTACTTCCACTCGATGAGCAAGAAACATCATATTTAGCTGCATCTGATAATATTTTTAATTTATCTCCGATATCCATATAATCACCTCGAACACTATGATAGTATATATTATACTACACATGTTCGATTTAATAAACGCATGTTCCTGTTGTTTCACAAAAATATTTACTTTTAAAATCTGTCTCCTACCGCAATTATACATATTCAACCGTACTGTAAGTCAATTCTTTGTTTTTTTACTCTTTTTCTGAATAAAATTAACTAACGTAAAAAATCCACCCATAAGAATTCCAAAATAATAATCTATAAATCTCCACAATAACATTGCAAAAGTTAAGATATAAGTGGGAAATATGCTTTTATATAGCATATAAAAACCACCCTCTGCTGCACCGACACTACCAGGGGTAGGCATAAAAGAAACTGCCATATAATGCAGTGACTGAATTGCTATAATATCTAAATAAAGAACTTTATCAAGACCAACTGCTAAATATACAAAATAAGTTATTGAAAAATAAAATGTTAACTGTAAAAAAGTAACTAGAATCAATACAGAAGCCGTTTTCTTATCTTCTCTCATGCTATTTATACTCATTGCAAAATCCATAAGATATGAATTTAATCTATTTTTATACTTTTTAATATCCTTTATTAACTTCAGTTTGTAGGCAACGGTAAAACACTTGTAGAATATTTTTTTTATTAACTTTTCATTAAAGAAAAATCCTATAATTATCAAAAGTGCAAAAAAGTTTAGTAAACACCCTATCATTATAAAAGGCAAAAAGAATTTTGCTTCTTTAACCAAAAAATTAAATTTAATTATGAACATAAAAATAGAGTAAAATGTAACTACAAGTTGATAAATTAAAAATTTTGTTATCATTAGGGAAGAGGCAACCCCTAGCTGTACCCCCTGATTTACCAAGGAATATATTTGTGCAGGTTGCCCACCTGTAGCAAAGGGTGTAATGGCACTATAATATTGACCAATCATAACCAATGTAAATGATGACCTAAAAGGCCCTTTTATATTTAATGTTTTTCTCATTTTATGAATGATATAAGTATCACATATCCAAAATAACACCATACATGAAAAAGCCCATAATAGAAAAAACTTATTTGTTTTACTTATTAATTGGGGAAAATTAGAGAAATCATTATTATAAATTAAAATCCAAGATGTTAGTCCTAGCAGGCCTATCAATATAATATAATTTAACACCTTTTTCATATGTTAATACCTGCTTTCCGTCTTCTTTCTATATTGTTATAGATCAGTTAACCAAGACCTTTTCATTCGTATTACTTTCAAAGCCTCTTTCTATTACTATAAACAATTTAGTAGTTTTATAGATTCTTCAGCTAAAACTCTCATATTTATATCATGGCTAAGCTTGGCTATTTTAGTTCTATACTTCATAAGCCTATCTTTATTGTTGAGTAAACCTGTAATCGTATATTGTAAATCTTCTATATTAAAAGTAATTTTTCCTATTGATTTTTTATGAATAAACTTAGCATTTTCTATCTCTTGTCCTAACTTAGGCTGATGCAAAATAACTGGTAATTTAGAAGCAATAGCTTCAAATACTGTAATCCCACCTGCCTTAGTTATTAATAAATCTGCTTTAGCCATAATAGTAGCTACTTCATTAGTGTATCCAAGAGGTATGATATTTTCTAAATTTAATTTTGAGATAAAATTAAATATTTTTTTATTATGCCCAGTTAATACCAAGGTTGTGACTTTTTCAAGATTATTTAGCCAATGATAGAAATTTTTCTCCTTTGGTATCAACCCCATACCCCCACCCATAATCACCACTATGGTACCACCTTCTGGTAAAGAAAAAGAAAGTAATGGTTTTAGAGAGCCCAAAAATTCTTCCCTCAATGGGATACCCGTTACAATCACCTTTTCACTCTTTATACCCATTTTTAACATTGTTTTCTTCACATCTTTTGTAGCAACAAAGTATTTATCACAATTTGGGGTAATCCATTCCCATCCATCGACTACATCTGTAATACAAGTAATGAATGGTACTGAAAGTCCATGATTCTTTTTTATGTCTGAAAGATATTGTGATACTACGGGAAATGTTGAAATAATAAGCTTAGGGTCTTTAGCCATAATATATTTTTTAAGTTTAGTTAAAATATAGTTGTTAGGCAGGCTGCAAGTATTAGATTTTGGAGCTTTGTTTTTTTTATAATAAAAATAGCATAAAAATCTAGTTATCCGCATAAAAACTGGACTTATCACACTTTATCAAGGTCAAAACCACTCAATTTACTACTAATTTACTACTTATGAATGAGCTTTGATACGACGATTTATC
>JAAZLH010000127.1 GCA_012799415.1 Candidatus Epulonipiscium sp. | reverse complement strand
ATAATATAAAGGATAAAAACTTACACTTGATTTTCGTTTTTGCTACATGTACAATGTGTAAGGATTTGTGAAGTTTTATATTATATCTATTATCATTTTAAATGAGGTTTAGGATATAAAAGTACAAGCGAATTATTAAAAAACAGGGGGTAAATTATGGGACCAATTAATTATGGCCAGGTTTTCATCACTTTTATTGGAGGGTTTGGACTTTTCCTATATGGAATGCAGATCATGGCCCAAGGGCTACAAAAATCTGCAGGATCACGTATGAAGCGATTATTAGGCATTCTTACAAAAAATCACTTTATGGGTGTCTTGGTTGGTGTTGTTATTACTGGTATTATGCAAAGTAGTTCAGCATCTACAGTTATGGTGGTTGGATTTGTTAATGCAGGTCTCATGAACTTAAGCCAAGCTGTAGGTGTTATTATGGGAGCTAATATTGGAACAACAGTTACTTCATGGATTGTATCCAGCGCAGAATGGATGAAGTTTTTAGCACCCTCCCAAATGGCACCTATTGCTATTGCGATTGGTGTACTTATGATGGTTTTTTCCAAGAAAAAGGGTGTGCGCCAAATTGGTGAAATTATTGCAGGTTTTGGTATTTTATTCTTAGGATTGGATATGATGGGATCTGCAGCAAAACCCCTTCAAGGTTCACAAAAACTTAAAGATGCCTTTGTTCTATTAGGACATAATCCGCTTCTTGGTATTTTAGCAGGAGCAGCCGTCACAGTTATTATTCAAAGTAGTTCAGCTTCTGTAGGAATTTTACAGACCTTGGCAGCAGCAGCATTGGTACCTTGGAATGCAGCGGTATATATTATTTTAGGACAAAATATAGGTACTTGTGTAACTGCCTTAATGTCAAGTATTGGGGCGAATAAAACAGCAAAAAGAGCTGCTTACATTCACTTGTTATTTAATGTAATTGGATCTATTGTGTTTTCTATCGTAGCTGTTGTTTATTTCTATTTTATCAATAGAACCATTGGGGCACAGATGATTAATATGACAGATATTAGTATTGTACATACAGTGTTTAATGTCATGAATACAATTGTTTTATTTCCTTTTGCTAATTGGCTTGTTTACTTATCAGGCAAGATGGTTTCACGTGCAGATGTAGAAGAAGATGAAAGTGCGCTTCGTCATTTAGATGATCGAATTTTAGAAACGCCAAGTTTTGCTGTTGAGAATGTTACTAAAGAAGTCATTCGCATGGGAATGTTAGCAGCAGAAAATACTCATTTAGCTATGCAAGCATTATTTAAAAAAGAAACCAAGATAATAGAACAAGTGTTTAAAAAGGAGAAAAGTATCAATGCGTTAGAAAAAGGGATTACAAATTATTTGGTTAAAATATCCAACTCGCCTGTAAGTGAAGAAGAGCATAATTATGTTACGGGATTATTTCATACGATTAACGATATAGAACGTGTAGGAGATCATGCAGAAAATATTGTAGAATTAGCTCAACTTCATATAGAAGATAGCATTACTCTATCAGAAGCAGCTTATGCGGAGCTGAAGATGATGTATGAAGCAGCTATCAGTTGTTATGAAGCTTCTGTAGAAGCAAGGAAGACAAACAATCGTTTATTGGCACATAAGGTACTAGAACAAGAAGAACGGGTTAACCAAATGGAAGATGATTTACGAGCTAGTCATATTCAACGTTTAGCTAACAATGAGTGTAGTGCCACTGCAGGTGTTGTTTTTTTAGATGTTATTAGTAATTTAGAGAGAATTTCAGACCATGCATCTAATATTGCTATGAGTGTTATTGATTTGACAGAAAAGCCAAGTAAGCATTCTCATATTACTCAGTAAACTGTATACCTATAGAAAACAAAATAAAGATGGCTTTTGGTAAAAAGATGTAGTAAAATAAAAGAGAATAAATATCAATAAAATGAGACTTTATATCAATAAGATGAGGTGAGATTATGGGAGTTCGGCTTATTATAGACAGCACGGCAGACTTGCCTAAGGATATTATTGAAAAATATAATATTCGTATGCTTCCCTTGACTGTTCATTTTCAAGATGAACAATATAAAGATAAGGAAGATATAAGCTCAGAGGAATTTTTTGAAAAATTGGCAGAGTCGGAAGAATTACCTACAACTTCTCAAATACCTCCAGAAACATTTATCCATGCATTCCGAGAAGAAATCGAGAAAGGGAACCAAATTATTGGTATCTTTCTTTCTTCTGCGGCTAGTGGCACTTTCCAATCCGCCAATATAGCGAAAGAAGAGTTTCCAGATGAAGATATCATTCTAATTGATTCCATGATGCTTTGCATGGGTATGGGGTTACTGGTTGTTACTGTAGCTAAAATGTTAGAAGAAGGCAAGAATATAAAAGAAGTATTAGAAAGAATAGAAAAACTAAAAGGTAAGATAGAGCATTTATTTTGTGTTGATACATTAAAGTATCTTCGAAAAGGGGGACGTATTAAAGCGTCTACGGCTATATTAGGAGAAGTACTAAATATTAAGCCCATTCTAAATGTAGAAGATGGATTAACACAGACCATTGGAAAGGTCAGAGGATCTAAAAAAATCATTCCTTATTATATAGAGCATATCAACAATACCATGGATCGGGAAAATACAGAGGTGATGTCTGTATGTCATTCTGTACAACCGGAATTAGCAAAAGAAATGATTAAAAAAATTAGAGAAGAAGTTAACTTTCAAGGAGAAATTATTGAATCAGAACTTGGTCCTATTATCGGAACCCATGCAGGACCAGGGGTTCTTGCAGTCTTTTATATTAAAAAATAAAATGAAAAGAAGCTTGCACTTTTTATCTTTTTTAGATACAATAAGGACAGGAAGATAATTCTTCCTGTTTTTTAAAAACTATATGGGACTAAAACTGAACGCGGGGACATAAAACGACCCGGGGAGGGTTGTAAGTGAAAAAGGTGTTTCCAATACTTCAAAAAATCATTCCGGAAGGAATGGAGAGTTTACAAAGAAGATATGATATTTTGCGTGGGATTTATTATTTGCAACCCATTGGAAGACGAACCTTAGCGTTAGAATTGCAACAAACAGAGCGAATGGTTCGAACTGAGACAGAATTTTTAAAACAATATCAACTCATTCAGGTATCATCCACGGGTATGACAATTACTCAGGAAGGGATTGAAATCCTTCAAACCTTGCAAGAGCTTATGTATCACGTGAAAGGTTTTTTAGATATGGAAAACCAAATTAATCATATTTTAGGAACGACTAAAGTGGTGATTGTGCCTGGTGATACAGATGAAAATCCCATTATTAAAAAAGACTTAGGAAAAGTAGCAGCCCAGCTATTTAAGGATAAGCTACAATCTGATCAGATCATTGCCATTACAGGGGGTAGTACCGTAGCAGAAGTGATTCAAGCTATGCCTACAGTCTATGGCTATAAAGATATTCTCGTTGTACCAGCTAGAGGGAGTTTAGGGAACCAAGCAGAATACCAGTCTAATACATTAGTATCTCAGTTGGCACCTAAAATAAATGCATCCTATCAATTACTTAATATTCCAGATAATCTTAGTAAAAAAACTCTAGATACTGTTAAAAATGAACCTTTGATTCAATATACGCTTCAAAAAATAGTACAAGCAAATGTTTTACTTTTTGGGATAGGCAATGCTTTGCAAATGGCTGAGCGTAGAAATATGTCTGACCCCATTATTGATTATTTGCATAGGAAACAAGCAATAGGAGAAGCTTTTGGTTATTATTTTGATGAAAAAGGTACCATGGTGTACACTTCACCTTCAGTTGGTATCAAGTTAGAACAAATAAAACGGATTCCTTTTACCTTAGCGGTAGCAGGAGGTGCTTCCAAAGCAAAGGCTATCTACGCCTTGGCTCAAGTGTTAAAACAATCACATTTAGTAATTGATGAGGGAGCAGCCAGAGAATTACTCCGTTATATCCATGCTAACCCGCTGTAGGCCTTGCTTACGGCTGGAAATAAATAATATAAATAATGAGTAGGAGGAATTAAGTTATGGCAAAAGTTGCAATTAATGGTTTTGGACGTATAGGACGTAATGCATTTAAGGTAGCAATTGAAAAAGGAATGGATATTGTAGCTATCAATGATTTAACAGACGCAGCAACATTAGCACATTTATTAAAATATGACACATGCTTTGGAAAATTCAATGGTACAGTAGAAGTAAAAGATAACAATTTGGTGGTAAATGGAAAAGAAATTAAAATTTTAGCAGAAAGAAATCCTGCTGATCTTCCATGGGCAGATCTTGGTGTAGATATTGTTATGGAATGTACAGGGATTTTCAGAGGGAAGGAAGACGCAGGCTTACATATCAAAGCTGGCGCTAAAAAAGTTATTATTTCCGCACCAGGAAAAGGAACAAAATCCATTGTTATGGGTGTAAATGAGGGCGACTATAACCCAGCAGAAGATGATGTTGTAGATAATGCTTCTTGTACAACAAACTGTTTAGCACCTGTAGCTAAAGTTATCGAAGATCAATTTGGTATTGTAAAAGGAATTATGACAACTGTTCACTCTTATACAAATGATCAACGTATCTTAGACTTACCTCATGAAGATTTAAGAAGAGCTCGTGCAGCAGCAGAATCTATTATTCCTACTACAACTGGAGCAGCAGAAGCAGTAGCAAAAGTAATTCCTACATTAAAAGGCAAATTAACAGGAATGGCTATGAGAGTACCAACTCCTACAGTATCTGTTGTTGACCTTACAGTAGAACTTAAAAAAGACGTTACTGTAGAAGAAGTAAATGCAGCATTAAAAGCGGCAGCAGATGATAAAGTATTAGGATATTCTGACGAGCCATTAGTGTCTGTTGACTATAAAATGGATCCTAGATCCTCTATCGTAGATGGTCTTTCTACATTAGTTATGGATGGAAACATGGTAAAAATAGTTTCCTGGTATGATAATGAGTGGGGCTATTCAAATCGTATTGTAGACTTAACACAATACATCGCTGAAAGATTATAAGTAAGATCCATCCAGGGGTCCGGTTTCATAGTGAAAGCTATAGGGCCGGGCCCTTTTTATTGAAAGGGGATATAATCATGTTAAATAAAAAATCAATTGATGATATTAATGTAAAAGGGAAAAAAGTATTGGTTCGATGTGACTTTAATGTACCTTTAAAAGAAGGTAAGATCACAGACGAAAATAGATTGGTTGCAGCATTACCAACCATTAATAAACTGATCCAAGATGGCGGCAAAGTTATTCTTTGTTCTCATTTAGGAAAACCAAAGGGAGAAGTAAAACCAGAGCTTTCTTTAGCACCAGTAGCAAAGCGATTAAGTGAACTACTAAATAAAGATGTAGTTTTTGCAGCAGATGATAACGTTGTTGGTGAGAACGCAAAAAAAGCAGTAGAAGCAATGCAAGAAGGAGATGTTGTATTATTAGAAAATACTCGTTTCCGAGCAGAGGAAACCAAAAATGGTGAAGCTTTTAGTAAAGAATTGGCTAGCCTTGCTGATATTTTTGTTAATGATGCATTTGGAACAGCTCATAGAGCTCATTGCTCTAACGTAGGTGTAACAGAATATGTAGACGAAGCAGTTGTTGGATATCTTATGCAAAAAGAAATTGAATTTTTGGGCAATGCAGTAAACAATCCTGAGCGTCCTTTTGTTGCTATTTTAGGTGGAGCGAAAGTATCTGATAAAATTAATGTAATTAATAACTTATTAGACAAAGTAGATACTTTAATCATCGGAGGCGGCATGGCCTATACTTTCTTAAAATCTATGGGGCATGAAGTAGGAAACTCTTTATTAGAGGAAGATAAAGTAGATTATGCAAAAGAAATGATTGAAAAAGCAGAAGCAAAGGGCGTAAAGTTCTTACTTCCTATTGATAATGTTATCGCTCAAGAATTTAAAAATGATACGCCAATTCAAATTGTAGGTAGAGGAGCGATTCCGGCTGATTGGGAGGGTCTTGATATTGGACCAGAAACCCAAGCGTTATATGCAGATGCATTGAAAGATGCAAAAACTGTTGTATGGAATGGTCCTATGGGCGTATTTGAATTTGAAAATTTTGCAAAAGGAACTATTGCAGTAGCAGAAGCTCTGGCAAATATTGATGCAACGACCATTATTGGAGGTGGCGATTCCGCAGCCGCAGTAAACAACTTAGGTTTTGGAGATAAAATGAGTCACATTTCTACAGGTGGTGGAGCATCCTTAGAATTTTTAGAAGGAAAAGAACTTCCTGGAGTAGCTGCCGCCAACAATAAATAAGGGGGACATATTCGTGCAAAGAAGAAAAATCATAGCAGGCAATTGGAAAATGAATAAAACGCCAAAGGAAACCATTGCTTTAATGGAAGAATTAAAACCACTAGTACAAAATGAAGATGTGGATGTTGTTTTTTGTCCTCCCTTTGTTTCTTTACTTTTGGCTATTGAGGCAGCCAAAGAAAGTAATATAGCTATTGGTGCACAAAACATGCACTTTGAAGAAAGTGGAGCCTATACAGGGGAAATTGCACCTAGTATGTTAAAAGAAATTGGAGTTAAATATGTTTTAATTGGGCATTCTGAGAGAAGAGAATATTTTGCAGAGACCGATGAAACAGTGAACAAAAAAGTCCTTAAAGCTATTGAACACGGTTTGATTCCTATTGTTTGTGTAGGTGAAACATTAGAACAACGTGAACAAGAAATTACCATAGACTTAATTCGCCTTCAAACTAAAATTGCTTTAAAAGATGTAAAGGCAGAAGATGCTAAAAACATTGTTTTTGCTTATGAACCCATTTGGGCCATCGGCACAGGTAAGACAGCTACCGTCCAACAAGCGGAAGAAATATGTGCAGCCATTCGTCAGGTGATTGCAGAAATTTATAATGAAGAAGTATCCAATGCCATTCGTATTCAATATGGTGGTAGTGTTAGTGCGGATAATGCGAAAGAACTTTTTGCAATGCCGAATATTGATGGCGGTTTGGTCGGAGGCGCAAGTTTGAAAGCAGATTTTGGTAAGATTGTGAATTACAAATAAAGGAGTATCTATATGACCAAAAAACCGACAGTACTAATGATATTAGATGGTTTTGGCCTTAATGAAAATACAGAGGGCAATGCTATTAAACAGGCAAACACTCCTAATATCGATAAAATAATGCAAGACTATCCCTTTGTTCAAGGCCATGCTAGTGGTCTTGATGTAGGGTTGCCCCAAGGACAAATGGGCAACTCAGAAGTAGGCCATTTAAATATGGGTGCAGGACGGGTTGTTTATCAAGAACTGACTCGAATTACAAAATCCATTGCAGACGGTGATTTCTTTGAAAATGAAGCATTTTTACATGCTATTCAAAATTGTAAAGAAAACAATTCTGCCCTTCATTTATTTGGATTATTATCTGATGGGGGTGTTCATAGTCACATTGAACATCTTTATGCATTGCTAGAATTAGCAAAAAAAGAAGATCTTCATCAAGTATATATTCATGCTGTGCTAGACGGCAGAGATACACCACCAGCATCTGGTAT
This sequence comes from Candidatus Epulonipiscium sp., assembly GCA_012799415.1. Taxonomy (GTDB): domain Bacteria; phylum Bacillota; class Clostridia; order Lachnospirales; family JAAYNZ01; genus JAAZLH01. Next base: position 11,439 of record JAAZLH010000127.1, on the reverse strand, counting down.
TGACTATATCAAAGCATTAGAAGAAAAAATTCGTGATATTGGTGTAGGACGAATTGCTACCGTTACCGGTCGATATTATGCTATGGATCGAGACAACCGATGGGAAAGGGTACAGCTGGCCTATGATGCTATGGTTCTTGGTATAGGGAAAATGGCTACTAGTGCAGTAGAAGCAGTACAAGCATCTTATGATAGCGAAGTGCTTGATGAATTTGTTTTACCTACAACGATTTTATCAGAAGGAAAAACAATAGCTACTATTCAATCCGGAGATTCCTTTATCTGTTTTAATTTTAGACCTGATCGTTCTAGACAAATAACACGTGCTTTTTGCGATGAAAATTTTGAAGGATTTCCAAGAGAAAAGGGATTTTTTAATCTAAAGTATGTTTGCTTTACTGATTATGATGCAAATATTCCAAACAAAGAAGTAGCTTTTTTAAAAGAAAGTTTAGAGAATACTTTGGGAGAATATTTATCAGCTCAAGGGCGTACCCAATTACGATTAGCAGAAACTGAAAAATATGCCCATGTTACCTTTTTCTTTAATGGTGGATTAGAAGATCCTGTAGAGGGAGAAGATCGGATTCTAGTGCCTTCACCCCAAGTAGCTACTTATGATTTACAACCAGAAATGAGTGCCTATGGTGTAGCAGAACATTTGACTACTGCTATTCGATCAAAAAAATATGATTTAATCGTTGTCAATTTTGCAAACCCCGATATGGTTGGGCACACTGGATTTTTAGAATCAGCGATAAAAGCCATTGAGGTAGTAGATGGTTGTGTAGGAAAAACTTTAGAAGCATTGTTAGAAGTTGATGGACAAATGTTTGTTTGTGCAGATCATGGAAATGCTGAACAATTACTAGATTACAATACAAAAGCGGCCTTTACAGCACATACAACAAACCCAGTTCCATTTATTTTAGTCAATTATAAGCCAGAAGCAACTCTTCGTAGTGGAGGGAATTTGGCTGATATTGCCCCTACTTTATTAGAGATGATGGGATTACCCCAGCCTGCAGAAATGACAGGAAAATCTTTAATTAAATCTGTATAAAACCAGTGTAAAATCCTTACCTTATGGCAATATCAACCAAGGTATGTTAAAATGATGACTGGTTTTAATAATAAACATAAACTGAACTTTGAGAGGAGAAAAAAACATGAGAAGATATTTAGAAATTCTAGATGTATATGCAAGAGAAGTATTAGACTCCAGAGCCAATCCTACAGTAGAGGTAGAAGTATTTGTAGAAGGAGGCTATGTGGGACGTGCAGCAGTACCTTCAGGAGCTTCCACAGGAGCATTTGAAGCTGTAGAACTTCGAGATGGTGGGGACCGCTATTTAGGTAAAGGTGTACAAGATGCAGTTGATAATGTAAATAATATTATTGCTGAAGAACTTATTGGTATGGATGCTCTTGATCAAGTTGGCATTGATAAAAAAATGATTGAATTAGATGGTACACCTAACAAAGCTAAATTAGGTGCAAATGCGATCTTAGGTGTTTCAATGGCAGTTGCTAAAGCAGCAGCAGAAGCATTAGGATTATCCTTATACCAATACTTAGGTGGAGTTAATGCAAAAGTAATGCCTGTACCTATGATGAATATTTTAAATGGTGGAGAGCATGCAGATAATACTGTTGACCTTCAAGAATTTATGATCATGCCTGTAGGTGCTACTTCTTTCAAAGAGTCTGTTAGAATGTCAGCAGAAATTTATCATAATTTAAAGTCTGTATTATCAGCAAAAGGCTTATCAACATCTGTAGGTGATGAAGGCGGATTTGCACCTAACCTAGCTTCTTCTGACGAAGCAATTCAAGTCATCATTGATGCAGTAGAAAAAGCTGGATACAAACCTGGAGAAGATATTCGTATTGCTATTGATGCAGCAGCATCTGAATTATATAAAGATGGAAAATACTATTTCCCTGGTGAAAGTGAAATGGCAGGTAAAGAAATTGTACGTACATCTGAAGAAATGGTAGACTACTATGAAGAATTGGTAAATAAATTCCCTATTATCTCTATTGAAGATGGCTTAGATGAAGAAGATTGGGAAGGATGGAAGTTGTTAACAGAAAGATTAGGTAATCGTATTCAGTTAGTTGGAGACGATTTATTTGTAACCAATACAGAAAGACTTTCTAGAGGAATTGAAATGGGTGTAGGTAACTCTATCCTTATTAAAGTAAATCAAATTGGTACATTAACAGAAACATTTAACGCTATTGAAATGGCAAACCGTGCTGGTTACACAGCAGTTGTTTCTCACCGTTCTGGAGAAACAGAAGATGCAACCATTGCTGACATTGTAGTTGCAGTGAATGCAGGTCAAATTAAAACAGGTGCACCTTGCCGTTCTGACCGTGTTGCAAAGTATAATCAATTATTACGCATTGAAGAAGAATTAGAAGATAATGCAGAATATCCAGGATTGGATGCTTGGTTTAACTTACGTTAACCTAAAAATATTATTTTTATCTAGGAAAAAACGCCTGATTGTATAATCAGGCGTTTTTTTATTAAAAAAATACATAAGTTGTTTTCTAAAACATAAAAAGTGGGCAATTTTGTACAAATAATAACAAGATTGACCCGTTTTAACTATCAAGTATGAATGTTAAACTATAGTTGCTAGTGATAGTAAGGAAGAAAACATTAGCAAAGTTACTAAAACCGGTTTTAAAAGGTAGGCAAAGTAAGGAAAAACAAAAAAATAGGGGGAATAAAAATGAAGAAGAGTTTTATGAAAGTTTTTGCACTATTACTTAGCATAACTATGGCTCTAGGATTATTATCAGCTTGTGGTAAAAAAACAGACACACCAAGCACTCCCTCCGCAAACACACAAAATGAAGACAAAAAAGAGGATAAGAAAGAAAATAAGATAGAGGAAACCAAAACACCTCAAAAGGTAAAAATACGTATTGCCACTATGTTTGGAGGAACAGACCCAGCTACAGAAGTGTATAAACAATTATTACAAGACTTTATGAATAAAAACCCTCATGTAGAAATTACAGACGAATCCATGACATCGGTAGGGGAAGAGTATAGAACAAAAATTAAAACAGATTATGCTGCAGGTAATGAGCCTGAGATTATTTTCTTCTATACAGCAGCAGATGCCAAATCATTAATTGAAACTGGAGAAGTAATGGCTTACGAAGATATGTGGAAGGATTACCCTAACTTAGCTAAAGATGTTACACCAGGCATTAAAGAGGCAATGAAAGAGTTTGATGGAAAAACCTACGCCATGCCTGTTACTGGATTTTATGAAGGGCTTTTTGTAAACGAAAAAATTTTTGAGGACCATGGCTTAGCATTGCCTACAGATTGGGATTCTTTTATGACGGCAGTTGAAACATTAGCCACTACTGATATAGTACCTTTAGCAGGGCCTTTAGGTCAATCACATTATTTGATAGAACATTTTGTATTGGCAGCCGGTGGTGCAGAAGATCATAAAGATACTTTTGAAAATGGTGTTCTTTCTACTTGGGTTGATGGATTTAATTTAATCAAGGAGGTATATGAAAAGAATGGTTTCTCTAAAGATGCTTTGTCCTTAGATATTGAGGGAGCACAAAATCTTTTTAAACGTGAAAAAGCAGCTATGATTTTAGAAGGTTCTTGGTTTATTGGGGGATTAGAAGATGATTTGAAAGAAAGGGTAACTGTTGTACCTATGCCTTCAGGCCCAAGTGGTAAAAAAGATCCTACAGCTATTGTAGCAGGCTATTCTTCAGGTTATTATGTAAGTAAAAGTGCATATGAAAATAATGATAAGCGTGATACTGTCATTCAATTAGTGGACCATTTAATTCAAGCAAGCACAATTGAGGCTATTGCTGAAGCCAATGGAGGAGTGCCGGCAGCCAACGTAACTGTACCTGGTTTATCACCTGTTGCTAAAGCAGGCCATGAAATGGCCGCTAATGCCAAACAATTAAATATGCCTATAGACTCTAGACTAGATCCTGAAGCATTTAATTATATTGTAAGTCAAGGAACACCTTATATTGCAGCAGATCAAAAGACAGCAGAATCTGTATTAGAAGAAGTTATGAAGTTGCATAAAAAATAATGAACCATATGGCAATAGAGTAACCACTTTTTGGTTACTCTATTGTTTCAATAAAGTTTTTCATCATCAGAAAGAAAGGAAGAGAGCTATGAAATATTATAAAAACAAGAAGATGATTGCCCTCTTTTTATTTCCGGCCTTATTGTTTATCATTACTTTTCTATATTATCCTTTTGTAATGAGTATTTATAAAAGTTTTTTTCATTGGGACGGATTTAATACTTCAAAATTTATCGGAATAGATAATTATAAAAGGATGTTTACAGATTCACAGATACGCCATGCAGTAAAAAATACATTTATTTTAATGTTTTTGGCTTGTGCTGTGCAGGTAGGTTTAGGATTGGTATTAGCTTTGATTGTTGATCATGTTTCTAAAGGTTCAAAGTTTTTTAAGACTGTTTATTTTTTTCCTATTGTTATTTCATCAACTGCTATTGGTGTAATGTTTAAACTGTTCTATGCTTATGACGGAGGGCTTTTAAATGGTCTTATGCTGAAATTAGGAAGGGAGCCTATCGATTGGTTGTCACAAACCCGAGCCATGGCTTCTGTATCAGTACCTATTATTTGGCAGTATGTAGGTTTTTATTTTGTTATTTTGATTACTGCTATTAATGCAATTCCAGAAGATTTATACGAATCAGCTTATTTAGATGGAATTACAGGATTTAGTAAAACTTTTTATATTACTATTCCGTTGATTTGGGATATGGTAAAAGTATGTTTGGTTTTAGCCATCACAGGGACATTAAAAGTATTTGATCTTGTTTTTGTTTTAACCAAAGGTGGACCTATGAGTGCTACGGAGTTACTAGGAACCTATATGTATAAAAAGACTTTCTTTGATTATCGATATGGATATGGAGCAACAATTGCTGTGTTGATTGTCTTTCTAGGTGTTGTTGTATCTAGCATTGTAAATCATGTATTACGAAGTGAAGATATTACATATTAGATGAAGAAAGGGCGTGAATGTATGATTAGAAAAAAGAGATATGATGTAGGCATACTTACTGCTTATACAATACTTATTGCGTGGGCTTTTACGACAATATATCCTTTGGTGTGGGTTTTTCTTAACTCATTTAAGCCATCTAATGATATTATTTTAAATTCTTTTAATTTACCTTCATCATTTAAGCTTACTAACTATAAGAACGCATTTAGTAAGATGCAAATTGGCAGGGGATATATAAATAGCTTAATTATTTCAGGAACAGTTGTTTTATTTGTTGTTTTATTAGGAGGGTTAGCTGCTTATATTTTAGCAAGATTTGAGTTCAAGGGAAAAAAGGTTGTCTATACTCTTTTATTAGGTAGTCTTTTATTTCCTGCATTTGCCACAGTTGTTCCAGTTTTTGTAATGCTTTATAATATGAAATTAATTAATAAACATCTAGGTCTCATTCTGCCACAAATTGCAGGGAATTTATCCTTTGCTATTATTGTGCTTATGGGTTTTATGGCTACTATTCCTAAAGAATTGGAAGAAGCAGCCATTGTAGAAGGATGTAGTACGTGGCAGGTATATGCAAAGATCATTTGTCCTATTTCTATTCCTTCCTTTGCCACAGTAGGTATTTTTACTTTTCTATGGTCTTATAATGATCTGTTTTTGTCGCTTATTATTCTAAGGACAAAAAATGTGCAACCCATTAATGTGCTATTAAATGAAATTAGTAGCCAATATGGTACAGACTATGGGCTTATGACAGCAGTGATTGGAATTATAATTATTCCCGTCATGGTCTTTTATCTAACGGCTCAGCAATATATCATAAAAGGACTTACCGCAGGGGCAGTTAAAGGATAAAAGATTAGGAAGAATGCATTTGATTCCGATATTGAGTAGGAGTTAAGGACGTTTGCTTCTTAAATACTCGAGAAAAATAAGCAATGTCTGAATATCCCACTAATTCAGCAATTTCATAGATCTTATGATTTGATTCTACTAATAATCGGCAGGCTTCACTAATACGAATTTCATTTAAAAGATCAATAAAATTACTTCCTGTTTCTTTTTTAAAAAGTTTAGATAAATGCCAAGTACTTACGTATAATTGGTCAGCCAATGTTTGTAAATCAATATTTTCAGCATAATATTCTTTCATATATGTAATTCCTTGATGAACTAAGTAGGTTGCCTTATCCACTTCTTGTAGATGGGAAGCAACCTCTTTTTTATTATTCATAATTTCTTTCATTCCATAAAATTTCTTCATTTGCGCTTGTAGTTGTGAAAGGCTTTTTTCTTGACTGTGGATTTTTTTAATTTCACATATAGCTTGTTCAATGGCTTCAATAATTTCCTGTTTTTTAGAAGGTTTTAAAAGAAAGCGTAGCACACCTAAGCGAATAGCTTCCTGAGCATAATCAAAATCTCTAAATCCTGTTAAAATAATGATCTGACAATTTGGATTTAGATCTTTCATTAAAGAAATCATTTCAAGACCACTAATTTTAGGCATTCTTATATCAGTTAAAATAATATGAGGTTCTAAGTCTTCAATTTTTTGGAGGCCAGTTTTTCCATCTTCAGCGGTTCCTACAATTTTACAGTTGAGAGATGTCCAATCGATTATTTTACTAAGGCCTTCTAAAATGACCTCCTCATCATCTATAAGCAATATTTTGTACATATAAACCACCCCTAACTTATAAAAAATTATATCCATAGTGACTAAGTGCATTATCTTGCTCGAAACTTTTACTTAGTTTTCTAATCAGTATCTTTAATGGGAAGAGTCATTTGAATTCGAGTACCTTCACCTTCTGTACTTTCAACAGTGAGGCCATAGGGTTCCCCATAAATGAGTTGAAGTCTGCGTTGAACGTTAATGACCCCAACTTTAGACTTTTTATATGCCGTATTAGATAAAGAAAGCCCATCTTTTTCTTTCAGTTTTTTCTTTAAATCTTCTAACACTATTGATGGAATTCCTACCCCATCATCTATCACTTCTATTATTAGTGTTTTATTCAACGAAACCTTGTTTTGGGCATCTATACCTTCTTTCAAAGCAATGTTTAGGATAACAGTACCTTGTCCTTTAGGTTCTATTCCATGATAGATCGCATTTTCAATCAAAGGCTGAATAATGAGTTTAGGAATCATAACTGACATGCTAGCTGCATCGATATTCTTTTTGACCTGAATTTTTGAGCCAAATCGTTTTTGAATTAAGAAGATATAGTTATCCATGTAGTCAATTTCGGATTGTAAGGATATAAAACGTTCGTTTTCGCGATCAATATTGGCTTCCATAATCTCACTTAATGCAGAAATCATATCGCTAATTTCATCTACACCATTTAATTGTGCTTTCCAATTAATTGTTTCTAATGTGTTATATAAAAAATGAGGGTTAATTTGTGCTTGTAAAGCTTTAATTTCTGCATTTTTTAAAGCTAATTGCTCTTTGTACACAGAATCGATTAAGTGTTCGATTTTCTGAGACATTTGATTAAAGGTTTTAAATAAATATCCTAATTCATCTTTACGATGACTTTTTAAAGTGACTCCTATTTGTCCTTGTTCCACTTCTTTCATTTTCTGAATAAGTACATGAGTAGGTTTAAATATATCAGCATAAAGAAAGTTAATAAGGACAATAAAAATAGGAATTGTAGCGAGGCATAGAAGTAGGATCATTCTAGAGAGAGCACGTACCTCTTTTAATAGAATTTGAGATGATATAGAAACTGAAATCTTCCAATCTAATGGTTCAATGGTGTCATGGATCCAGTATTCTTCACCTTTTATTTTACTCTGCTCCTTTGGATCATAAAGTTCTAATCTAAAGAGTTCTTCTTGAAATTCCCCATAAACATAGACATTTTGAAATTCATTTTTAAGGAAGTCACGAAGAATACCAAAAAGATATTCTTTATTTACTTGAAATACAACTAAGCCTAATTCTTGAAGATCATTGCGATCATAAATGACCCGGGCAAAATAAATATGATTTACTTTATTGTTATCCATATCAAAATAGTGAATAAGGTTAGGTTGTCCTGCAGATTTTTTATACATTTCATTCATAGGAATAGTAGAGGAACTTTGGTACACCAAATGACGTGTGGCCATATAAATTTCATCCTTATCTTTAAACTGAAAAGCCATTAAGTTAATTTCAGGACGGGAAAAGACCAAAGAACGTAAATAAGATTCTAAATCCCGTTTGAGTTTAAATTCTGTTAATACATCAGTAGGATTTTTTAATAGATTTTTATGTACTTCATAAATTTCTGTATCATATAGCATATCCATAGAAAAATTATGAAGTCCCTCAATTCGCTCTGTAATTAAAGAAGAAAGCTCCTTTACATTGGTATTGGCATAATACATATATTTATCAGTCATAATCTTCTCATAATTACTATATCCAAAATAACCAATCAGTAAAATAGGTGTTGTAAATAGTAGGCAAACAACAATGATCAATTTGGTTTTGATTGAAATGGAATAATAAAAGTCTTTAAATGGTTTATAGCTCATCCTTTGTTCTCTCCATCCTATTAAATATTCTAGATACCTCTTCTAGTGCTTCGTGAGAAGAAATTTGGTCTTTTACAATAAAGGGAAGAAGTCTACGAATTTCTAAAAAAGCGTCAGGTGCCATATCAAAATCAATAGGCTTGGAAAAATGGGTAGCATTTTGAATCATTTGATCGGCATCTTTTAATAAAGAGTATGGAGATTGAATTTTAAAGGTAGAAGCAGGGATTCCATAATTTGCATATGCAAAGTCTTCAATCATTTTAGGTTGAGTTAAAAACTGGATAAGAGCCAGTGCTAAACCTTGTTTATTAGGATCTTCGTGAGAGAACTTGCTCAAAAAAAATCCTGAAGTATGCCCAGCAATGATGGTGAAAGGATCTGCCTTTCCAGCAGGTATAACTGGGAATGGAATAATTGTTGTGTTGGTTTTATCTTCTAAACCAGAAATAATCCAAGAACCATTGATCATCATAGCAGCTTTTTTTTGACTAAACAATTGTCTAGCTTCGATATCCTGTAAGGTAAAACTATTTTCAGGAAAAGCCTTTAATTGATAAATTTCTTGAATACTCTTCAATGCTAAAATCCAATAGGGTATTGTCTGCTCATTTAATTGATATAGGTCTTCAGTTGCTCCTGCAGCGGATAGTAAGAAGGCATCAAGTAAATAATAGGATTCATCTAAAGAGGCCGCCATAGGAATAATGTCTGTCTCTGAAAAGACTGTAATAGCAGTTAATAACGAGTCCCAATCCGTAGGTAAGGGAAGGTTAAAATCATTAAATAAATCTGTATTACAGAATAAACCTTCATAAAATCCTGTAATTGGGAGTGAATAAATCTGGCCATCTGTATGCCGTATCTCATTTAAAACCGAGGGAGCAAATCCGTCTTTCCAAGTAGGATCTGCATCCAAGAAAGAATCGAAGGGGAGCACACGTCCAGATGCTATGAGGGTTTTGGCGTCGACTCCCATAAAGAAAAATGTAACATCCGCTTCATTTCCGGCAGCAAAATCTGTCTTTACTTTTGTACGAAAGGCATCTCCTGAAGGTAAGGATTCATCTATAATTTGGACATAGGGATGTTGTTCAGTAAAATCTCTTAGGGCTTGTTCATATAGCTGTGCAGCAGGATCTGCCCCTGCGAACATAGTTGTAACCCGCAAAGATACGATATCCTCTTTTTTAAGGGATGATGTAGGTTGCGATGTAGTAGAAAATGACAAGAGATAAAAAGTAAGAATAATAATAAAAAATATACTAAAATAAAAAAATTTTTTATTCACTATTATATCCTCCTAAATATGTGATATGCTTAAAGAAATAACATTCTATAAATATCAAAATAAAAAGGAATATTAAGTAAAAGTTAAATTTAGTAACTAGATTTATTATATCATAGATAAATAAAATGTAAATTTTTTCATTTGTGTTATAGGAGGATACTGATGAAGATTGCAAACTATAAAAAGTATTCAAGTAAGAAGTTTTCTCAATTATATAAATATTTTATTTCATATATTGCTCTCTTAGTTGTAGTCTTATCTGTTTTAGGAGGAATTGTATATAAAAACTTTATATTCACTTTACAAAAAGAGGTTGAAATGTCCAATATATCAATTATAAATCAGATTCAGGAAACCATAGACACCAGGATGAAAGAGATGGAGCGGACAGCACTAAGTATTCATTCAAATCCAAATTTAAAGCCTTATAAAATTTTGACAGGTCCATATGATGCTGGGGAAGGGGTTAAGCAACTAGGCCAATACAAATCTAGCAATGAGTTTGTCTATGATATAGCTTTGTATTACAATACTTTAGACAATAATAGAATACACACAACCACTATGAATACAAACTTAATTATGTTTTTTGATTATATCTATCAATATAAAGAATGGAGCAAAAATGATTTTAAATCTAGTATATACACATTAACTTATCCAGTAATGCGTCCTGTAGAAACAATTATGTTAAATAGGAACCAGGAAAAAAGATTTTCCACTTACTTATATCCTTTGCCTCCTAATGCTGTTAAACCTTATGGAATTGTATTATTTCTAATTGATGAAAATGCATTTAAAAATATACTTAAGAGTGCCCTCAAGGATTACGATGGTTATATTTATATATTAGATAATCAAAATAATCTCATTGTTGATCTTATCTATAATAGAGGTATCTTAGTAGAAGGTTCTGAAGGTGTTTCCAACCAGCTGCTAACAACATCTTTTGAAGACACTATTAATCACATTGAAATAGAGAATAAAAATTACTCGGTTACAAGGCTAATATCACCCTACAACAATTGGTCTTACATTATGGCAATCGAAACAGAACAGTTTATGCAAAAAGCAAATACAAGCAAAAAAGCATTTTATACAGCTATTCTCATTGTCTTGCTAGTAGGCATTATCATAGCCTTAATATTTGCTATTGGTAATTACAGACCGTTAAAAAAACTGATGAAGATGTTTCCAGAGTCTAGCAGAATATATGGTTATATTGACGAGTTTGATTATATTACAAGAGGGATTAATTATGTAGCCCAAGAAAAGCAAGATCTTGTTAAGCAACTAAATAGTGAACGAAGTATATTTAAAAATCAAATTTTATTAAAAATATTAGAGGGAAAAATCTATGAAGAAAAAGAAATACAAACTATAAAAAATGTATATGGCATAGAATTAGGACATCCATATTTTACAGTCATTGTTTTTTTAATCGATGATTATGATAATTTACGAGATATTCATTCTAAGAAGGGGCAAGATTTAATTTTTTTTAGTATGATCAATGTAGCAGAAGAACTAGCAAAAGGAGT
>JAAZLH010000126.1 GCA_012799415.1 Candidatus Epulonipiscium sp. | reverse complement strand
TTTGTAAGAAATTTGTAAGAAAAACATCCATATTTTTTTAAGAAGTTTCACCTACAATATCCATAGGGCAAAAAGGGTTAGCGTGTTATAATGTAGAAAGGAAGGTGGAGATATGAATGGATAAACCCTGTATATTGGTTGTAGATGATGATAGAGAAATTGTAAAAGCCATAGCTATTAATCTTGAAAAAGAGGGATATGGTGTTTTAAAAGCCTACAATGGTTTACAGGCCTTAGATATAATAAACACTGAAAGCGTGCAACTCATTCTCCTTGATGTGATGATGCCACAATTAGATGGGCTTTCAGCTACAATGAAAATACGCCAACAAAAAAATATTCCTATTATTATTTTATCTGCTAAATCAGAGGATACGGATAAAATACTAGGTCTTTCCATGGGAGCCGATGATTATGTTACAAAGCCATTTAATCCCTTAGAGCTAATGGCAAGAGTAAAATCTCAATTACGCAGGTATATGATGTTAGGAGATATGAATGTAGCAGAAAAAAAGAGCCTCTTTACTTCAGGTGGGTTATGCTTTGACCCAGAAACTTATACTGTATCTGTAGATGGTGAGCCGGTAAAGCTTACGGCGACAGAAATGAAGATTGTGGAGCTTTTAATAAAAAATGCAGGTCGTATTTTCCCTGCTGAAGAAATTTATGAGAGAGTATGGGGAGAAGCAGCTTATAGTGCAGAGAATACAGTTATGGTACATATTCGAAGAATACGTGAAAAGATCGAAATTAACCCGAAAGAGCCCAAATATTTGAAGGTGGTGTGGGGTATTGGATATAAAATTGAAAGAATCTAACCAAACTGAACAATTTGAGCAATTTAGACAACCTAACCAATCAAGACCGCTTTTTGTATGGCTATCCTTCTTTATAGGGATCAATATTGTAGCTTCTTTTATTGCCATGGCATTTGCTAATTATGAATACTACCACCTTAAAGAAATTGTAGCACTCTTAAGGTCAGATGTAAAAAGTACACAGATTTTTGAACATACAATAAGTACTAAATTTAATAATCTTTTGAGATCAATAACAAATCAAGACAATGGAGGTTTCTCTGAAGAAGATTCGCTATATAGCTTAGAAAGAGAAGGAGAAAATCTAATTTATTATGCTACAAACTTAAAAACAGGTAAAATCGTGAAAAATAGTGATTATGATTTTGCCATTTCAGACACAGGACCTGCATCAATTCCAGAGGGATATAATTACTATCTCTATAGTAATGGAAGAAAAACTGTTGCTGTAAGAGATGGAAAGGTGGTGGACCTTCACTCAAGGAATTTTATATTTTTAGATTTGAAAGAGGAAGTATATATTACCATTACTTCATCTAGTGATACGAAGACGATGGTTCTTGAGCATGCGGTAGAAGAGGATATAGAGGACTCATCTATCAATCTATCTAAAAATTCTTCTGAACTCAACTATCATATTTTGTTAGCAGTAAAAGAAGATCTTGTAGAAGGTCCTTATGGAGATAGTGGTCTTTATCGACTAGAAAAGTATACGCATACATTTAAATGGATATTTGGGGGAGTTGTTTTTATATTTCTATTTGGTCTAGGATTTTTGATTTTTTCTCTCAATCATCGGCCTTTAAAGCGAAAATTTGATAAAAAGCTAGCAAAATTTTCAGGATGGTTTTGGTTTGAATTAAAAGCTGTTATTTCAGCCTTAGCTTTTTTACTATTGATTTATGTAGCAAGTAAAAATGCCCTCTATTTTGGTTTTGGTTTCGGTGATGTAATTTTTTCACTCTTTGTGATGGCTGCCTGTTGCTGGTGGATCTATTTAATTGTTATTGATTTGCTGGTCAATAGAAGAAGTTCTCTAACCCACAATATGATTAGTTCTTGTATTGAAAAATATCATATTGTTGAGCGTAAGAAACCCTTCCAGAAAGCAATGATTTTACGTATATTTATCCTTTTAGCTGTAGAAATTTTATTGATACTATTAGTTGGAATCTTTAGTATCGTTATGTTTATAGATAATCAAATTGTGCTTATTTTTCCTATATTTGCTTTTATCATAACAGGTATCTATCTGATATATCGTTATTTGCGACGATATATGAATACCATTAATGATATAGGAGCAGTTGTGGATCAGATAGAAAGTATTAAAAATGGTGATATGGTAACCAAGATTTTTCTACACCCAGATAGAGACTTATATTTTGTAGCAGAAAACTTAAATAGGATTCAAGAAGGAATCAATCAAGCTGTTGAAGAAAGAATCAGAAGTGAGCGGATGAAGATAGAGTTGATTACAAATGTTTCTCATGATTTAAAAACACCTCTGACATCGATTATTAGTTATGGAGACCTTCTAGCTAAGGAAGAGGGATTACCAGATCATGTAAATGACTATATTCAAATTTTATTGCAGAAATCAGAACGATTAAAAGTTCTTATACAGGATTTATTTGATTTAGCGAAGGCATCTAGTGGAGATATGGAGTTGGAAACAGAGCAATTAAATCTAGGAAAGCTGATTCAACAAACCTTAGGAGATGTGAACGAGCAAGTAGTTCATTCAGGATTAGCTATAAGAGTCAATATTCCCGAAGAACAAATATATATTAAAAGTGATGGTAAAAAACTATATCGAGTATTTCAGAATCTTATTTTAAATGCACTAAAGTATTCTTTAGTAGGCTCAAGGGTCTATATTGATCTAATCACTGAAGATAAGAAAGCCATTGTTTTGATTAAAAATACTGCTAACTATGAAATGAATTTTGATAAAGAGGAAATATTAGAACGTTTTGTTCGGGGGGATAAAGCCCGTTCAACAGAAGGATCAGGCCTTGGGCTTGCTATTGCACAGAATTTCACCCAAGTCTGTGGTGGAAGCTTTAACATTAGTGTAGATGGAGATTTATTTAAGGTGAAGCTGTCATTTCCAACGATTAGTAATTCTTAAAAGCAATGATTTAGGATAGGTAGGAAATCTTAATAGTAAATAGTTTTAATGTAGTAGGTAGCCTTGCTTTGAACATATAAGCAAACTACCTACTTTTTTATAAATGAAAAATTTATCTTACTTACTTTTTGTGTGTTTCTATGTTTTAGTGCTTGCAAAATTTTATACTTTTAAAGAGAAGAAAAAGATGATATACTAGGTAGGTTAATTATATTTATAAATCCATTAATCTAATAGGACTGCTTTGGCTTTTTCTTATTAGGACTGGTTCGAGAACTCCCAGTATAAAAAACTAAGGGTTTATGAAAGCTTAAAATAGCTGTATCCTTGGGTACGGTTTTTTTCTTATGTAAAAATCGTACAAGTTCTCCAATATATAATAAAAGGAGAATGTAGTAATGAAAAAAATTAACACGTTGAAAGTAGCCACAGTAGGTATCGGAGCTGTGGTTAACATTGTAGGGACATTGATAGCCTTTACATTCAAAATACCCCTACTTATGGACTCTATTGGAACCATTATGGTTTCAGCTTTATTAGGGCCCGGCTATGGAATCGTAACAGGTCTTTTAAATTCCATTGTTAGTGGGATCACCTTTGATATTTATTCTTTATATTTTGCACCGGTGCAGATTTTTGTGGGAGCTTTAGCCGGAATATTATATAGAAAAGGATATTTATTTGGTAAGAAAAGAGTAGTAGGTGTATTCTTTATATCTATTGCATCTGCTTTAGTAGGAGCTATCATAGCTGCTTATGTATTTGGAGGAATCACATCCTCAAGTTCCAGCTATATCGTTGTACTTTTATCTCAATTAGGAGTCAATAAGGTGCTAAGTGTTTTTATTGTTCAATTTTTAATGGATTACCTAGATCGGTTTTTAGCAGTATCTTTAATAATCCCAGTAACCAAAGCACTGCCCATTCATCTAAAGCAAAAATTATCCTATGAATAAAATATGTATGAAATTCTTTTGGAGCAATTAGCTGGGGAGGGATGAAAATGAATCGATATAGTGTGATAGAAAATAAGATCAAGAGAGAAATCGTACTTTTGAAAGCTTTTCCATGTATCTGGGGAAAATGTACTTTCTGTGATTATATATTAGATAATTCAACTTCAGGAGAAGACATCAATAAGCTTAATTTTGAAGTGCTAGAAAATGTAACAGGTCAATATAAGGTTTTAGAAGTGATTAATTCAGGAAGCTGTTTTGAACTTCCTAAAAAAACCCTAGTACGGATTAAGGAACTTATAGAGGAAAAAGGCATAGAGAGACTTTTCTTAGAAAGCCATTGGTGCTATAAAAATAGGGTACAAGAAATGAGAGATTATTTTAAGATTCCTATTACTTTTAAGATCGGTGTAGAATCTTTTGATGATCAATTTAGAAATGAATTCTTAAATAAAAATGCTAAGTTTAAAGGAGTAGAAGAGGTAAAGAAATACTTTGATTCCCCCTGTATGATGGTAGGAATCAAAGGCCAAACGAAAGAACAGATAGATCAAGATATGGAAGTTGTCTTGAAACACTTTGAACATGCAACCATTAATATATTTGCAGAAAACAGTTCTAATTTAAAAAGAGATGAAGAGCTAATAAAATGGTTTAAAGAAAAATATGCATTTTTAGATGATGAACCTACCATTGAGGTTTTGTATAACAATACAGATTTTGGAGTAGGAGATTAATATAAGATTTTACTAAAATTTTAAATTTAGATCTTTTGTATTTTTAAAAATGGAATAGGATTAGATAAATACAGCAGGTAGCTTACTTTACTCAAGGTAAGCTACCTGTTTTTTTAAAGAAAAAATCATATTGACAATTATAATACTGGCATATATACTGTATATATAGCGTATATACAGTATATATGAATTATATTTGTGGAAGGTGGTTTTATGGACATTATCATTAGTAATTCAGTAAAGAAACCTATCTACGAACAGATTACTTCTCAGATAAAAAATATGATTATGACTGGCGCTCTTTTAGAAGGAGAAGCTCTTCCATCTATGCGATTATTAGCTAAAGAACTTCGCATTAGTGTGATTACAACAAAGCGAGCCTATGAAGATTTGGAGAGAGATGGCTTTATTGAGACAGTACCGGGAAGAGGAAGTTTTGTTGCAAGTAAAAATATAGAATTTATTAGAGAGGAGCAGCTTCGTATTGTGGAAGAACATCTTCTGCAAAGTGTAGAAATTGCCAAAAGTAGTGGGATTGATCTTGAAGAATTGATAGAGGTATTAAGTACATTGTATAAGGAGGAATAAGAATGGATAGTGTTTTACAAATCCAAGGGCTAGCTAAAAATTATGATGGCTTTCATTTAAAAGATGTTAGTTTTCGTGTTCCTAAAGGAAGTATAATGGGGTTTGTAGGTGAGAATGGGGCAGGAAAGACAACAACGATTAAATTAATATTAAACTTGATCAAAAAAGATGATGGAATCATTCAGGTATTTGGTTTAGATCATATAGAAAAGGAGCAGCAAATAAAAGAGCAAATAGGGGTTGTGCTTGACGAGAGCTATTTTCACGAGAACCTAAAGCCAGTAGATATTTCAAAAGTAATGAAGAATATATATCATAATTGGGATGAAAGTTTATTTTTTGAGTATATGCAAAAATTTAAGCTACCTAAAGATAAAATCATTAAAGAATTTTCTAAGGGAATGAAAATGAAGCTGTCCATTGCTACAGCCCTTTCTCACAATCCTAAACTTCTCATTTTGGATGAGGCTACCAGTGGGCTTGATCCTATTGTAAGAAGTGAAATTTTAGATATTTTTTTAGAATTTATACAAAATGAAGAACGATCAATATTTTTTTCAACTCATATTACAAGCGATATAGAAAAAATAGCTGATTATATTACTTTTATTCATGAGGGTAAGATTATATTTAGTGAACCAAAAGATGATTTACTATATCAATATGGTTTAATTCGATGTGGTAATCATGATTTTAATAAAATTCAACAGGCTGATATTATCGGGTACCGTAAAAATCAGTTTGGATATGAGGTCTTGGTTAAGGATAGACAAAAAATGGAAAGGAAATATCGAGATTTTATTATAGATGATACCCAAATAGAAGATATCATGTTATTTTATGTGAGGGGGGAAGCTCAATGAAAGGGCTTATTATTAAAGATCTTTTGAATTTACGTAAGTATAGCCGTTCCGTTCTATCTATTATTTTATTTTACATTTTATTTGCCTATGCAGTCAACGATCGTAGTTTTATTGGTGGTATGATTGTATTGCTTTTTACGATGATGGCCATTACTTCATTTTCCTATGATGATCTTGCCAAATGGGATCGATATGCACTATCTATGCCAGTTTCACGAAAAAATATGGTATTAAGTAAATATACATTATCTATCTTGCTTTCAACAACAGGTACGATAATTTCTATTTTAGTAGGTCTTGTATTTATGACGATAAAAGATAAAATCAATGTACTAGAATTGCTTATTACATCATATATATTTTTGGCCATTTCTTTGTTGTTTATCAGCATTTTACTTCCTTTGATATACAAGTTTGGTGTTGAGAAAACTAGAATATTGATGATGGTTGTAGTATCCATACCTACGGCGGCAGTTTTGTTGTTTAACCATTTTGGTTTTCCTCTTCCTACTGAAGCTCAGTTTATGTTTTCTCTTAAAATATCCCCGCTTTTGGTCATTCTATGTCTGTTTATTTCTAATTTTATTTCTTGTAGGATATATGAGAACCTAGAAATATAATGAACTAAATGAAACTTTTTAAAAGAATAGAAAAAAGGTAAAAAGAATGTTATAATATAATGATAAAATATGAAAAGGAGCCTAGGTGGCTTCTTTTCATATAAACTGAAAAATAGAAATCAGATATAAACTATAGGAAGTTAGATATACAAGAGAAAGAGGGGGTTGGCATGGGGCGTGTGAAAGTTTTTACAGACAGCACCGCTGACTTAAGTGAAGAACTATTACAAAAATATAATATTTCTGTTATTCCATTATATGTAGTTTTAAATGAAAAAAGCTATCGAGATGGAGTAGATTTAACGACAGATGAAATGTATCGGTGTGTAGAGCAGTATCAAATGTTACCTAAAACTTCAGCACCAACAACAGAAGATTTTAAAGCAGCATTTCAACCTTGGTTAAGTGAAGGGTATGAAATTGTGTACATTGGTCTTTCTTCTGCGTTATCAGGGACTATACAAATAGCGAATTTAGCTGCCAGCGAGTTAGAAAAGGATAGAATACATATTGTAGATTCCCTTAACTTATCAACGGGTATTGGGTTATTGGTGTTAGAAGCAGCAGACATGGCCAACCAGGGGATAGATGCTTCTGAAATTGCAAATAAGATACAGGAAGATGTACCAAAGGTAAGAAGTAGTTTTGTTATTGATACTTTGAAATATTTACATATGGGTGGAAGATGCACATCTCTCCAGATGTTAGCCAATAGTGTTCTTAAAATACGTCCTCAAATTATTGTTCGTGATGGAGGAATGGTGGTTGGTAGTAAATATCGGGGAAATCGAAAACGCTGTTGGGAAAGTTTTTATAAAGATCATATAGGGGATGGAGAAGGTATTCGGCGTAATCGTGTATTCCTCACTCAATCAGGCTGTTCTATGGAAGAAGTTACTTTTTTGATAGAGAATCTAAGAAATGAATTAGATGTGGAAGAAGTGCTTACAACAGAGGCGGGCATTGTAATTTCTAGCCATTGTGGCCCAAAGACTATGGGAATTTTATATATCCAAGATTGATTGAGTTTTACAATATAAAGTTGTATATGTAGGGGAGAGATGGAATGGAAATTTATACTGGATATTTTGATTCGGAAATCGGGAAAATAAAGGTTATAACTTCACAGACTCACCTTTTAGCCCTTGATTTTGTGGAGCAGGAGGAACAAGACGCTATTAATGATTTGAATCCATGTGATAATAGGATACCTTCTATTCTAGATCAAACAATGCAGGAGCTTGAGGAATATTTTGAAGGAAAGAGAAAAAGTTTTTCTATTCCCTTTTCTTTGGAAGGGACAGAATTTCAGAAAAAAGTATGGAAGGCCTTGCTTGATATCCCTTATGGAGAAGTAAAATCTTATTTAGATATTGCCAAATGGATTGATAATCCAAGAGGTGTACGAGCTGTAGGGAATGCTAATAATAAAAACAAAATTTCTATTATTATTCCATGCCATCGTGTCATTGGTAGTAACGGTAAGCTAGTTGGGTACGGTGGAGGATTATGGCGAAAAGAATGGTTATTGGCACATGAACGTAATTTTTCTAAAGAAGAAAGAGATAGATAGGAGTGAAAAGATGAAAGAGAGAAAAAAATCTCCTTTAAAGAATATGACTTTTAAGGAGAAAGTAGATCATATATGGGAATATTATCGGATTCATATTCTAGTCAGTGCAATGGTACTCTTTTTTGTAGGCTCAATGTTAAATCATCTGGTGTTTAATCCCCCAAAGGATGCAGGGATTTATGTGGCATTTCTAGGTAGATTTATGGACATGGAGGAAATAGAAGATCTACAGGATCGATTAACAGAAGAAATTGTAAAAGATGAGACAGAAAAGACAGAAGGAAAAGTAGAGTTTTTTATGCTTGATTATGATAGAGTAGAAATGGCAGAAATGAATATGGTTACTGTACAAAAG
>JAAZLH010000125.1 GCA_012799415.1 Candidatus Epulonipiscium sp. | reverse complement strand
GATCAATATAATCTTTACGAAATTGTAAAAGATCTTAAAAGTTACAAAATGTCTAATGAATATATTGCGGATGCTTTTGTGTATTTTAATAATACCAATACAGTTATCGGAGAAAATGGCCATATGAGTGATGGGTTGTTTTACCAGTTATATTTTAGAAATCAAGAATATGATCTAGACAAATTTAGAGATTATATGAAAAAAACTCATTATCGAACAATGACGAAAATTCATAAAGAGAATGGAAAAACTATTATCAGTTTTTTACAGGCAACCCTATATTCTAATTTAGGAATGTATCCGTCAACCATCTTGGTCTCTCTTGACGAATCTGCTTTGCAGGAAACTTTGCAAAGTATGAAATGGCATGATGAAAATATGATTCTGATTCTTGACAGTAATAATCAGATTATCAGCACAACAAATCCTGATTTAGTTTCTGATAGCTTTGATTATATTGATATGGCAGCCAATAATAAGCCTGTATATAAAGAATTTATGGGAAATCATTATGCAATTTCAATTAAAGATTCGGAAGTGGCAAGTTGGAAGTACATTACTTTAACACCAAAGCCTATTTTAGAAAAGAATGCACGTAACATACAAGTCTTTACTATCACAGGTTTATTTATTTGTCTACTAGTTGGAGCCTTCTTCTCCTATTTCTTAGCAAAGATGAACTATAGTCCCCTTAAGAGTATTATTGATGTTTTTCAAAAGCAAAGTACATCGGATTCAAATGATGAAAAGAATGAATATAAATGGCTTGAAAAAGAAGTAAGAGTTCTTTTAGAAGATCAGAAGAATACAAAAAGCAAACTGCTAACCAATACATTGATGTTAAGAAGCTATTCTATTAGTAAGCTACTAAAGGGAATGTATGATGCAGAAACAATTGTAGAGGAGATGTCAGAGTACAATATTATATTTCATGGTGCTTATAATATAGTTCTTTTATTTTCTGTGAAAAGATTGGAGGATCAGCATCAAGGGTCTGAGGATTATTACAAGAACCTTAGTTTGGCTAAATTTATTGTAATGAATATTTTTGAAGAAAAGGCTAGTGATCATTTTAATTTAGAAATGGTAGATATGGGCGACTTTGTTGCAGCAATTATTAACTTACCCGAAGATAATGATAAATTTAAGGATTTAATTGAGGAAATCATATATTTTGTTCAACAAGAAGTAATGAAACATTTTTCAATTTTTCTAACGGTTTCTGTTGGAGATATTTATCAAGAGATTGATGGGATCAATCGCTCTTATTTAGAGGCTAGTGAAGCCATGGAATATTCAGTACTGGAGGAAAAGCAGGAAGTTATTTATTATCATGATATAAAAAATGCACAAAGAAGCTATTATTATCCTACAGAAATAGAACAAAAAATTGCCAATACAATTAAAATAGGAAATTGTGAAGTAGCAAAAAAATTAATCAATGAAGTTTTCGAAAAAAATTATGTAGAAAACAATATATCGGCGGATATGGGACGTTGTTTATTCTTTGATATGTTAGGGACCATCGTAAAAGTGTTAGATGCAGAAGGAGACACGAAGCTTTTAGAAGAGATGGATATTTCTAAGATTATTTTATCAAAAGCACCAATAGAAAATGTGAAAAATCGGTTTATTGAGTTTGTGACACAGGTTTGTTGTCATATTAGTAAGAAAAATGAGGCTAATAAAGAGAATATAGATAATGAGTTAAGTGCCTTAGTTAGTGGATATATTGAAGAAAATTATCATGATCCGGATTTGAATGTTTCTATGGTAGGTTTTGAATTTAATTTAACACCTGCTTATTTATCACGTTTATTTAAGGAACAGACAGGAGAAAGTTTATTGAATTATATTAATGTAGTGAGGGTTGATGCAGCGAAAAATTTGTTGCATAGCGGGTTGAGTATTGTTGAGATTTCTGAAAAGGTAGGTTACCGAAGCAGCGGAACCTTCATAAGAGTTTTTAAAAATATTGTTGGTGTAACTCCAGGGCAATTTAAAAAAATAGTATAAAAGTTTAAACTTGAAAGTAAAAAGGATATCTCGTGTTGAATGAAGGGGCATCTTTTTTCTATTGTGACTAATTTATATTAATATGAAATAGTAAGAGTCTTAGGTCAGCTTACAAAGAAAGAATCATATTGTATGTATAAAAAGCACTTTATCAACATAGATAAAGTGCTTTTTATGGATTTTTAACAATTTTGCTTATAGTGCATAAAAATAAGCATCTTGATTTTTAAGTTTTGCATATACATTCTAGAAAATAAACCTATATTTCTGTATAAAAGTATGATTAAATAAAAACGCATGGAGATAGAAGGTTAATTTCCAAACCATCTATTTTTATAAAATACTATAGACATTATTAGGGAGGAGTTAGAATCATGAAGAAAAGAATTACCTTACTTATGTTAGCGGCTATGTTAGCTGTTGGCACCCTGGCGGGCTGCAGTAAACCGACGAATAATCAACCTGCTACCCAACAACCAAATAAGGATACCCCTACCGCAAGTACAGAGAAAGCTTCAGAACCAAAAGAAGAAGAATTTACCTATCCAATTAAGACCGATAAGGTTCTTACTTATTGGGCAGAATTGAATACCAGTGTGGCTCCTAATTATGCGAATCTCGCAGATACACCTTTTGCAAAAAACTTAATGAAAAGTACAGGGGTTACCATTGAGTTTTTGCATCCACCAACAGGGCAAGCAACAGAACAATTTAACTTAATGATTGCTTCTGGAGAACTACCAGATTTAATTGAACGTTCATGGCTCACTTACCCAGGAGGCCCAGAAAAGGCTATTGGTGATGGAAATATTATTGCTTTAAATGAAGTACTTGAAAAATATAGCCCAAATCTTTCAGCATACCTTGCTAACAATCCTGACATTGATAAAATGGTAAAAACAGACGAAGGGCATTATTATGTATATCCATTTATTCGTGGTGATGAAGAATTACTACCAACCATTGGTGCTATCATTAGAAAAGACTGGTTAACCGATCTTTCTTTAGAAATGCCTACAACCATTGATGAATGGTATACAGTGTTAACAAAGTTTAAAGAAGAAAAAGGTGCAACAGCGCCCTTCTCCTTTGAATGGGGTACAGCTTCCCTAAATAATGTAAATCCTTTTGCTTATGCTTATGGAACCACTAGAGATTTTTATCTTGGTAAAGATGGAAAAATTCACTTTGGTGCGGCAGAAGACGGTTATAAAGAATTTTTAACTACTTTCGCAAAATGGTATAAAGAAGGTCTAGTTGATCCAGATATTGCAACTGTAAAGCTGGATCAAATTAGTGCACAAATGACCAATGGTACATCAGGGGCTTCTATTGGCTGGGCAGGAAGCCGTATGGGGGTTTGGATGAATTCAGGTATTGCATCTGATCCTAACTATATGTTAGCACCAGCTCCTTATCCAACTCTTAATAAAGGGGATTATCCAGAGATGGGACAGTTGGAAAATCCTCATCCTAATGCAGGTAACGTAGCTATTACAACACAGTGTAAAGATGTGGAATTGGCAGCCCGATTTTTAGATTTTGCTTATAGTGAAGAAGGGCATATGCTTTTTAACTTCGGCGAAGAAGGGGTTTCCTATACTATGATTGATGGATATCCTACGTATACAAAAGATGTTTTAGAACATCCAAATGGATGGCCTATTGCTCAAGCCCTTGCAGCTAATATCAGAGGAAACTATAATGGTCCTTTTGTTCAAGATAAACGTTATTTAGAACAATATTATACATTTGATGAGCAAAAGCAAGCACCTTTAGT